>JBCBLB010000203.1:0-13979 GCA_038520555.1 Myxococcota bacterium | reverse complement strand
ATGGACGCCATCCAGTCGTTGGTCGACAAGAGCCTGTTGCGGCCGCTGGGAGAGGATCCCATGGGGTCACACCGCTTCGGGATGCTGATGAGCCTGCAGGCCTACGCCCGGGAGAAGCTGGAGGCGATGCCGCCAGACGCGGTGACCGCCTGCCGGTGGCGCCATCTCCAGTTCTTTGCCCACTTTGGGGAGCTGGAGGCTCTCGATGCCCTGAACGGGTTCGGTGGGGACGCGCGGTGGTGGACGCTGTCCCAGGAGATCGAGAACCTCCGGGCAGCCAACCGGTTCGCAGTGGACCGGGGCACGATCCCAGAAGCCGTCCAGACTGCCCGGGCGCTCTATGCGATCGCCTATCGACAGCATCCTTCCATCGCGACCCCAGCGCTCCACGCGACGCTCCAGATCGATGGCATCCAGGATGCCCCGATGTATCGGGCCTCTGCCCTCAGTATAATGGCGATCCTGTTCTTTCAACAGGGTCAACATGAAGCGTCGGACCGCCACTTCACCGAAGCCATCCAAATCGCCCAGCAGATCGGAGACCGACGCAGCGAGGGCAGCTGGAAGGGAAACCTGGCGGTCCTGCGGATGATTCAGGGGCAGATGGATGCCGCCGAGCAGCTGTACCTGGATGGGCTGCAGATCTGCCGGGACATCAGAGACCGGCGCGGAGAAGGACGGATCCTGAGCAACCTGGGCAGCAAGCGGTGGAACGAAGGGCGGTTCAATGACGCGGAGCCCTACATCCACGAAGCGCTGAAGATCGCCAGAGAGGTCGGCAACCGCGTCAACGAAGGCGTCTGTTTCAGCTGGCTGGCCAGCATTCACACAGAACGCGGGCAGCTCAAGGAAGCCGAACAGAACCGAAGGCAAGCGATGCATATCGCCCGCGTGGTCGGAGACCGGCGCTCCGAGAGCTCCGGATTGGGCAGCCTGGGCGTCCTGATGATGATTCAAGGCCGGTGGTCAGAAGCAGAGCGGCTCTTCCGCCGCGCCCACACCATCGCCCGGGAAATCGGCAACCGCCGATTCGAGGGGCCATGGCTGGGCACCCTGGGCCTCTTATCCATGAAGCGGGGACAGATGGAGACGGTGGAGGCGAACTTCACCCGCGCCCACGACATCGCCAGAGAAGTCGGTGATCGGCGCCATGAGGCCATCTGGTTGGGCCACCTGGGTCACCTTCGCCGACACCAGCGCCGATGGGAAGACGCGAAGCGGATCTACCAGGACGCGCTGGATCGAGCCCAGAAGAACAACGACCAATCCAACATCGGCATCTGGAAACATGCGCTGGGAAGGCTCCATCGTGAACAGGGCGACACCCCCACCGCAGAGCACCTGTTGACCGAAGCCCTCGCCATCGCAACCAAGACCCACACCCAGCCGCTCAAGAGCCTGTGCCTGGGCGAGCTGGGGCGTCTGTGGATGACGACGGGGCGAGAAGACGACGGACGGCTCGCTCTGGTGGACAGCGAGACCCAGCTCCGCGCCATGCACAGCCCCTTCGAGCTGGGCCTGCTGCTCTGCCACCGCGCTGCCGCAGAGCACCTCGTTAACAACCCCGATGACGCCGCAGCCGCTCTCCATGAAGCGACGCAGATCGCCACAGACCTCGACCTCGGCACCCGATCGGAGCTGAGCCAACAGATCGTTCGGGTTGGCGCCATCCTCAACAGCAAATCCGACGCATGAACCAGAGACGGTAGCGGTCCGGGCATATCGCGGTGTCTGAAGAAACGATCGGTCAGGTCGAAACTTCAGGACAGGGACGCGAAGATGCGAAGGGGCTTCCTCGTCGGGCTGCTTCACTGCGGCTGCTCGGGACAGATGCGAACCCTCGACGATCGGGTCGAGCTGGAGGCCCCGGTGAAGGCCGTCTCGCTCGACGCCGCGAGCGGTGGACATGTCATCCTCCACGGCAGCGACGAGACCGGCGCCATCATCACCCGCGCCCAGCACTACACCGGACAAAAGCCCATCACCGACGCCCAGATCGTATCGGGCGTCCTGATCCTGTCCGCGCAGTGCGCCGAACCACAGCAGCCCTGCGCCGTCGACCATGAGGTCTGGATCCCCGCGGGAGTCTCTGTCGACGTCCAGACCGCCGCAGGTGACGTCACCCTCCACCGGATCCGCGGCGACGTCGCCGCTCATACCGGCGGCGGCGTGGTGACCGCCAGCGGACTGAGGGGCGATCAGATCGTCATCACCAGCATCGGCGGACCCATCACCGTCGACGCCGCCATCCCGCCCCGACGGATGGCGCTGGACAGCAGCGATGGCGACATCGTCACCACAATCCCCGATGACGCCTACGATATCGAAGCCCATGCGCCCACCGGAGAGGTCCAGGTCTCCGGCGTCACCGAGGCCGATCAGGCCGAACGGCAGCTCCGTGTCCGCGCCGAAGATGGAAATATCCGCATCTCCGGACGATAACAGCAGAGATGTTCCACGTGGAACGATCGGCAGGTGGAAAATTCTGTCGAAAGGGAATCACTTTCTGTTTGACGCTCAAGTGCAGAGTGCATAAGAAACAGGTGTAAATCAGAAAAGGAAACCTCGTGAGCCCCTCATCTACCACATATCCCACCCATTTCACCGGCGCTGTCGCTGTTTTGGGCACGTATGTCAATAGTGGGCGAATTATTGGCCGAATTACGGGCTCCACAGGGGGTGCTGCGCACGGTTGATCGTTCAACATGCGCTGTTCATCGCACCCTCGGAGCCGATCGGTTTCGGGGGTTTCTTCTGTTATGGGTATTCATCCATACTGGTACGGTAACGTATATTCAAAAACCATAAAGGGATGTAGCTCGGTTGGTTAGAGCACACGTCTGATAAACGTGAGGTCGGCAGTTCAAATCTGCCCATCCCTACTCTATCGATGCGGTCAGGAGGTGTCTGATGCCGGCGGTCTTGATCAACGGGGTTCGCCTCACCCTGAGCCCACAGGAGGCGTCTGATGTGCGGTTCCTTCGGTTCCTTCGGACGCTGGATCGGCGTCAGCTGCTCCGCCGTCGCCTGAAGCGGTCCCGGGTTGCATCGATGACGCGTCGTCGCCGACGAAGGCCCGGTCTCTATCCGTTCCCCCACGCGCGGTCACCGCGCGCACGGCCGATGACGCGCTGGAGGGCCTCTGGCGGCGTGGGGGGGGCGCCGCGGTGTCTGGCGATCTCGGCGTTGACCAGCTCACAGAGCCGGGCGCACTCCCATGGGATGTGGTTGGTGGCGAAGGTGACGGCGGCCTGATCGTTGAGTTCGACGCGGATGACGGCGCCGCAGGCGGTGAGCCGCCGAACCTCTGCGAGTCGCCAGTTCTGCCGCCCGATCCAGAGACGTGACGCGTCCATCCGGATCGGGCTCTGCTGGCTGACGGCGCGGACGGCGATCTCATTGAGGCGGCGGACGGCGGGTCCCATGCCGTCGATCACGGCGTCTGTGGCGTGGACGCCGACCAGGCCCATGAGCAGCGTGAGCACGAGCAGCTCGGGGAGGACGGTGAAGACGTATAAGAACAGGAGCACATAGCCGACCCCGAGGAGCATCAGGGCGGTGACCAGCAGGTCGATCCGCGCCACGGTGAGCCAGTCGGTGAAGCGGCGCAGCCCGCTGATGGCATGGGGCAGGTGGTTGATGGTGGCGTCGAAGCCGTCGATGTGCATCCGAAGGTCGAACGTCTCGGCGAGGCTGGGCCGGATCTCCATGGTCAACAGGCGTCTCCGGTCACGACAGCAGGCATTCACACCCCCTGTCCGGATCCCTAACTCAACCCGGTTCCCCAGAGAGCAGATCATCCCACCCGCCAGGCTGCAGGGCCGGCGCATCACGCATCGCCTCGCGGAGCTGTCGGGCGAGGCGCATGTCCGGATACCGGTGGAGGGCGTCATCGAGGACGGCGGCCGCCTGGGCGGGTTGTCCCATCCTGGCCAGACAGAAGCCCTGGTTGTAGAGGGCGAGGGCGTGGAACGGCCACCGGGACGCGCTGCCCAGCAACCAGCCCCGACGCTGGTCGAGCCAGCCCCGCGTCTGCCAGTCTGCTTCTGAGCGGCGGAAGGCCTCCAGGGCGCCAGGGAAGTCCCCGTCCCGGCTGCGCCCGACCCCGTCCCGATGGTGTCGACAGAGGATCATGCGGACGACGCCGATCCGGTATATCAAGAACAGCCCGCCGCCCAGGATGGCACCGTCGACGATGCGTCCGCCGGTCAGCACGATGGCCATCAGGCAGAACGCGGTCATCAACCCGAGGGTCTGGAGGGTGCCCCGGGTGCTGCCGATTCGAAGGGTTCGCGTCTGGTCCATCCCGCCTCCTCAGCGGCGCGGCGGCTGGACGGCGCCCCCGATCGGGATGATCAGAGGGGCTGCCAGCCGGTCGCCATAGACAGTTGATCGACGATCTGGTCGGGCCGGTTGAGGGTCGCCGATCCGGCCCCCTTGATGTGCACGATGATGTCCGCCGTCGAGGGGTGATCTTCGTTGACCCGCTTCAGGCGCTCCTGGTTGTCCTTCAGGTGCCCGATCTGGTCGATCAGGGTCATCCGGCCGACCCGGTTGATCGGCGCGTACAGGAAACCCGAGATGGAGTCGCGCTGCTCGTCGCGGAACATATAGTCGCTGAAGATGTCCTTAAAATCGCTGGTCAGCTCGATCGGCCGCCGTTCACCCTTCCAGCGGATCTGGAAGTCGATGCTGGAGACGAGGCGGTACGGATCCGGTCCGGCGGTGTTGCCCAGCCACCGGGCGAGGCTCTCATTGGCGGTGTTCTCGACCGAGCGGATGAGCTGGAAGTGCAGGTTCCGAAGGAGCCGGATGCGATCCATGGTGGTCGAGGGGTGGGTCATCAGCGCCGTCCGGGTCGCCTGAAGGGCGAGGGTGGCGGTGGTCTGGTAGCGGCTCCACTCGCGCCCCTGCTGGCGACGCTGCCAGGCCCAGCCGTGTCGATCAGCGTCCCAGACCATGTGCTCCAGATACTCGATCAAGGTCAACATGTTGGTGATGATCGGGTGCTCGGGTCGGAGCAGCCGTTGGACGTCCGTGGCGTAGGCCGAGTTGCCCACCGACTGCGCCAGGACCAGGTAGTGCGGCTGGCGCGCCTCCGCGATCGGGACAAAGCGGATGTGCGGAATCACCGACTCCCGCATCGCGCTGGCGTGGCCGGTGACTTCCACCTCAAGGACCAGAGCGTGATCCTCCTGCGGGGGCTTGTTCTCCGGCGTCGTCGTCTGGGTGATGCGGACCGTGTGGTGCCGGCCGGTCCGATCCCGGACGATCGCGGCGCCAGGGCTGACGGACGGCTCGCGGGCCATCCGCATCACGCCGCGGGCCATGATGCTCAGCCGACGGTTCGTGTCCTCCTGCGGGATCTCGACCGGCCAGAACAAGCCCTTGCCCGCGACGTCCAGGCCACGCAGCACCATATTGTTGTCGGTCGACGAGATCTCTGACAGCGCCGCGTCGATCACCTGGTGCGGCGTCGCGGCGATGGCCTGGAGTCCGGTCAAGTCGACAAGGGCGCCGTCCGCGGCATGGAACGAGTCGACCACGTCTTCGCTGGTGTGCGCGATCGTCAGGTCATGCAACGCAAGCGGCAATGCGCGATGAACGCGCAAGCCGTTGAGGGGGGTGCTCATAACTCACCTCAAAGAGAGACTGGCGCCCCTTATACCACACCTAGTCCTTGTCGATAGAGCGGAACCCCTCGCTGGTATGGGAACCATCGCAGAAGGGCCGGTTCTTCGAGTTGCCGCACCGACACAGCCACATCGGCGAGTCCGTCTTCGCGGGGCGCCCACTGGCAGACATCAGGGTCACCGGCCCCGCCACCTCCAACGGACCGCCGTCATACACCTTCACCGTCAGCAGCCCCTCGCCCGGATCCGGGCCCGGATCCGCGCTCACCGGGCCCGCGTCCCGGAACCGAAGGCGGACATGCGTGTTGTCGCAGTAGGGCTTGTTCCGAGACGCGCCACAGCGACATAAGGCCATCTGCTGCTGGATCCGGCCCCGGCGCTGCGGCTCGTCGACCACCACCTGACCGCGGATATACAGCGGGCCGTCCGGAGAGACCACGATGGTGTTCCGCGCCGGCGGCGCCGGCTCCAGGATCTGACCGTCCTTGCTCTCCAGCTGAAGCGCGCCCGTGGGGCAACGCCACACAATTTGCTTCAGCTCCTCAAGAGCCGCCTGATCAGGGTCGATCCACGGGTTGCGCCTGCCATCGAAGACCGCCCTGCTCGCCCGACCGCACTCCTGTGCGTGCATGCATCGGCGACGATCATACAATACATTGACCGCTTCACCGGGGTATCTCGTCTGGTCAGCCTGGCGCGACCCGTTCGGATCGAAGTCCTGGAAGCTGTGCTCATCACTCATCGCTTCACCTCTCCTTCTCTACATCAGACTTCTCTACATCAGACGGCACCTAACGGCGCTTTCAGGGAGCACGCGTGACGATACACGCGGATCAGATCGCCAACCTGTTGACCCTGTTGCGCCATGGGGCGCCCGAAGTCCGCCAACAAGGCGAAGAACTGCTGACCATCCTGGCCGATGACCTCCGCGCCATCGGGCTCGCTTGGCAGAACCTGCGCAACATCCGGTTCTCTGCCGCCGACCTCACCGGGATCAACCTCCAACACGCCAACCTGCTCGCCACCGATCTCTCTCGGGTCCAGCTCGCGAACGCCGACCTCACCGGCGCGCTCATCAGCCAATGGACCCGGCTGCCCGACGGACTCTCCACCCAGGGCAGCTATCGAATCAAGGAGAATGCCAACCTCCGCGGCGCCAACCTTGTCGGCGCCGATCTATCCGACACCTCGCTCACGCGCGCGGACCTCCGCGGTGCAGACCTCAGCGACGCCACCCTCACCGAAGCCCGTCTCAAACGGGCCCGCCTCCAGGATGCCGTCCTCAAGCGCGCCGACCTCGAGCGCGCCTGGCTCGATGAAGCCGATCTCCGCGGCACAGACCTCACCCAGGCGATCCTTCGGCGGGCCAGCCTCCAGAACGTCGACCTGCGTGGCGCGCTCCTCGACAACGCGACCTTCCCTCAGGCCCGGCTTCACAACGCCCGGATGGCCGGCGCGCGCGCCGTCGGCGCAGACCTCACCGCGGCAGAAGGGCTCGCCACAGTGGACCTCGAAGGCGCTGATCTGCGACGGGCCGCCCTCACACGCGTCAACCTTCGCCTGACCAACCTCCGCGGCGCCGATCTCCGGGGCGCAGACCTCAACGGCGTCCGACTCATCGAAGCCGACCTCACCGGCGCAGACCTCCGCGGCGCGCACCTCGTCCGCGCCCAGGCCAAAGGCGCCATCCTCCGCGACGCCGACCTGCGCCACGCCGACCTGGAGAGCGCAGACCTCCGGCAGTGTGACCTCGTCGGCGCGACGCTCAACGTCGATAGCCTGTCTCAGATCACCCTCACCGGCGCCAACCTCACGGGGGTGGACCTCCGCGGCTGGCAGCACCACCGGGGCTCCCTGCAGGGCTCTGTGCTACAACACGCCAACCTGCAGGGCAGCAACCTTCAGGGCAGCAACCTGATCGGTGCCGACCTGAAGGACGCGGACCTCCGTGACGTCGACTTTCGCGGCGCCAGGCTCCAACGGGCCCGTCTGGTTGGGGCAGACCTCACCGGCGCCGATCTCACCAACGCCGACCTCAGCGGCGCCCAGTACGATGACCGCACCCGATGGCCCAGCGCCCCCCCGGAGAACGCCTACCGGATCGGCCCCGGCGAGCCGCTGCGCGGGGCCGACCTCCGCGGCGCCCAGCTCGACGGCACCGACCTGTCCCAGGCGGACCTCACCGGCGCCGACCTCAACGGGGCCTCCCTCAAGGGCGCCAACCTCCATCGGACACGCCTTGAAGAAGCGGACCTCACCCACGCCGATCTCAGCGGCGCAGATCTGTCTCGCGCCCGGCTCCGCGGCGCCCGGCTCACCGGCGCCACCCTGCACAGCGCAGACCTGCGGAACGCGCGGCTGCCGACCGCCGATCTGCGGAGCGCGGACCTCTCCCAGGCGCGCCTACAACGCGCAGACCTGCGGAACGCCGATATGTTCAGCGCCCGTGTGTGTGGGGCCAACCTGCGCGGCGCAGACCTCATGGGCGCCATGCTCGGCGGCGTCACTGCCGACGCCTACACCCGCTGGCCCCCCGACGGACCCGCGCCCCTCACCAAAGAGGGCGTCATCCGCTGGACCCCCTGAGCCCACGGTCCAAACCACGACCGCCCGTCCCCTGCGCCGGATGCGGTCACCTCTCCCAGAGCGCAGGGACGATGGTGTGTTCGTCTGAAGGGCAGTAGACTCTTCTCATGCCCCCTGTAGCCAGAGAAAAAGCACTCGCTGATTTTTTAACCGCGCGCTTCACCGCTTCAGAGTTCCGAAGCTTACTCTACGAAATTCCATATGGGGAACGTATCGAACCGACGATCCATTGGACTTCATCACTCCAGAGATTGAGTCGGAATCTGGTCGAGGCGTTGCAGCGGCACGGCGTGATTGCGCAGCCGTTCTTTGAAGCGTTATTGCGAAGCCGGCCGATCTTCGAAGACCGCATCGCAGAGATCGCGCTGCTGTGGAACGTTCAGCTGCGCGCAACCGCTGCGGTTGAAACACCTGTCGCCCCCTCAGGGCACACCTCGATCCAATCGATCTTCCAGACGACAGGCACCCCGGAAGTCAACTTCGTCGCGCCCATTCAGCTGCCACAGCTCAAGCAGCGGCTCCGCCTGAAGAACGAAGGGCTCGTGGTTGAGGGGGCATCTGGCGTCGGAAAGACCACTGCGGTTCGACATGCGCTCGCAGCCGTGTTGGGCGTTGCGCTCGAGCAGCTCTGGGAGCATCATGATCTGCTGTGGCTGACCAGCAAAGACACGCGCGACCGAACGCGACTCAACGAGATCCTGAACGCCGGCTATCGAAAGCTCAGCGGTCACCTCGTCATTGATGACTTTCATCAACTCTCGGTTGCCGAGCAGGAACGCATCGCAGACTTCGTCAAGCTGATCGCAGACGCGAGCCGAAACAACGCAAAAATCACCTTAATCGGTATTAATCCAGTTGGAAACACGCTGGTCCGGCGGTTTCGCGATGTGACGGGGCGGTTCGCGGTCATCAACTTCAACCGCCAGCCCCCTGAGAAGATTCGCGAACTCATCACCTTGGGGGAAGCATCGGCAAACCTTCGCTTCCAGCAGCGTGAACAGATCGTGAGCACCGCCCGCGGCAGTTTCTACACCGCACAGCTCTTGTGTTCAGAGCTGACCCTCTCCGAGGGAATCCTGGAAACCTTGAGCACGATGCGGGTGGTCGTCGCGCCCCTGACAGGTGCGATCGAAAATGTACAGAACCGGTTGCGATTCAAGTACCACCACCGTTTGTTACAATTCGCCAGCCATGATGAGCTCCCCCCGCCCCCCCGAGGAGCGACGTTCGCGCTGCTGTGGCTCCTGTCTCAAAACCCAGAAAACAGCTCATCGTTATCAAGAGCCATGCTCCGTTTCCCGGCGCTGAAGCCTGCGCTGAGTTGGCTGATGCAGAGCAGACTCGCCACACTGTTCGAAGAACAGCCAGAGCTGTCTGAGATCCTGTTCTACAACCGCGACGCGGGCATGCTCAGCATCGAAGATCCCCAGCTGGACTTCTACCTCAATCATCTCTCCTGGCCGGCCCTGGCGCGTGACTCCGGACATCAGGGCATCCAGTGGGACGGCAACACGCCGATCTTCCCCCCCGACGCAGACACCCCACCCGCGACACGGCTCGACAATATGACCGAAAACATCCCAGATAGTGGACAGTCGTGGAACCTGCCTTCCTCATGGGTGCTGCACATCTCGGACCTGCACATTGACACCCTCGATGATGCGGTCCTGCTATACCAGCAGCTCCGTGAAGATCTGGTTGAGCTGGGCATCAACGCGCTTACCGCGGTCATCGTATCCGGAGACGTGGTCAACCGCGGCACCCCCGTAGAGTATCAAGCCGCGGGTGCGTTGTTTCGTGAGTTGAAAGAGCGCTTCAAGCTACGCCCACAGCAGTTCCTGATTGTTCCCGGGAACCACGACCTGGACTGGGGGATCTCGAAGAAGCACTATCGACCACAGCGCCGTGTGGATTGGGGCGGACCCTCACCAGATGCATGGCATATCGAGTCTGGTGATTACGTTGAGATCGCCAATATCCGCGATCTTCAGGAGCGCTTCTCCGCGTTCTCCTCATTCTATTCGGATGTCTGTAGCGAGTCCTATCCTCTGGATCCGGAACAGCAGGCCACGATTCGGCACTACCCCGAAGCCAGGTTGCTGATGCTCGGGCTCAACTCCAGCTGGGCCATCGATCACCACCACACGGCGCGCGCAGATATCAACGCGCGGGCGCTGGGGCGTGCGCTGGAACGCATTGATCGAGAGCCCGCCTATCGAGGCTGTCTACGGCTGGCGGTATGGCACCACCCGATCTCCTCTGCAGATGAAGATCGGATTCGTGACACAGGGTTCTTAGAGCGTTTGGCGAAAGCTGATTTTCGCCTTGGGCTACACGGCCATATTCATATGGCCACAGAACAGCTGTACCGCTACGATGTCTCGCCAGCCGGCCGAAGGTTGGACTTGCTGGGAGCGGGCACGTTCGGTGCCCCCATGCGGCATCTCCAACCCGGGTACCCGCTGCAGTACCAGCTGCTGCGCTTTGAGGGTCAGAAGTTGACCATCCATACCCGACGCCGAGAGACGCTCCGGGGGAGCTGGAAGCCGGACGCGAGATGGACACCCGCCCGCGGCCATAACCCACTCCCATACTACATCATTGAGCTATAGTACGCATATCATTGCGGTCCTGGGATCCACTCCGCTGAGCCCCCCTTCGCCGTCAGGATCATTTTGTCCGGGCCTCAGGGAACAGGCCTCAGGGAACGGGACTCAGGGAACAGGCCTCAGACGAAGACCCGACGACTGGCCTGATGGATCTGGCGAGGTTCCCGATGGCAGACGGAGCACCACGCCCATGTTGAGAAAAGGATTGATGAACGCCCAGACTTTTCGATACCGCAGATGGCCTGAGCGGGGGATGTTGCGGATTAATTAGGAATTAGTGAAACGATCTTTTTCATCGGTGTATTGATGTTCTGACGAACTGCATCAACCCTTTCTTCGGTGGAGTCACATGAACAGCCCCCTAACCGCTTCCTTCGATCGGGAGGCGATGCGTGCGCTCCGCCAGGAGCTCACGGAAGCCGGCGTCTTTGAGGCACCCACGACCTGGAGCTGGCTCAAGTTCGGCTCGACCGCGACCGCAGGGCTGTCCCTGGTGCTGTTGTGCACGATGGTGCCGACGGTTGCTGCGTTCTTCATCCTCCCCTGCGCCGCGATCCTGCTGACGGTCGCCGCGTTGATGGGCCATGAATCTGCACACAACGCCGCCTGTGGGACCCATCAGCAGAACGTGTTGATGACCCGGCTCGCCTTCCCGTTGATGAGCGGCCTCAGCGAGCGGTTCTGGAGATACAAACACAACCGCATTCACCATAAACATACCAACGTCGTCGGCCTCGATCGCGATCTGGAGATGTACCCGATGGCGCTCGGCCATCACTACTATCTTATCTCCAACCCCATCTTTCAGCGCTTTCAGCGGAGCGTGCAGGGTCTTGCGCTCTGGCCGCTGGCATCGCTGCTGTCGTTTGGGATGCGCACCAAGAGCATCGTGCACCTCATCCGGGAGCTCCGCTCCGCCGAAGTGTCGCGAAACACCTGGATTGATGTGGCCTTAATGGCCATTCACTATACCCTGTGGCTCATCGTCCCGATGCTGTTCTTCAGCCCCATCAACGTGCTGCTGACGTATCTGTATGTGTGGATGGTGGTGGGCTTGTTGTTGACCGCCATCTTCATCGCCGGCCATACGGGCATGCCCCTCGTCAAAGAGCACAACAACCCATGGCTGCTACAGATGTTTACCTCTCGCAACGTGAAGACGGGGTGGTGGGGCGCCCACTTGTTCGTGGGCCTGGACAATCAGATCGAGCATCACCTCTTCCCGAACATCTCCCACAAGAAGATGGACGTCGCCGCATCGATTGTCCGACGGTTCGCCGAAGAGCGCGGCCTTCCCTACGAAGAAGACACCTGGTGGCCCGTCCTCAAAGACGTCACCCGACACATGGTAACCGCCTGGAAGGACGAAGCCGTCGTCATGAAAGGCTGAATCGCCACACCGTCCGTCTCAGGCGTCGCCGGACTGGCAGCGGATGCTGCGCCGGGTCACTCGGTGATGCCCGGGATGCGGACCCCCCGCTCCTTCGCCACTTCGATCGCACGGTCATAGCCCGCGTCCGCATGGCGGAAGACCCCCATCGCCGGATCGCTGGTCAGCACCCGCTCGATCCGACGCGCGGCAGCGGCCGTGCCGTCTGCGACGATGACCTGGCCGGCGTGTAGGCTGTAGCCCATCCCCACCCCGCCCCCATGGTGGAAGCTCACCCAGCTCGCGCCGTTGACCGCGTTCACCAACGCGTTCAAGATCGGCCAGTCGGCCACCGCGTCCGAGCCGTCCTTCATCCCCTCCGTCTCGCGGTTGGGAGACGCCACGCTGCCACAGTCCAGATGATCGCGGCCGATGACGATCGGGGCCTTGACCTTTCCCGTCCGCACCAGCTCGTTGAACGCCAGCCCGGCTCGGACCCGCTCGCCATAGCCCAGCCAGCAGATCCGCGCCGGCAGCCCCTGGAACGACACCCGCTCGGCCGCCAGCAGCAGCCACCGCGCCAACGCCGTGTCTTCGGGGAACAGGTCCCGGATGACCTGATCGGTGACATAGATGTCCTGTGGATCCCCCGACAGCGCCACCCACCGGAACGGGCCTTTTCCCTCACAAAACAGCGGACGGATATACGCCGGCACGAACCCGGGGAAGTCAAACGCCCCGTCCACGCCGGCCTGACCGGCGCCCGCCCGCAGGTTGTTGCCATAGTCGAAGGTGTGGGCGCCCATGTCCTGGAGTCGGAGCATCGCCCGCACATGGTCGCCCATCGTCTGGATCGACCGCTCCATATACTGATCCGGATCCTGTGCGCGCAGCCGATCGGCGTCCGCCGCCGAGAGCCCGCGCGGCACATAGCCGTTGAGCGGATCATGGGCCGAGGTCTGGTCGGTCAGCAGATCGGGCACCACGCCCTGGGCGATCAGGGCCTCCAGGCCGTCCGCGGCGTTGGCCACCACCCCGATCGAGCGGTTGAGCCCCTGGGCCTTGCATTCGAGCGCCCGGGCGATGCCCGCCGCGATCGAATCCGCCA
The DNA here is from genome assembly GCA_038520555.1 of Myxococcota bacterium. Classification (GTDB taxonomy): domain Bacteria; phylum Myxococcota_A; class UBA796; order UBA796; family UBA796; genus JBCBLB01. Next base: position 674 of record JBCBLB010000203.1, on the reverse strand, counting down.
GCTCGTCCAGATACCGCCCCTGGATGCGACGCTGGATCCGCTGCGCGTCGACGTCAAAGCCCAAAAACGTGGCATTGCACATCGTGGCGGCCAGCGGCTGGGCGCCGCCCATGCCCCCCAGGCCGCCGGTGACCACGAGGCGGCCGGTCAGGTCCCCGTCGGTGCCGAAGTGCTGCCGGGCCGCCTCGGCGAAGGTCTCATAGGTGCCCTGCAAGATGCCCTGGGTGCCGATGTAAATCCAAGACCCCGCCGTCATCTGGCCGTACATCATCAGCCCCTTCTGAGCCAGCTCCCGGAAGTGCGCCCAGGTCGCCCACCGGCCCACCAGGTTCGAATTCGCGATCAGGACCCGGGGGGCGTCCGGGTGGCTCTTGACGATGCCCACGGGCTTGCCCGACTGCACCAGCAAGGTCTCGTCGTTCTCCAGCCGCTCCAGCGACGCCACGATGGCGTCGAACGACGCCCAGTCCCGGGCCGCCTGGCCGTTGCCACCGTAGACCACCAGCCGATCTGGATCCTCGGCCACGTCAGGGTCGAGGTTGTTCATCAGCATCCGGAGGGCCGCCTCCTGCACCCACCCCTTACAGCGAAGCTCGGCCCCTCGCGGTGCCCGGATTACGCGCTTCATTCCTTGTTGCCCTCCCTCAGCCGGTACCCGGAGCCAATATCCAGCT
>JBCBLB010000005.1:0-39124 GCA_038520555.1 Myxococcota bacterium | reverse complement strand
CCGGCAGGAGCCGTGATCCCCACCCTCACCAATGTCCCGGACACCCTCGCGCCCGCCACAGCCGAAGGAGTGACAGACCTCGAAGACGCCGATGAAGCACGGACAATCTTCGTGTTCGGCGGCGACGGCCGCTTCATCGAAGCGGATGGCACCCGATACATCGCTGAAGGCACCGCCAGCCGAGCAGACTCCGTGACCCAGACCCTCGCCGACGGCGTCATCGCGGTCGGCGGCTTATCGTTCGACATCTCCGGAGATACCGAGCGGACCTACACCGTGATCGTCTACCCGTAAAACAAGGCGCCGATGGAGTCCGCGATCAGCACGCGCTCGGTCCACTGCCCCAACATCTCCAACGTCGCATCCTGAATCTGTTGGCTGTTCAGCCCACGTCAACAGCAGCAGAAGCATCTGCCGAAGCGCGGCGCCGTGAAGAACCGCATCTGGCGTCTGAGACAGATCCGGAAGCGCATGCTGAACCGTCGGGATGTTGCGCTTCAGGGCGAGAGAGGCCGTAGCGAAACAGATGGTCGTGGGAATCCTTCGTGCTTATCCCACGAGCATCCACCAAAAACAGAACATGTGTTCAGATACTGATGTGAATGTTCATTTTCTTTTGGTGTATTTTATCCGCTGATCTCAACCCCCTGAAGGTTGCTGAGCTGCGGAGATGCGCCCTCAAGAAGGACAAGGGTTTCCTTGTTCTCTTCGAAGACCGTATCGGTGATCGTACCGCCACCAGCCGAGAACCGCGCCGCAATGGGCAGGTTGTGGAAACGGCTGTTGGTGATCTTCGGCGCGCCGCCGTCGACCTGGAGTCCAGCGATGACCGCATGATCGATCTCACAGCCATCGAGCTGGCCCCTGCCGTCCTGACGAACCCACAGGGCGTAGGTCTTGCCGGAGTGGATGTGGCAGTTGCTCAGCTTCGGATCCGCCATTCCCCAGATCACGATGTCCGGCGCCGAGTTCCGGGCGATCTCACAGTCGATGACCGTCGGCTCTGCGCCGTCGTAGATGGTCAGGCCGTTGGTCTCCCCGTCGGCGATCTTACAGGCCTTCAGCGTCGGCGAAGCGCCCCGAACACCGACGCCGACGCGTGCGTTGTTGAGGATCTGGCAGTCTTCGAGGATGGGCTCACCCGCTTCGAAGATCCAGACCCCCATATGGCGGCTTTTGTGGATCTTACAGCCCCGGATGATCGGGTGGGCACCGCCCCAGACGGCGATCTCAGGCTTGCCATGATCCTGGAAGTCGCACTTCTCGACCTCACCGCCGGCCCGATCGCAGAAGGCGACGCCGTTGCTGCTGCCGCCAGACAGCCGACAGCGCTTGAGGACGGGTGCGGTGTTCCTTCCCTTCACCACAACATCAGGTTCATCGTGATCGTGGAGCCGGCAGATCTCCAGGACCGGCGCGGCGCGGTCAACCACCAGCACACCGGGGCCCGCGTTGTGGTGGAAATGGCAGCTCTTGACCTGCGGGGCGCTGGCGCCCTGAATCACCAGCCCGGGGGCGGCGTTGTGGGCGACCTCACAGTTGTTCATCGTGCCCTGAGCGCCGAAGAAGCTGACCCCGTTGGCCTTGTTATGGTGGCTGTGGCATCGGCGGAGCGTCACCCGCCCGCCCTGAAGCGCCAACCCCACGCCCACGTTGTTGTTCAGCTCACAGTCCGAGATGGTCGGCGTCGCCTCACCACAGACCCACACCCCCTCGGCGTTGTTGTCATGGATACGGCAGCCCTTGATCCGCGGCTCGCTGCGCTCAGAGACCGTAATCGCCGGCCCTTCGGCCACACCCGTGATAGTGCAGGTGTCCAGAGAGCCCGACGCGTCCTCTGCGAACAGAATCTTCGCCCCGGTGATCGCGTTCTCTGCAATCCGCGGAGAACACTTGCCCTTCAACGTCAGGTCGGTGCCCTGAAGGACACATCCCTTCAGCCGCCCCTTGGCCGGACCGCTGTAGACGATGCTCGCCCCTTCGAAGGAACAACTCTCGATGATCGGGGCGCCGCCGTCGACGGTCATCCCCCCCTTCAGCGCGCAGTTCTTCATCCGGCTGCGTCCAATCGACATCCGAAACGGACCCGAGAACATCAACTTTTCAATCACCGCCTGACCGGAGTCAACATGAATCGCCCCGGTCAGGACCACCTCACCCAGTTCACCCTGGCCGATCAGGTTGACCTCCTGGGTGAGCTCAATGTCCCCGGCATACTCGCCCGGCGCGAGCTGGAGCGTCGCGCCCTTGGGCGCCTTCGCGATCGCATCGCCGATGGTCGCGAAGTCCGCTTCCTCCCCGCCGACGGTAAAGGTCTTCTGTCTAGCCATCCAAGTCCTCCTGTCCCTGCCCGTGTATCGTCTTTGGCCGTGGAGGTCTTCTACATGGATCAACGCGCCCTGCACGCGGGGTAGCGTTTTTTACACCCAACCACGCGGATCTCGACGTCGACGACGCCATCCTGGATCATGTCGATCCGCTTCGCAGCCTTTTTGGACAAATCGATGACGCGGCCACCGGCGTAGGGCCCCCGATCATTGATCACCACCCGAACCGAGGCGCCCGTATCCACGCGCGTGACCTTGACCACGGTCCCAAACGGCAGCGACCGGTGCGCAGCGGTCCGCTTCCCAGGTCGAAACGTCACCCCGCTGGCGGTGGGTTTGCCCCGGAAACCGGGGCCGTACCACGACGCCGCGCCCGTCTGTGACGGCGCCTTCGCACACCCGATGAGCCCGATCAGCAAAAGCCCTTCACCCCAACGCATCGACATCATCCCCCACGGCGACCAGCGCCGTGATCTGTCGGTCCGGGCCGGGCTCGGTCAAACAAATCACCCCCGACCGCCACTGCCCACCGTCGTCACAGCGCAGCGGTCGCTCTGCCGCCCACGCAGCGAGATCATCGATCTGAGACCGCTTCCGATCAGGCGGGCCGAACAGACGGTAGACCGCCGGCGTCCCGTTCCGAATCCGTTTCTGCAACGCCAGCGCGATCCGTCCCATGCTCCATCGGACGTTGACCTCCACGATGGGCTTGATGCGAAGCCGATCATCCCGCCGGGAGTGATACACCATCGAGTCGACGCCCACCGGCCCGGCGTAGTCACCGAGTTGTTCGCCGACGACGTCTCCGATGGTCCGCGCCAGTCGAGACCACCGCCGCGGGTCCTGACCCCCGCCATAGAGCAGGGCGATGGTCTCCGGATGGAGGCCATCGGTGAATCGACCCAGCCAGTGGCCCCGATACTGCCCCCTGCGGTCGGTGAAGAACCGCGCGCAGCCGAGAAATCGCATCTTTCCGCCCGGCTTCCGGTCGAAGTGCAGCGAGTAGTCCAGCCGTCGATCGAGCCAGGGCTCAACCACCACGCGGCCTTGTCGGTGGAGGATCTTTCGCAGCCACCCGACCTGGGAGGGGGTCAGCGGCGCCCCCCCGAGCCGGCGGATGGCCCCCCGACCCGCAGCGCCCCACTCCGCCTTGATGACGACGTCATGGCCCTTCGCGATCAGCGCCTCGACCGCTTCATCGACAGCGTCGCGGCGCTCACAGACCGCCCCGAACGTATCAGGCGGCGCCAGCCAGTCGTGCTCAGGCATCTGGCGGGCGCACGCCACACCGAACGCCTTGCCAGCGCGTCGCCCCATCTCTTCGGTCCACACAGGGGCACCCAGCGGCGCAAACAGGGCGGCGACGGCGGGGCTCCACCCCCACGGCGCCAACCCGCTGAGGGTCCGGCTGGCGAGATCATGGTCATCGAGGCGGTTCCCGCTGAACACGATAAATTCCGGGATGGTGAGCCCGGCGTCCCGCAGCGTCTTGAGATGGGGCACAGAGGGCGTCCGCCGGACCAGGACGGCGTCCTCTGTCGCGGCGAGGACCATGGGGAGCGCCTCCAGGTCCTGCTGGGTCTTCTCTGCGCTCGCCGGGATCCGGTCGAGGCCGCGGACAATCTCCGCCTCACAACCCGGGTTGAAGTACAACAACCGGGGCGGCCGGCCTTTGGAGTGCCCATAGACGGCGAGCCGGTCGATGTAGGCCGCTGGCAAACCAGCGGCGCGGCGCGGCGCCCGACGGAAGCCCCGCCCCTTCGCCCGCGCAGGAGTCAATGGGTGGCGGAGGTTCCTCTGATGAGCGGTCCACTCATCCTGCCCCGGGGCTCTCCATCGGCGCAGCCACCGCAGCCCATGGCGGACATGGCTGATCTCATCCTCGAAGACGATCTGCATGAGATCGGCGGTCTTCTGGTCCCCGATCTCATGGAAGCGTTCCTGATAGTACAGGGCATAGTCGAGGTTGGCCTGCTCGAAGGTGAGGCTCATCCCGGCGACGAACTTCAGGGGACTGTCCACGGTCGACAGGCTCCGCCAGAAGAAGTCATTGATCGGCACTTCACCGGGTTCGACCCCCAGCTCGACCATCCGCCCCAGGTACAGCGACAGGTGTCGCTGCTCTTCGGCCATGGTGTTGGCCAACCCCCGCCGGAACGGTCGGGGCGCATCGGGGAACCGCAGCAGCATCAACGCCATCAGCTCCAACGCCAACAACTCATGGTTGGCGAAGAAGTGCAGCACTTCCCCCCGGCCGCGATCGGTCTGCAAGGCGGTCCGGCTGGGAAAGGGCGTCCGCGGCCGCGGATCATCAAAGGCGAGCCCATCGGGACGGGCTGGCAGGGCGACGCGCTTCAGGGGAGGTCCCGGCTGCGCGTCCGGCAATCCCACCGGCGGTGGCGCCATTTTATCGGCGAGGTCGGCCGAGTGGAGGATCTGCTCGGCCCACTGCCGGAGCTGATTGGGAGAGGCAGCGCTCATGGAAAAGAGGGTAACGCTTCGTCGTGGCCCTGCGCCTTCGCTTCCATCTCCAAAAACGCGTCGAGGTCCTCACAGCCCAACACCCGCTTGGCGATGTCATAGCGGTGGCCGGCCCGGGCCATGGCGGCGAGATCTTTGTCCGCGCGCGCCGTCCGCTTGTCTGGATCCCGTCGCCATGGCCCGAAGCGGCGCCGGCGCACATAGGCACAGGCCGCAGCGAGGACCGGGTCGCCCTCATACTCTTCGCGCAGCGTGGTGAGGGTCTGGTCGACGATCTGTTCGGGCAGCCCTTTCTTGCGGAGGCGACCGCGGATGTCCCGCAAGGCGACGCCGCGGTTGTGGTAGCTGCGCGCCCAGGCCCGCGCATACTCCTCATCGTCGATGGCGCCGATCTCCGTCATCCGGGCGATGACCGCCTCGACCCACTCCAGCGCCTCCTCCCGATCCCCACCATGCTCGGCGAGGCCGCGGTTGACCCGCTTCATCAGGGCCCGCCGCAGCTGGCCGGAGCAAGGCACATACCGCTCGATGTACCACTTCGCGACGTTGGTGAGGTATCGCTCGCTGACCTTCTTCGGCTTGCGCTGCTTCCGGGGTCGACGCTGTTGGTCCATCGTGCCTCAGAGGGAGATGTTGTCGAACTTTCGCGCCGCCCGCCGCGCGACCTCATCATCGACGGTTCGCAGCCGATCCAGGGTCGCCCGAGCCATCGCCATCTCGCCCTGCCAGGCATGGGCGACCACCTTCAGCTCCAGCGCTTCGGGGACGTAGTCGCTGTTCGGGTAGGTTCGCAGCAAACCATCGACCCGACCGAGCACCGCCGACCACGCCTTTCGCTGCGGGTTGGCGTAGAAGCGCGCGATGATCAGTTCTTTGTGGGCCAGCCGCTCGCGGCACTCCCGGAGCTTCTCCTGGACGTCGGGCTGATGCTCGCTCTCGGGGAACCGGCCCTCAAAGCCCGACCAGGTGTTCACCGCCTGGCGGGTCCAGGTCTGATCGCGGGCGGAGATCCGGGGCGCTTTCTTATAGAGCGTCAAACCGATGCGGTAGATCACATAGTCAAGGTCGGGATGGCGCGGGTGAAGGCGCATGAAGTCGTCGTAGGCCAGCCGCGCCTGATCCCACTCGTTCTTGCGATAATAGACGTCTGCGATGGCCAGCTCACTCTTCACCGAGAACGGATCGTCCCGGTAGTAGTTGCGGATGCGGTTGAACTGTTCGATGGCTCGGGTGTAGTATCCCCGCTTCATGTAGCGAACGCCGAGGTCATACTGTTCCTGTACGGTGGGGGCGCTCACCGCAGACCGACCCGGCGTGCCGCGGAGAGGGGTGCAACCGGTGATCAGCCAGAGGGCCAGCAGCGTGGGGACGAGCCGGGTGAACACAGCGCTCCTCATTTTCTTGGTCGTCATGGGTCCTGTACTCGACGTCTTCTATTCGTCGTAGCGCGCTGGTTCGCAGGTTGCACTGCTCACAGCGTGGATACGATATATAGGGGCTGCGTTCAACCCCTGAGTGGGGCGAAGGAGTCCAATCGATATGTCCGAGAGCCTTCCGCCGGTCAACTTTTCTCAGTTTGTCGTCAGCCTCGCCAGCTCGGCGCTCGTCCACCTCGGTGAGACCCCTGAGCCCGGCAGCGACGAGACCCGCACCGATCTGCCCCTGGCGAAGCACTCTATCGATCTGCTCAGCATGCTGAAAGAGAAAACCAGCGGCAACCTCGATGAAGAAGAGAGCAAGCTGCTCGATGCCGTCCTTCAAGACCTTCAGAGCAAGCACACCGCCAAGCTCGGGAGCTGAAATCCCGCGCATGGGGTCGATCGGTATGGCTCCGGCAGCGCTGCCGCCACGAATCGGGTTTTCACCCCACCATCGGGTTTATCGATAACCTCGACGGGGTCGACCGCAGGTGTAACCGCATTGACACCAGGGAAGGTGTGCCGTACCGTCACGTGTTGACTACGAGGGCATACGCGCCCCAATGGAGGAGAACCCATGTCATTTCATCGCATCGCTGCGCTCTCTGCGCTCGTCCTGCTTCGCTGCAACGGCGAGGCCACGCACACCGCACACAACACCGAAGAAGAAAACGCCTGCACGGTTAATGTGACCCCCATCTACCCGACCGACGGGCAAGCCGACTTCTACTACCTCTCCCCGCTCGAGTTCGGGCTCTCTGAGGCGGACGCCTCTGCGACCGTGACCCTCGCGGACGCCAGCGGCGCAGCGGTCTCGGGCTCTTCGGCGCTCAACGAAGACCAGGATGAGCTGACCTTCACCCCGGACGCACCCCTCAGCTCCAGCACCGGCTACGTCGCGACGGTCAGCTTCTGCGACGGGCAGTCTACCGCAGACGTCTCGTTCAGCACCTCAGAGCTGGGTGAGCCGCTCGCAGACCCCGGCAGCATCGTCGGCAACACCTACGCCATCGACATCTCCAGCGCAGAACTCGAACCCGCCGCGCTGTCGGTCCTCCTCGAAGGCGCCGGCGAGATCCCCAGCGTCCTCCTCAACGTCACCAGCGCCGACGCCACCTCGCTCGAATTCATCGGCGCCCTCTCTGACGACGCGGGCGAAGTGCAGGACACCTGCACCCCGACCCTCGATGACTTCCCGCCCGCTGACTTCTCCGCGCAGCCCTTCTTCGAGTTCTCGGCGCCCGACGGCCTCAACCTCTCCGTCGCGGGCTTCGACATCACCATCGCGGCGCTCAACATCAACGGCACCTTCGCCGCGGACGGCTCCTACTTCGGCGGCGGAACCCTGGTCGGCGAGCTCGACGCCCGCGACATCGGCTTCATCGCCCTTGAGCTGGGCCTCGAGTCCGATGACCCTGACGAGCTGTGCAGCCTGCTCGGCGGCCTCGGCGTCACCTGCCAGACATGCGCCTCGGACGGTGAAGCCTACTGCGCCACCATCACGGCCACCCGCATCGTCGCGAACGCCAACAGCAACCCTGTTGTCTCGGTTGAAGACGAGAACTGCTTCGAAGGTTGCCTCGACTCCTGCACCAACCCCGAGTGCACCCAGGCCAGCGAGTTCGCCGTCTGCGAATGATCGCTGCCCCAGCAGAAACACGCGCCCCGGCGACCGCACCGTCGCCGGGGCGCTTTCGTTTGGGCCCGCTTCAGCTGACCGGCGGCGTCTCGATCCCCAGCAGATTCAGCATCTGCTGAAAATCGTCCGGCAACGGCTGATGAAACCGCATCTCCGCCCCCGTCACCGGATGGGTGAACCCCAGCTCCGATGCATGCAGCAGCGGATGGTCGAGCCCCACAAGCAACGGTCGCCACGCCGAGGGCCGCTTCCGACCCGCGCCATACAGCGGATCGCCGACCAGCGGGTGGCCAATGTGTTCCATATGTACCCGGATCTGGTGCGTGCGACCGGTCTCCAGGCGACAGGTCACCAGCGAAACCTCTCCCCCCGCGCCGGTCCGCTGCGGGCGGGCTGTCTGGTGACGAACAACATGGGTGATCGCGCGCTTGCCGTCCTCAACCACCGCGAACTTGATCCGGTCTGTGGGGTGCCGCCCCAGCGGCGCGTCCACCGTCCGTTGGTCAAGCGCCAGCCGCCCCCAACACAGCGCAAGGTAGCGACGATGCACCGTGCGGGCTGCGAACTGTTCGGACAGGCCGGTGTGCGTCTGGGCATCTCGTGCGACCACCAGCGTCCCAGAGGTGCCCTTGTCCAGCCGATGGACGATGCCCGGACGCTCTGGCGCGCCGCCGCCGTCCTGAATCCGATGCAGCAGGGCGTTGACCAGCGTCCCGTCCGGATGGCCCTTCGCGGGATGCATCACCAGCCCCGACGGCTTGACCACCACCATCAAGTGCGCATCCTCATAGAGGACCTCGATCGGGATATCCTGGGCCACCAAGGTCGTCGGCGGAGGGGGCGGCATCCGAACCACCACCCGCTCCCCACCCTCCAGGCGGTGACTGACGCGGACCGCCTGCCCATCAACCGTCACATCACCAGCTTTGATCCAGGACTGTAGCTGACTTCGAGACTGCTCCAGCTCACCCGCCAGCCACCGATCCAGGCGGCCGGCGTCCATCGGCGCGGTCAGACGAATGACGCGATCCGCATCGGCGTCAAGATGCTCCGGGTCATCCACGGCGGGCCTCAAACAAGGTCAGATAGCCCCGCGCAACTTCCCCCGCGTCCAACTCCAGTTCCTCTGCGATGGACTTCAAATAGCCCTGAACATAGGTTCGTGGCGGAAGACGATCGAATGCATCATCTTCGAGAGCCGTCAGGTTTCGAATGGAAATATTGAGCGTGTGCGCGAGCGCCTCCAGCGACAACCCCTGCTGCTCGCGCACCGCCCGAAGGAACGCCCCACCGGAACCAAGCCGATCGCGGAGCATCTCAACAGTCTCTTCTTCTGGCTCTGGAGGCGGGCTGGGCATCAGCGGCACCTCAAAGTCCACCTGCTCCCTTCGTTTCTGCTCTCCTGGCATCGGAAGCGCGATCGAAGGCCGCGGCATCGGCGGCGGCTGCACATCCAGCGGCTGGGTGACCTCTTCCTCACCCCCTATATCGGTCACCCCTTCCGTCACGGTTCGAACCGATGCCGTCGATGTCGCCGATGACGCCGTCACCTCAGCCGTGCGTGCGCCCACAACACGAGGCGTCGCGGTCCGAGGCGTCGCGGTCCGAGGCGTCGCGGTCCGAGGCGTCGCGGTCCGAGGCGTCGCGGTCCGAGGCGTCGCGGTCCGAGGGGCGGCCAGACGCTGCTTCGGAATCACATCCCCGATGGGAAGGTCGGTCAGCCCGTGAATGACATCCAGCGCAGCGATGGTCACCGGATCCATCAGCGCTGCACGGTAGCGGGCCCACAGCTCACTGGCGTCGCCAGGCGGATCGCCGGCGTCCCGACTCTTGCGAAAGGCGTCGTACCGTCGGCGACGAATTGGATCGGAGAGGATCTCGACCGCTTCGCGGAGCGCGCGTTCCTGAGCTTCCAACAACGACACATCGGCGCCCTGGCGGCGCGCGGTCTTCAGCCGACGCACCAGCGACGCCAATCGCGTTTGGAAGGCTCGCCGGATTTCCTCGGGGGAGGCGCTCCGGTCGACGCCCAGCATCTCGTAGAAGCCCTGAGACATTCTCCTGCCTTTAACCGTTCGACCTGTTCAGCGCTCCCCCAGCCGCCCCTGGAGGCGGGACACGATCACCGTTTCGTCACCGTCCAGCAGTGTCCGTGGATCGATACACAGCCGTCCCCCCGAGACCCGGGCCACGATCGGTGGTTCCCCGCCACGAAGCCACTTCGCCACCGACGAGGGCCGCTTCACCGACACCGCCACCACCGCCGTCGGGAGCTCTTCCTCCGGCAGAGCGCCGCCCCCAGAGTAGCTGACGTCCGCGATGACTTCGGCGCCTGGGATCTGCGCTGCCATCCGCTCTGCCACGGCACGGCAATCGGACTCTGTCCGCGACAACATGGCTCTGGCTGGTACGTTTGCGTCATGCACCCCCGCCCGGTACAGCAACAGGGTCCCCTCCAACGCCGCCAACACCAGCTTGTCCAGGCGAAGCGCCCGGTACAACGGATGCTTGCGCATCTTCTTGATCAGCGGCGCCCGGCCTACGATGAGCCCCGCCTGCGGCCCGCCCAACAACTTGTCCCCTGAGAAACACACGACGTCCGTCCCTGCCGCGACCGCGAGATTCACCAGCTCCTCTTCTTCCAGGGTGCGGATCGGGCGCTGCATTCGCGGCGCCCCCATGAGCAACCCCGACCCCAGATCGTCGACCACCGGGATGTTGTGCTCACGGCCCAGGGCGACCAGCTCCGCTCGCGCCGGCTGCTCGGTGAAGCCGATCATCCGAAAGTTCGAAGAGTGGATGCGAAGGATCATCGCGGTCTTTTCGGTGATCGCACGGGCATAGTCTGCCACCCGGGTGCGGTTGGTGGCCCCCACCTCGACCAGCCGCGCGCCGCCGTCGGCGATGACCTCCGGCACGCGGAAGCTGCCACCGATCTCGACCAGCTCTCCGCGGCTGACCAAAACCTCTCTGCCGCGGGCGAGCGCCGAGAGCGCGAGCAGCACCGCGGCGGCGTTGTTGTTGACCGCGATGGCCGCCTCTGCGCCGGTGATTTCACACAGTGGCGCCTGGATCCCCTCCAGCCGCCCCCCCCGCGAACCCGACGCCAGGTCCATCTCCAGGTTCGAGTAGCTGCGCGCCACTTCTGCCACCTTTGCAGCCACCGAGGGGGCCATCGGCGCGCGACCCAGGTTGGTGTGCAGCACGATGCCTGTGGCGTTGATGACCCGGCGCAGCCGCGGTCGGGTCAGCGTATGGGCACGATCAACGATCTGCGCGACCCAGTCGACGTCCCCTGACAGCGGCTGATCCGAGAGCAGCCGCTGTCGGGCCTGGTCAACCACCTCGCGACAGGCCCGGAGCGCCAACGACCGGGGCAAGGCGTGCACCTGCGGATCCTGAAGCAGCGATGAGATACTGGGTAAGCTTGAGAGGTCCATGCTACCGAGTTGGTACCACCCTCACACGGGCAGCACACCATGAACGTCCTGCTTTATCTGCTCTCGGCGATTTTTGCGTTCATTCTGGCGGCCCGCACATGGCGGAGCGATCGGCGAGATCCCACCCGGCGGGCCTTCTCTGGGCTGAGCACCCTGCTGGGGTTCAGTTACCTCGCCTTCGCCATCTATCTGGTGACCCAGACCCTCCAGCTGCGGCATCTGCACATCATCATCGGCGCCTTCGTCCCCGCCGCCACGATGACCCTGCTGCATCGGCTGTTGGGGGGCGAGACCCGCTCCGAGCTCGGCCGGCGGATGTGGGTCGTCAGCGGCGTCCTCACTGCCATCATCGCCCCCATCCTCGGCGCCGGCGATCTGCTGGAGATGCAGCAGGAGCTGCTGCCCTTCGAGCTGCTCGTCTCAACATGGGCCTTCCTCGGCCTGTTCTGGTGCGTGCGGTGGCTGTGGCGTCGCTACCAGGACTCCGACGACGACATCCAGCGGGCCCGGATCTGGTACCTGCTCGCCTTGATGGCCGCCGGGGTGCTGTTCTCGGTCCTGGAAGGGGTCGTGCGCGCATGGGGCCGCGTCGGCGGCGAGGCCGCCCCCTTCCCAGAAGGGTTCCCGCCTGTGGGCGCCGTCCTCAGCGTCTGGGTCCTGTATCTGCTCCATCGGGTCGTCGAGCTGTACCGGCTCATCGACATCCAGGAGACCATCTCCCGCGCGGTCTCGCTGTCGATGGCCGCCGCCGCCCTGATCCTGCTCGATGTCCTGTTCGGCGGCCTGTCCGACTCCCCGACCCAGGGAAAGTTTGAGCTGTTCCTCATCTTTGTGCTGTTCCTGTTCTTCTTCCCCGACCTGCGAGAGACGCTGAACGGCTGGGTCAGCCAGCACATCAACCGACAGGGCCAACGGCTGGAGCTGACCTTCCGAGAGATCGAGCGCTCCCTGGCCAGCGTCATCACCATGCAGGACCTGGAGAGCGAGCTGCTGGGACGGCTGCACGCCTCGGGCCGCGTCCCCCTCGCCAGCCTGTACCTCTGGGATCAAGGCGTGTTTCGGCTGACACTGGAGCGCGGCGTCAGCAACCTCCCGATGATGCGAACCATCGCCGACCGGCCGTTCACCGACGGCTTCCGCGAAGGCGAGCGGCTGTATGCCCTCGATGCCCTCAAGCGTCGGGTCGACCGTCGACTGGAGGGCCATGAGGTCGCCGCCGCGCGCGCCCGAACCCTGGAGGCGATGGACGCCGAGTTGACCCTGCCCATCGCGTCAGGAGAGCTGGTGCTCGGTTGGCTGAACCTTCGGGCCGATCCGCTCGCGGGGGGATTTTCCCATGAAGAGCTGCGCCGGCTGCGGGCCATCCTTGACCGCACCGCCGTGGTTCTGGAGAACCTCCGCGGGTTCGAACAGCTCAAAGAACAACACCGCCTCGCCGCCCTGGGCACCATGGCCGCCGGCCTCGCCCATGAGATCCGCAACCCCCTCGCTGGGATCAAGGGCGCCGCGCAGTACCTTGAGGGGGACGTCAATCGTGAAGAGATCGCCGACTTCGTCTCCCTTATCGTCGAGGAGACCGATCGCTTGAGTGATGTGGTCAGCCAGTTCCTCACCTATGCCCGCCCCTTCGAGGTCCACACTCAGCCCAGCGACATCAACGAGCTGGTCACCCGGACCCTCGATCTGATCGGCGCCGAGGGTCATCCTGACGAGGTCGAGCTGTCCCCACGGCTCACCGAGAAGCTCCCTGAGGTCCCCATCGACCGCGATCGCATCCAGCAGGTGCTGCTCAACCTCATCCACAACGCCCTGCACGCCATCGACGGCGACGGCCGGGTCGAGGTCTTCACGGTCAACGACTATGTCCGCCGGGCCGGACACAGCCGGCCCGCCATCGCCATCCAGATCGTCGACAACGGCCCCGGCATCGCGCCCGAAGACATGGAGAAGCTGTTCATCCCCTTCTTCACCACCCGTCCCCGCGGCACCGGGCTGGGCCTGGCCATCAGCCGCCGCCTCGTCGAGGCCCACGGCGGTGAGATCGAGGCGCGCTCCAAGCCCGGGCAAGGCGCCGCGTTCACCGTTCGCCTCCCCCTCGCCGAGCCGGTCGAGCCGCCCCACCCCGCCGAAGACGAAGAAGCCCCCGAGGAGACCTCGCAGTCCACCATCCGCTCCCGCCTGCGTCTGCGAACCGCCCGTTAATCGTCTATTTCGCCGCTCCACCGCCGGCCCTGCCGCCAGTGCCGGATCCAGGCGCCGATCATCCCGACGATGAGGAACGGCGCTGGGAACACCAGCAGCACAGAGATCGCCCAACCACCGAGGGCGTAGTAGAGCGCAAAGATCAGGGGCAGGATGACCATGAGCGCCAACGCCATCGTCGTCTCCAGGCCGATCGTCTGCAGCCAGTCGTCGATGCTGGCCTGCCGGAGGGCCTCGCGGGCGGCGATATACTGCTGATCGCCGTGATGAAGGCGATCGAGCATCTCCCAGTGGCCACACCGGGGGCAGGCGCCGTCTTCATGCGACGGGTGGCCGCAGGACTCGCAGGTATATCGAGGAACATTCAGCAGAGAGTGCGTCGTCGCCATGGTTCAAACATAAACACCGACACACAGCTTCTCCACAAAAACAACAGCCCGCCTCAAAGAGACGGGCGCAGGCCTCACGGCGCGAATCAATCGATGCGGAACAGCTCGAAGGAAATGTCCTCTTCGTCGCCCCAGTCAGGGATGTCAAAGCGACCGTTGGTCATCGCGGTGCACTCGTCGACGATCTCGACGTAGCCGTCAGCGACGACGCCAGCCCCTTCGACGGTGCCCGTGACCTGACCGTCGACCACCCAGGCGTCCAGCACGCCCTCGATGAGCTGGCAGTTGCCGCTGTAGTCGGTCAGCCACATCTCGCCGGTGAGGTGACCCTCGGCGTCGATGACGTTCCAGGTGTTCAGCGTCGCGACGCAGCCGTTCTTGGCGTCGAGCGGGCCCGAGAAGAGGATATCCTCGCCAATGGGGCAGCCCTCAGGGCCGAAGGCGGGCTCATCAGCGTCGGCGTCCGGCTCATCTTCGTCTGCGTCTTCGTCTTCGTCTTCGCCGAGGTCATCGAAGTCATCCGGGAAGTCGCCCTCGGTGACCTCGGTGAGGGGGTAGCTTTCGGTGGCCCGGAAGGTTCCCTCGCCGGTGCCGTAGCTGTCCTCGGCGTCATGGATCCACTCGCCAGAGAGATCCTCACAGGAGATGGGCATCTCAACTACGACCTCGACTTCCTGGGGCTCAGCCAGGCAGCCGTCCCGCTCGGGGTGCAGGCTCTGGACCACCGCAAGGCCCGTGTAGACGAAGCCGTCCTGATTGACGTCCGAGACCGCTCCATAAGCCATGCCCTGGTAGGCACAGTCGGTGCTGATGTTGTCTGCCGAGTCGACCCCGAACTGGTTGAACTGGACCTCCATCTCGAAGGTCTGGCTGCTGGTGTCGAAGACCAGATCTTCGAAGAAGCCGTTGGTTTCGTAGGTGTTCTCCAGGACGCCGACGCGGTAGATGTCGCCTCGCCATGCCTCGCTGCCGCAGACCTCGGTCGCGTTCTGGGCCTCTTCGACCGTCTCCAGGATGGAGTCCACCAGATCACAGCCGGCCAGACCGCCGCAGACACCGCCAATCAGAACCACTCGATGAAGTCTCATTCGTTTCCCTCCAGTCGAGGGAGGGTACGGAACGATGCTCGAAGAGCATTACCCAGCGGATCGGTGCATTGGTCAAAAACGGCGACTTCATCGGATAAAAAAAGCACGCTCCTCAGGCAACAGCGGCCCGATACGGTTCGATCTTGACAAAGAGGATGACGGTATCTGGATCGTCCGGATCCCGCTTGATGCGCAGGATGGTTCCCTGCCATGCTTCGCCATCAACATCGATGGCCACGAGATCGCCGAGATGATAGTGTCGCGCCGCAGCGCTGGAGATGTGTAGCAGTTTCATATGGTTTTCATCGACGCTTCCTCACGGCGTTGAAGCGCGGAGCAGCGCCCCGGCGGCGATTTCCATCTTCCACCGGATCGAAGCTGGCAACCAGCGAATCACCCGCGCCGCGCCGGCGAGGAGCAGCTCAGCCTGTCCTTCCCGCCGCATCGTCTCTTCCGTCGGCACGCCGCCCTGAATCCAATCCTGCTCCTGCGCCGATGCGACGGCATAAAACGCCTCTGGGGCGCGCACCCTCACCGCGCCGCTGAAGTGCTCATGAAAGATGAGGCCTGCGCGGGCGAGGTGGTAGGCGCTGGTGATGACCATCAACCGCCGCCAGGAGTGCCGCCGGGCCAGCCGCTGGAACCAGACGGCCTCTTCCCGGGTGGAGCGGGTCTGGGTCATCCGAATCACCTGCTCATCGGGAACCCCCAGCAGCCGAAGGTTCTCCAGGACGAGCCGGCTGCCGGCCTGATCCTGTCCAGCGAGGGGCGCCTCCAGGGTGACGATCCAGGGGTCGGTGGCCACGGCGCGGGCGGCGGCAGCGGCGGCGGCGGAGCGGGCACGCAGTTCACGGTGAGCGCGGGCCGGATCGCGTCGCAGTTCCTTGCCCAGAATCAGAATGGCGTCCAGCATCATCAAGGGTGTAATACCAAAGTAAGGTTGTGAGATCGGTCTGAGGATCCGTCACCACAGGTATGCTTCATATCGCACTGATATTGGGCGCGGCGAGCGCCTGGGCAGACCCCCGATGGGGCGAGGACGCACGACAGATGATCCCGGACCGCATCGGCGTCGAGGTGGCGCTGAGTGGGTTGGGCGTCTCCATCTCCGAGGCGAGCTACCTGGGCGGCGAGACCCGGTGGCACAGCGAAGAGACCGGCCAGACCTTCACCGATCACGCGCTCCATTGGATGCGAATGGACGGCGCGCAGGTCCTCTCAGATGCAGCGATGCCGACACGCTCGGTGCAGTGCACCACCATCGAAGGCCGAGACCCGGTACCGGGCGATCGGACCCTGCACCTGTACCGGAGCACGCCGACCGAGACCGAAGAAGCCATGGCCATCGCCCTCGGCGCGCAGCCTGGCGTGATCCTGGCGAGCACCGAAGATGGGGAGGTCGCCCTGGCCACCCTGCGCCCCGGCGATCAGATCACCATGGTCCAGGCGGAGCACACCCGCTCCGGAGCCCGCGCCGAGCGCCTGGAGCTTCGGCGAGAGAACCGGCGGCTGGTCCTCGAACGCAGCGGCGGCGCTCCGGAGGCCTGCTACGGCCCCGTCCCCGAAGCCGATCTCTGATCAGGCCTCTTCGATCGTGGCCGTCACCCGGCCGGCCGCGAACCGAATCTCGACGGCGTCCCCAACGCTGAGTTCCGCGGCGTCCCGCACCGCCCGACCGTCCTTGAGGGTCAGCGAGTAGCCCCGAGAGAGGACCGACAGCGGCGACAGGGCGTCGAGCTTCCCCATCAGAAGCGAGAGCTTCTGTTTTCGCACGGTGAGATCCCAGCCCATCGCCCGCTTGAGGTTGTTCTCCAGCTCATCGCACCGCTTTCGTCCTTCCTTCAGCTTATCCGCCGGATTTCTGAGTGAGATCTGGGCGAGCCGATCGGTCCACCGCTTCAGCTCCCGCCGCATCCCCTCCACCGATCGACCCTGGAGCCGCTTGACCATCTCGCGGGAGCGGTTGATCTCACGGCGAGCGCCGTTTCCGGTCTGGAGGTGCAGGCGCCGGACGATCTGCCGGCGCGCGTCCAGGTCCCGGCCGATGCTTCGCTGGAGCCGCTGTGCGCTGACTTCGATCTGGCGGAGGAGCTGCGCCCGGTCAGGCACGATCATCTCTGCGGCGTGTGAGGGGGTCGCAGCGAAGGCGTCAGCGACGAGGTCGGAGACGCTCTCATCGATCTGGTGGCCCACGGCGCTGACGACCGGGATCGTGGAAGCGGCGATGGCGCGGGCGACGATCTCTTCGTTGAAGGCCATCAGGTCTTCTTTGCTGCCGCCGCCGCGGCCGACGATGATCACCTGGCTCTTGCCATGGTGGTTGAGCATCTGGATGGCGCGGGCGATCTCTGCGGCGGCGCCCTGCCCCTGAACCCGACAGGGCGCCAGATAGAGGGTGACATTGGGGAAGCGCTCATCGATGACTTTGCGGATGTCATGGAAGGCGGCCCCGGAGCCGCTGGTGGCCACCCCGATGCGCCGTGGCATGGCCGGGAGCGGGCGCTTTCGCGCCGGATCCAGCAGCCCCTCCGCCTTCAGCTTACGCTTCAACGCTTCGATGCGTTTCTTGAAGATCCCCTCGCCGAGGGGCTCCATCTCTCGGACGTTGAGGCTGTATTTTCCCTGCGGCGGATAGATCTCAAGGCCGCCCTTCAAGAGCAGCTGATCGCCGGCCTGGGGCTTCCAGGTCATCCGCTGGTTGCGGCCGCGGAACATCGTACAGGACAACAGAGAGCGGTTGTCCTTGATCTGGAAGTACCAATGGCCGGAGCGGTGCGGGTTAAAGCTGACGACCTCTCCCTTGACCCAGACGTCGGGGAAGAAGTCGTTGAGGCATCTCTTCAGGTTCTTCGTCACTTCTGTGACGGTCAATGGTTCTCGTGCGGCCGGTTTGCGCTCCACCCTGACCTTATCTACCGCCACGCTCTCTCCTTGCACTACACCCGAGGCTTGCTGGAGGTTGGTATCGCAGGGATCACTGCGCCTCCAGGCACGCCGCGATCCCCTCCGCCGCAGCGGCGTGTCCGTCGACGCTGAAGTGGCCATCGAACACAAGCAGCGGGGCGCGCGCGGCCTGGAGGGGGATGAGCAGCTCACACGACGCGATGTTGAGGTCATGTAGCACTTCTCTCACCAGCCGTCGGGGCAGACGCAGATCGACCTGCTCTTCGGGGATGCCCATCGCCGCAAACACCTTCGCCGCCTCTTCGGGGTTCATCTCCAAAGTCGGCGGAGCGACAGCGACCAGCAGCGCCCGGCCATCGCGTTTGACCTCCTGCTTGAGCTGTCGCAGGGCTGCGCGGGTCTTTTCCATCCGGCGCCGGGCGATGCGGGGCACCCGATAGAACGCCAGCTCGTCCTGCCAGCGGTTCCGGTTTCCCTCGGTGCCCCGGAGCATGTCCTGCCGCCGCCGCTGGTGCGCCCACAACGCCGCGATCGCCGATCGCCTTGTGAGAAAGGTGTACACCGGCTGCATGGACTGGAAGTAGGGAACCGGCGGCGGCGTCCCGCCCGCCCACCGCGGCCGGGTGAAGTGGTTGTTGTCCATCATGTCGTTTCCGGCATACAGAAGCAGGATGACCTGCTCGAAGGGCAGCGCCTCACGGAGCTGCCGGTACCGGCCGACCGCCTGCATCGTCGAGTAGGTCTCCACGCCGGCGTTCCAGACCTGCGCCTGAAACCGTGGCCCCAGCCGCCCGGCGAGGGTCTCGGATTCTTCGACATGAATGCCCAACGCAAAGGAATCCCCGAGCAGCAGCCACGGTGTCTGATCGGTGTCTTCGGGTTCCGGCCCGCGCAGCCCGAGCCGGTTGAACCGGAGCGGGATAGCGCACCCGGGTGCCCGGACGACGCCCTGAAAGCCTTCTTTGGGCCGCATGATGGTGTCCGCGTCGGAGATGTACATCCCGACCGGTCCAGCGACCAGGGGCGTGAACAGGGCCTTGGCGGAGCGGCAGGGGTGGCGCAGCCGAAGCGCGCCTTCGACGATGAGCAGCGCGATCGTCGTGCCCGCGAGCAGCAGCGCCAGCCGCCCGAGCCACCCCTTCAACGCGCTGGCTCGTCTGGACGAAGCCGCGCCCGCACCGTGGCCCCAACGATCCGTCCGGTGAGGATCGCGCCGGCGACCATCGAACTGTCGAGGACCGGATCATCGCCATAGGGGTGGCCGAAGCCCATCGCCTCGCCAGCGGCATACAGCCCGGCGATCGGCTGGCCGACGCCGTCGAGCACCTGCCCGGACAGATCGGTGCGCAGGCCGGAGATCGACTTGGCGGTGGTGGGAAACAGCGGCAGAGCGACATAGGGCCCGTTGGGCAGCAGCGGACGTTCATCGGTGATTTTATCTATCGCGACGCCCACTCGAAGCATCTCAACGGGGACGTCGATCTGCTTCGCGAGGGTCTCCAGGTCACGGGCCATATGCCCGACCTGACTGGCGACTTCACCGACAGGCACACGCCGATCGATGGCCGAGCCCTGGAGGCGGAGGACCTTGAGCGTCTCCCCATCGAGGATGGCCCAGGCGCGCTTGCCGGGGAGGTCCATCAGCCGCTGCCCGGTGTTTCCGCGCCCCTCCCCGAGCCAGGGCTGCGGCGCGCCCGTCTGGTCGACGAAGTACAGCCGGTTGGAGCCGAACACCATCAGCGCCCGCTCCGGGGCGGCGGGATCGGGGGTACCATGGCCATACAGCACCGCGCGCGCCGGCGTCGTGGTCGAGGCGTTGAGATCGGCGGCGAGCGCCTCTGCGTCCCCCCGCGAGGAGGGCATGGCGCCGTTGAGGACCCGCACGGCGGGATCGATCTGCAAGCGCGATTTGACCCCGGGCAGATCGGCGGCCCATCCACCGGTGGCGAGGATCACCGCGTCGGCATCCCACCGCTCGCCGCTGCGGGTGGTCACCCGAAGGCTGGAGGAGACATCCGTGACGACGGCCCCCAGGTGCACTTCCACGCCAGAGCGCTCGACGAGCTGGGCGAAGGTGTCCGACAATCGCCGGCCGCCGCCCACGGGCGCCTTGAGGGGGATGTCCCCGCCGGAGGTGTCGGGCAGGTCGATCCAGGTGATGCCCAGAGCGGCGGTCCAGTCGAGCACGTCGGGCTGCACGCGCTCACGGTAGCGGACGCGGGCGGGATCATCGCCGGGCCACTGCGTGTCATCGGGCACCGCGGTGACGCCCTGGCTCCACCATGCGCTCCCGCCGAGGCGGTTGGGATCCGCCTCCAGCAAGACGACCTTCCCGGCAGGCGCGGCCTCGATGGCGGCAGCCATTCCGGCCACACCACCGCCGACGATGACGACGGTGGGCGGACCTGAGGAGCAGGCGGCAGACAGCACCACCGAAGCCAGAAGCAGTTGTCGAGAGGTGAATTTCATCAGTTTATCGGAGACTTTCGCCAGGGGTATGGGACCAGCTCAGACATGGGACGGAGGTCATGCCAGGAGACAACCTTCATGATGTCCTTCCGCGAGAGCGCCTCGGGTTTATCGTAGCCACATGAGGCCAGCACATCGGCGAAATCATGCATCACGGCCCCATGGTAGCTGGCGACCTGAGGGCCTTTGACCTCGGGGACCAGGCCTCGCTGGAGCCACTTGCTGTGGGTGGCGACACCGGCGGGGCAGAAGTTGGTGTTGCAATGAAGCGCCTGAATACACCCCACCGAGAGCATAAACCCACGGGCTGCGGCGGCGAAGTCTGCACCCGCAGCGATGGCCACAGCCAGATCACCGCCAGTCCAGATCTTCCCGGAGGCGCACAGCCGGATCTGCTCCCGGAGTTCGTATTCAATAAGCTTGTTCTCGGTGAGCATCAGGGCGTCGAGGAGCGGATAGCCGAGCAGATTGGTGTGGGCGAGCGGCGCGGCACCGGTCCCCCCCTCTGCGCCATCGATGGCGATATAATCTGGGAAAATGCCGGTCTTCTGGAATGCATGGAGGATGTCATCGAGGAATGACGGGTCTCCCAGGCAGAACTTGATGCCCACCGGCTTGTTGCTGAGCGTCTGCAGCGTGTCAATGAACGCACACATCCCCTCCGCGTCCTCCCACTCGGCGTGTCGGGCGGGGGAGATGACGTCTGTGTTCCCATCAACCATCCGGATCCGCGCGATCTCCGGGGTGATCTTTTCTTTGGGGAGGATGCCGCCTTTGCCGGGCTTGGCGCCCTGAGACAGCTTCAGTTCGATCATCTTGATGTTGGGATGGGCGGCGGTCTTCTGGAAGGCCTCTTCGTTGAAGGTGCCGTCAGGGTTCCGGCAACCGAACTTCCCGGTACCGATCTGCCAGACCAGATCACCGCCGCCGTTGATGTGGTAGTCCGAAACCCCACCCTCGCCGGTGTTCTGATAAAAATCACCGGCAGCAGCGCCCCTGGACATGGCCAGGACGGCATTGGCGCCCAACGAGCCATAGCTCATCGCCGAGATGTTGAACCGGGAGACCGCATATGGATGCTTCCGTTCAGGACCGATGAGGACACGCTCTGGATGATAATTGGCCTTGACGGGGAAGGCGGAGTGTCGCATCAGGATCGTTCCAGGGCGATCGATGTCGAGCTGGGTGCCGAAGGGCACGGTGGCTTTTTCATTCTGAGCCGAGGCATAGATCCAGTTGCGGATGTAGCGTGGGATGGGTCGCTCATCGCGATCATTTTCGAACAGGTACTGCCGCAACGGCGGGCCGGCAGCGGCGACCAGGTAGCGGCCGATGCCGAACAGCGGAAAGTTTCGCTTGATGGCGCTTTCGGTCTGGAACCAGTCGGTGATCGCCATTGCCACGAAGACCACCAGAAAGCCAAACGTAAGCGTCTTGACGGGCTCTACGAAGGGAAACGACAGGATGTCGATCAGAACGTCCACGAAACCTCCAGGTATACCAGGGGCATAGGCTACCACCGGTCCACTGGACGGCTGGGGCCGATCAGCTTCTGCTGCGGCCGACCACGATCAGCACGATACCGATAAACAGCGACATGAGGCCGCAACACAGCGAGGTTCCGCCCCCCGCGGAGACCTGTCCCTCGAGCGAATAATTGAACACGCCCGCAGCGAGCGCTCCAAACAAGGCGATGGCGCCGATCATCAGCAGACATCCGACACCAGCGCAGCCCGCACCGGCGATGTTAAAGGCGGCGCCGTTGTTACCGGATTCTTCGGTTACCATCTCCTTCTCCCCAATGTGTCGGGACGATACCAGAAGCCTACGGGACGTTTTGAGGGCGGCATAATTTTTCCCTGATCCATCAGAGCAACCGTCCGAAGAAACATCTGTGAGAAACCGTCTACCAGTCGGCCCTGCATGCTCGCCTTCACGCCGATATGATCAATTTCAGCGGTGTGTCGGTCGATATCTTACGTCTGTGCGGGTGCACCGGCTCGTCCCTCTACGGAGAATCTGATGCGCATGTCTTATCTGCTGGCTCTGACAGCCCTCCTCGTCGCGTGCAACAACGACAAAGACGATGATGGCTACGACGACGGCCGGGACTGCAACGACAACAACGGCGCGATCAACCCCGGTCAGGCGGAAGTCTGCGACGGCATCGACAACGACTGCGATGGCATCGTCGATGAGGGGCTCCTTCAGACATGGTACGCGGATACCGACGCCGACGGCTTCGGCGATCCAAACAGCGCGACCGAAGCCTGCGCTCAGCCGGCCGACTACACGGACAACAGCGACGACTGCGACGATACATCCGCGCTGTTCTTCCCTGGAGCCCCTGAAGACGACTGCGCCGACGTCAGCGACTACAACTGCGACGGATCGGTCGGCTACGCCGACAACGATGAAGACGGCGTCGCCGCGTGTGAGGGCGACTGTGACGACACCCGCCCCGACGTCAGCGTCCTCGCGGATGAAATCTGCGATGAGATCGACAACGACTGCGACACCACCATCGACGAAGACGACGCCATCGATGCGCCAACCTGGTACGGCGACGCCGACGGCGACGGCTTCGGTGGCGATCGGTTCATCACCCGCGCCTGTAACCAGCCCGATGGCTACGTCTCCATCGACGGCGACTGTAACGATCTGAGCGCAGACGCCCTGCCTGGCGGCTCAGAAGTCTGCGACGGCATCGACAACGACTGCGACGGCTTGTCTGACAACGACGCCCCAGATGCCGTCTTGTTCTACCAGGACGCCGACGAAGATGGCTTCGGGGATGCGACGATCTCGGTCACTGCTTGTACAGCGCCTACGGGCTTCATCGGCCTCGCAGGCGATTGCAGCGACGAAGACGCCGCGATCAACCCAGCCGCAGACGAAATCTGCGGCGATGCGATCGACAATAACTGCGACGGCGCGACCGATGACGACGCTGCGATCGACGCGGCGACATGGTACCGCGACGACGACAACGACGGCTACGGCTACGCTCCGGCGCCTCTGGTCGCCTGTGAGCAGCCCGACGGCTACGTCGCCATCGACGGCGACTGCAACGACCGTCAGGTCAACGCCAACCCCGGCATCGAAGAAGTCTGTGACGGCATCGACAACGACTGCGACGTTGCCATCGACGAGGCAGACGCCGAAGACGCCGTGACCTTCTACGCGGACGGCGACGAAGACTCGTTCGGCGACCCCGAAAGCACCGAGATCGCCTGCTTCGCGCCTGAAGGCTACGTCGACATCGCAGACGACTGTGACGACGAGGATGCGGACATCAACCCCGAAGCGATCGAAGTCTGCAACGACGGCATCGACAACAACTGTGACTCCAGCAGCGTCGGCTGCGAGCTGACCCTCTCCGACACCGCGATCGGCAGCGTCCTGGGTGAGACCAGCGGTGAGGGTGAGTTCGTCCTGGACACCATCGACCTCAACGGCGACGGAATCCACGACCTGATCGTCGGCGCCGATCAGCAGAGCAACGGCGGGTTGAGCGTCTTCGACGGTGCAGCGTTCATCTTCTATGGCCCGCTCACGGCAGCTCGCGACCTCTCAGACGCAGACCTTCGCTTCTTCGGCCGCTCCGGCGAACGAGACGTCTTCGGCGCAGCGGTCAGGGGCCTCGAAGACTTCGATGACGATGGAACCTCCGATATCGCCATCACGGCCGCCCAGATGGACTCCCAGCTGTCTTCCCCCGACACCATCGCGGGCGCCGCGTTCATCTTCTCCGGCGCGTCCCTGAACGACAGCGAAACGTACGATGCAGAGGACGCCGACTACATCTTCTATGGCACCGGCAAGCAGCACTACCTCAGCAGCATCGTCAGCGCAGACTTCAACGAGGACGACGTCTCTGACGTCGTCCTCGGTGCGGGTTGGGCGCCGGACCGCTCGACCAAGCGCGGCCAGCTCTATCTGGTGTATGGTGGCGTTTCCGCCGGTGAATACGACGTCACCGATCAATCCGCCGCCACCTTCACCGGTGAAGCCGACAGCGACCTGTTCAGCCTCGCGGCCCTGCCCGGTGACGTCAACGGCGACGACACGCCCGACCTGCTGATGAGCGCTCCAGGCGCCCGCTCCCTCAGCGGCACCGCCTACGTCGCTTTCGGACCGTTCTCTGGCAACAGCTCCGCCGCGGACGCGGACATTCGCATGGTGCCGGACTCCGCTGGCGACGGGCTGGGCGCAGACGACAGCCTGATCGGGATCGGCGACACCAACGACGATGGGTACCTCGACTTCGTCATCGGCTCCTCCGGTGAGGACACCGTTGAGAGCAACGCCGGCGCCGCGTTCGTCTTCTATGGCGACGACGACCTCGCGGACCGGCTCGACGGTGAGGTCGCTGACGATGTCGCCGACGCGATCATCTTCGGCAGCGCCGACGCAGACATCGGCGACATCATCAACGGTGGCAAAGACATCAACGGCGACGACTACGCGGACCTCATCTTCGGCAGCCCCAACAGCGGCGATGGCGGAGAGGGCTTGTCTCTGCTGATGGTTGGGCCCTTCTCTGGCTCCATGAGCGTCGACGACGCCGATGTGCTTCTCCGTGGCGGCAACCTCGATGACGACGCGGGTTTCGACAACCTCTTCATAGAGTCCGTCGACGAAGACGGCACCCCGGGCATCCTGGTCAGCGTCCCCGAAGACGACACCAACGACACCAACACGGGCGCCACCTACCTCATCGTCGACTTCGATCTCTGAGCGACCCCGTCCACGAAGAATGCGCCTACAGGGAGACATCCCAGCGGTGGGCGTTGAACCACCACAGCTCCAGGACCCCTGCGGACGTTCCAACCGCGAGCCCCACGCCATCAGGGTGCCAGGCCAGGCCCGTCACGCCACCGGACGCCGTCGGCTGCCCATGAAGCAGCCACTGTCCGGTGGTCAACGACAGCACCCGCACCCCGCCGTCGCCGATCGCCATCCAGCGCCCATCCGCGCTCAGCGCGGCGTCTGCGACCGGGCGAGTGTATCGGACCACCGCCTCATCAGGCGCGTCCACCGGGATCTCCACGATCCCCTGGCCGACCGCATACAGCCGCGTCCCGTCCGGAGACCAGATGAGCTTTCGGACACCACGCACCGCGGTCTGCGTCTTCAGATTCCCCATCGAGTCCCAGATGCCGATTTGCTCGGAGCCCCAGAACCCCGCCAGCGCACGCCCGTCCGGCGATAGCGCGATGCTCTGGACGGGATGGCCGAGCCGAAGGTGATCCGTCCACTGCGCCTGAGAAACGCTGAGGCGACGAAGCCGCCCCCGCTCTCCGAGCGCGAACGCGGCATCATCCGAGATCTGCACCCGATCGCCGATCGAGAAGATCTTGTCCCACCGGTGCTCAGACCAGGACGGCTCTGTGCGTGCCCGGGGGAAGTCCCGAAGCTGGAGCAGCCCGCTTCGCCGACCGACGATCATCTTCTCACCGCCGGGGCTGATGGCCAGCTCGGTGATGTCCCAGAGGTCCCGCTCCTGCTGCGGCAGCCAGCTCACCCGACGATCCAGGATCCAGAAGCCGGGGTTGGCGCCCCGCACCGTCACCGCGACCTGATCGCCGCTGGCGGAGAATACAGGTCGAACGCTCCCCTCTCCGGTCACCAGGCGCCGTCGCTGGATCTCTTCGAGCGACAGCCACTCGCTGCGCCCATCGGTAGGGGGTGCGAGCCCGACCTCTGCCAGCTGCTCCTGGACTGCCCGTGCTTCTGGCCAGGGCGTCACCCCGAGGGTGCTGAACGCCAACGTCAACCCGCCCAGGATCGCGGCCACGCCAGGGAACCTGCTGTGCGCAGGCTGGGGCGGGAGGTCGAGGATCACCAGCCGGGCCTCATCCAGGCCAGCCCCGACCCGACGGGTCCACACCGCCAGAGCGCTCACGGCGAGTCCGATAAATGACAGCATCCCCAACGTCGCCCCCACGATCCAGGGCGCTGTGCCCTGAGCGGCCACCGTCGGGTCCTGACAGAGGACGGCCAGGGCAATCAGCGGCCCGCTGGTTCCGACGAACAGCAACCGGCCCGCGATCCCATGCAGCCGCCACAGCCGCTCGATGCGGTGACCGGGATCCGTGCTCAAGGCGTCGAACAGGTCTCGCCAGGGCACAAACAGCGCCCCCCCCACCAGCCAACCGAGCACCCAGGGCCATACATTCCCCACATCACCGGCCAGCGACAAAAGCGCCCAGCCTGCCCGCGCATCCGCGAGCAGCATCCCCCCGATCGCCAGGATCAACAGCGGCGCCCCGGACAGCGGCGGCTCCCCCTCTTCACGGGCGCCCCGGACGATCCACAAGGACGCCAGCGCCCAGACGAGCGCGGCAAGCGCCGCGCCGGTGGCCGGCGCGCTCGCCGACAGCTCCCAGATCGCCTGGCTGTTGTCGGCCGGTGAGCCCCCATGCCCCCCCCCGGTCGGCCCCTGAAGGTGGAGCGACAGCGGCAGCCAGGCGGCCAGAGAAAAGAACAGCGCGGAGCACAGCACCGTCAGCCACGTCAGTGCCCGATCCCGTCGCTTCCACATTACGTCAAAGGTCTCTGCAGGACGCTTCATAATGAGATCTCTACCTGGATGATGATAGACACGCAGCGCCCTTACGGAAGAAGTCCATGACGGTCCTGAACCAGATCGCGGCGTTGCTGGATGCCGCCGCAGTCGCGTATACGCGGATCGACCATCCGCCGACCACCACCGCGAAAGAAGCCGCAGACGCCCGAAACCTGCCCATGTCTCTCGGCGGCAAGTCTCTGGTCATGAAGCTGGGCACCAGCGATGATTTCGCCGTGTTCGCCGTCAGCGGCGATCGGAAGACCAAAAGCAGCCTCATCCGTCGGGCCCTCGGCGTCCAACGCTTCCGCTTCGCGACAAGGGACGAACTCCATTCACTCACCGGCCTCGTGCCTGGGTGCGTCCCTCCCTTCGGACGGCCGATCTTCGATCTGCCCCTTTATGTAGACCAACGCATCGCAGGCAACGAACGCATCGCCTTCAGCCCCGGCCGCCACGATGTCTCCTTCCTCATGAGCGTCGCAGATTACCTCTCCGTGGCGCAGCCAGAGCGGATCTTTCCCTTCTCTGCGCCACGCTGACCCGACCAGGCCTGCTCGAAAACAGACTAAAAGGTCCCGACCACGCCGACGCTGTTGAAGGAGAGCACGGGATGGACGGAGACGTCGTCGATCCACCGCTTCCGGCGCGGGGCGAGCGCTTCGGGCGAGAGGCCGGCGTTGTGGGCCTCGACCAGCGTCTCGACCTGCTGTTGGGTGTACCACCGCTCATAGCCGCGGTTTCGATTGACATGATTCAACGCGATATACAGCGCCGCGGTACCAGCGATGGCGGCGCCGCCATATCCCCCGATCAGCAGCAGGCCCGCGGCCGGGGCAACCTCTGGCGCGAATGGCGAGAACAGGAGCGCAACGCCGCCAATGGTTCCATAGACCACACCGACCACCGCAGCCGTCCCCAACACCCCCACCGCGATCGCCGGTCCCGTCGTGCGCAGCCCGTATCGTCCCAGACCATCGACGTCACCGACCGTATACGCGAACGAATACGGCGAGAGGTAGTCGAGCCCCTGCCGCACACGAATCGAGCCGTCCGGCCCGGTCTCCATCACCAACAGCCGCTGGCGATAGATCAGGTCGGGGATGTCGTCCTTCTCTACCCCGACGCTGGCCAGCAGCGCGCGGTTGTGCTGATCGATCCGCGCTGCGGCGTCATCCCGCTCGATCCAGCGCGAAGTCTTCTTCAGCCGTTGGTCAGCCACCACATACACCACACCGCCAGGAAGAGACAGAACGCCGAGCTCAATCGCACCGGTCCAGCCCGCGAGGCCAATGGGGACCGCCGCCAACACAAGCCCCGCCGTACGGACCCGGGTGGGCCGCCGGACCGAACGCAGCAGCTCGTCGTTCCCGGTAAGAAGGGCAAACTTACGGGTATTCACCCGCTTTTCTTTGGAGTTGTAGATCCGGAACCCCGATCGGGTGTCGACCATATGGAGGTAGTTCTCCAACACGACATCTTCCCGGAGGAGCTGATCGAAGGAGGGATCCGCGGCGAGCGCCGCACCGAACAGAAAGGACATCCACATCACCGACCTCCACCGCTGAGAAGTGATGCAGTTGTCCCAGAGAACCGCACTCAGGTCAACCACACCCGAGCGACGAAGTCCTCGAGATTCAGATGCCTATGGCGCATAGCCGAGGGCACGCAGGAGCTGAAGGCGGAGCCCGTCGGCCTCAGGTTGGAGGGTCTCCGCCTTGATCCCGGCGACTGCCAGCTCCTTCTGGATGTTGCTCTTCAACGCACCCGCGACATCGGGCTGATTCTCGGCGAGGTTGGTGTCTTCGGCCGGGTCGCTGTTGAGGTTGTACAGCTCTTCCCGATCCGAGGTCAGCTCGACGAGGTACTTGATGTCGCCTCCGTCGGTGTTCCGGGCCCGGTACCCATACAGCGCCGTCTCCGAGAGCGACGGGCCCTGACGGCCGATGAGCAGGCTGCTGAACCCCCGATGGTCCGCAGGGATGGTGAACTTGATCAGATCGCCGCTCTCGGTCTTCTCAGGGGGGTCGAGGCGAAGCTGCCGGAGCGTGGTGGTCAGCAGATCCATCAGCCGGACCTGCTCGGGCACCACGCGCCGCGACCGGGCCATCCGCACCGGATGGATGAGCAATGGCACCCGGATCACTTCATCGTATAGCCCATGGCTGCCCGTGTCTCCGAGGTTCGTCCCATAAGCCCCGGCCACGATCAGCAGCAGCGCCCGGGCGTTGTCCCGCGCGTCGATATCGGTCACGAACGCCCCGATCTGCTGATCCAGCTCGGCCGCGCGCGCATCGTAGTCGGCGGGATCGTGGACGCCCTGCAGATCAGAGAGGTGCACCCAGGCGAAGGCGGGTCGATCGTTGTTCCGGGTCAGCCAGCGGGTCGCTCGGGCCAACGTCTGCGCTGCAGGACGGGCCTGTCGCTCGAGCAGGACTGGATCGCCGACGGTCGCAGCGGCGGCGCGGAGGGCGAGGCGGACGGACTGGATCTCATAGAGCGACCGCACCGACGTCGAGAAGTCATCGTCATAGACCTGGAAGCCCTGGTCGAGGCCGGTCTCTGCGCTGAGGATCGCAGAGGATACGAAGGCGCCGGTGGTGTAGCCTTCTTCGCCGACGCGTTCGGGGAGGGTCTCATAGCCCGCAGAGAGGCGATGACCGTTGGAGAGCGCTTTGTTCCGCGCCGGGTGCAACCCGGTCAGCACGGCGCTGTGGGCAGGCAGAGACTCTGGCATCGGTGTGATGGCGTTGTCGTACCGAACCCCCGCGTCTGCCAGCGCCTGGACCGCGGGCATCACCCCGTCGGGTCCGAACGCCCGATCCTGCCTCAAGGCGTCGATGGTGACGATCAACACGTCGGGGTCGGTCTCAATGGCGGCGACGGCGGTGAGGTTGCGCTGGCTGAGGCGCCAGCCGGTGAACCCGCTCAGGACAGCCGCACCCAGCAGCGACCAGAACCACCAGCCCAGCCGCGGTGAGCTGCCGTTGACATATTCCCGGCGAAGCCAGAACACCGCGTTGAACCAGATGACGCCGCCGACACCGATCGGCGTAAGGGCGAAGGCGATGGCGGCTTGTGGTCGGCTCTGGTCGAGCAACCCCTTCGCCGCCGGCACCAGATACCACAGCGCCAGCCCCAGGGCGACGAGGGCCATCGACAGCGCATGCCGACGGTAATTCAGCCAGGATCGCGAAACGACCGTCACGATGACGCCAGCGAGCACCCCGAAGGTGAGCCCCATCAGCCCGCCCAGGCCGGCTGCGGTCAGCCCCAGCAGGGCCCCCTCGCCGAACGTCATCGACTGCTTGAGCGTGACCGCCAGACGGATCGACTCGAAGCCGCCAGCGAACAACCCCAGCCCCCATCCCAACATCGGCGCGCGTTTGTACGGCGCCACCTCAGACCAGTCAGCCATCGCTCCTCGTATCGGTCGAAGACGCCCCTGATTAACGTCCATCCTCGTCCTGATCGACCACCGCCACGCACGCCGGTTCCTCTGTTGAGCCGGGTTTGCGTTTCTGTAGCAGATTCTCTATGAAGGATTTTGTGTGGACTGGAAAAGCATCACCGACCACAAATCACCACCGACTCCAACCCACCCCGCTGACCATCACGCCTCCTTCCAGGGCATGGATGGGTTTTGTCCGCGGTGCCGGGGTTGCGTTGGTGTTTTTGACGGGATTTATCTACTGGCAGATCCACGGTCGGTTCGGTGTCCTGCCCTCCGGTCACCCCTCCACGGGCATCATGCTCATCGCGGTGGGACTCAGCTTCCTGTTCGGCGCACAACGCCTGGGTGAAACCGCGATCCACCGCATCACCGCCCTCAGCACTCTGGGCCTCAGCCTGCTGTTCATCTTGATGTGGTTCTCCAACAGCATCCCCTGATCAGCGCCTTCGCGGCAGTTGGTTGAGACGACGCAGGGCCTGCCGTGCCGCATCGCGATCGCCACCGGCATCCGTGTACCGTTCCCGATACAGCAGCCAGGCCAGTGCGGTGAGCGAGGTCCCGACCTCGCCCGCCTGGGCGGTCAACCACTCTCCCGCCGCGACTGGCGGCAGCGACGGTGGGATCGCCCATCCGCGCCGGACAGCCAGCGCCCGACCGCGCCGATAACATCCCCTCACGGTGGCCGGCGGACGCGCCAGAAGCCAGACCCCGCCCCCCCCGATGACACACAACAGCACGCACAGACCGATGAAGCCTGGGCGGGCGACGTGGGGAGAAGCACCAGAGGCGAGCAGCTCTGGCTGCCGAAGCTCCGCCGGGGTGGCGTCCATCCGTACCCAGCCCTCCCCGGGCAGATAGACCTCGACCCATGCATGGGCGTCTTGCTGGAGAAACACCCAGGTCGTCTGATCTACAGGCGCCGCCGCACGGAGGCCGCTGATCACCCGGGCCTCGATCCCCTGCGCCCGCAACAGGACAGCCAGGGCCGTCGCAAAGTACTCACAGTGGCCGGCTCTGCTCTCGAACAGAAACGTCGACAGCGCCTGCCGGGCGGTCCCAGGCTGAGGCAGCCGGGTATAGACGTAGCGCTCTCTCAGCCACTGAGCGGTATAGTCCGCTGCACCGCGGCGATCGGTGGGTGCGTCGGCCCGAAGCTGCGCCGCCAGGGTCCGCACCCGCGGATCCAGGCTGGCGGGCAACCCGAGCCAACGGCCCGAATCCACCATCGGCTCTGGGAGCGATCCGGTCAGGCTCACGGCGCGGTATTGAACCGGACGGGGCGGGCCGGTGTGTCGCCAGGTGCCCCACGGATCCCGCCACGCTGGCACCCCCTGCACCGAAACCATGGGAGCAGGTCCCAACAACACCCCGCCGGTCAGCGGCTCCAGCGCCATCACCGCCGCCATGGCATCCGATCGGGAGCGCTCGGAGAGGTCGGTCGACTGCTCCGGCGCCGTCGAGATCCACGCCTCGCCGGTGAACCGATCCAGGATCACCCCTTGCAGATACACCTCTCGCAGCGCCGTCTCCTCAAACGCTGCTGTGGCGATCACCGTCGGATCCATGTGCAACGGCCCCAGATCGCCCAGGCCGATGGTTCTGCTGAACCCGATCGAGGTCTCTACAGCCTCTGTGGAGGCCTCGATCGGCTGGGCACCTTCGGGAGGAAGCGTCGAGGTGACCGCCAGCCCGACAGCCCCCGCCGCGGCACCGAGAAGCCCAGCGCGAAGGCTGGGTTGGATAATGACGCCCAGCGCAGCAGGCGCGAGGAGCGCAATCGCCCAGAACAGGGGACGGGTGACCGACACGCCACCGAGGTGTCCGGCCAGCATCCCTTCCAGAACGGCGAGCAGCACGAGGCCTTGCAGGGCAGGCGGGCGCGCAGCGGTCCACGCCCGCGCCAGCGACAACCACGCCAACACCCCGGCCAGGATCGGGACCGCTGGCTGTCGGCTGGCGAACAGGATCGCCCCCAACGAGAGGACGAAGACATCTGCGATGCGCCAGCGGTGGCGCGCGGTCGCGCTGGTCATGGGCGGCACCGCCGTGGCCCCCAGCAGCCCGATCATCAACGCGGCGCCGATCCAGCACGTGGGAGGCGAACAACAAGCCAACGCAGATGCGCCGAGGCCAGCGATGAGCAGCGCAGCGTGACGACCGGTCATGGGCGCGCCTCAGCGAGGGCGAGCTGTTCAAGCAGCATCCGACGCCATCGGGCGCTCGCCCGTGGGGGCCATGCCCGATCGCCCATGCGCATCCCCACCGCCGCGCCGCGGCGGCTCCAGGCGTCGATCTGGCCAGATGCTTCGGACAACGATCGTTCCCATTCCACGCCGACGGCCTCTGCGACGGTGACCACGATCTGCGGATCGATGGGCTCTTCTCGGAGGGCGACCATCGGCTGGCCGACCCGCGCAGAAGTCGGCCAGTGAACCCACCGCAGCGGATCACCTGGAGCATACTCCCGGAGCCCGACCAGCTCACCGCCCACCTGCCGAGCTGCGTCGCTTCGTACGGCGGGCGCGGGCAGCGGGGTCGGAAACACCACCACCTCACACGGTCGCTGCACCGTCCGCCATGACTCGAACAGCCCGAACGGAAATTGGCTCTTGAAGCGGATCGATCCGAGCTGCATCCGTCCACGATGGGCGAACCGCCACCGGGTCGGCGCGCCGATCTCTGCGTCGCGTGGGAGCCCATCGAGGACCGCGGTCGCGCCGAAGGCGTCCTCTACAAAGACCGCAACGGATCGGACGGGCCCCTGGTTGGAGAGCACGAGCTGTCCCACGGCGGTCCTGGCGGCGAAGATCTCATCGGGCAGCTGCCGGCGAGCGGACACCCCGACGAGGTTGAGCCATGCCACAGGCGCGCTGATCGCCAACATGATCCCGAGCGTGATGGCGAGGCAGGCGGCTTGCAGGTCGCCGGTCGACACGGCGATGAAGATGGCACCGGCGCACAGCAGCGAACATCCTCCGCCGGCAGCGGTCATCCTCAACCCGGCGGCGTCAGCTCCCACAGGATCTCCTGAACGGCGTGTCTGCCCATGGCGCCAGGCGGTCCGCTGGCGGCGCGCGCGATGACCCGGTGGCCGAGGATCGGAGCGGCGAGGGTGCGGATGTCTTCGGGGATGACGAATCCGCGCCCCCGAGCGAGCGCGAGGGCCCTGGCGGCTCGATACAGGGCCTCGGCGCCGCGGGTGGAGACCCCTCGAAGCAGCCGGCCGTCGGTCCGGGTCTTCTCCACGAGATCCAGCAGATAATCCTCCACCTCGGCGTGGACGGTGACTTCATCGACCGAGGCGGCCAGCTCAGCGACCTCTTCAACCGATATGACCGCTTCGGGTGGGGTGGGGTTCCGACCACGG
Source organism: Myxococcota bacterium (assembly GCA_038520555.1). Taxonomy (GTDB): domain Bacteria; phylum Myxococcota_A; class UBA796; order UBA796; family UBA796; genus JBCBLB01. The sequence continues at coordinate 5,375 of JBCBLB010000005.1, read as the reverse complement.
CGCAGGATCGCCCGCTCATGTTCCCGATCGGGGTAGCCCATCGACAGCCGAATCAGGAACCGATCGAGCTGCGATTCGGGCAACGGGAAGGTCCCCTGGAAGTCCTGGGGGTTCTGGGTGGCGATGACGGTGAAGATGTCGGGGAGCGGGTGGCGAACACCATCGACGGTGACGCGGCGTTCGCTCATGGCCTCGAGGAGGGCGGACTGTGTCCGGGGGGTGGCGCGGTTGATCTCATCGGCGAGGACGAGGTTGGCGAAGATCGGCCCAGACCGGAAGGCGAAGCCGCCGCCCGGGGAGAGGACGTTGACACCCGTGATGTCGCCAGGGAGCAGATCACTGGTGAACTGGATCCGCCGGAAGTCGCCACCGAGGACGGCGGTCAGGGTGGCGGCGAGGGTCGTCTTGCCGGTGCCGGGGATGTCTTCGAGCAGCACATGGCCACCGGCGATGATGGCGACCAGAGACAGCTCAATGACAGAATCTTTGCCACGAACCACCCCCGCCACCGCCTGCTTCGCGGCGCGGAGCCGAGCGGCGGCGCGGTCCGGGGGGACGGCCACCTCAGCCGCCCTGGTAGGTCCCGGTGACCTGCAGCCGGTACTCGCAGCCGACCGGGATGGCTTCATTGTCGCTGAAGATGACTTCGATGGTCTCTTCGCCGACCCAGTCGTCTTCGCCGTCCAGGCAAGCGCCGGCGGCGGCCTGATAGGTGGCCTCGCCGGTGATCTCCCACTGGAAGCTGCCGTTGGCGTCTTCTTCGAGGTAGGCGGCGGACTGGTACTCGATGGTGCAGCCGGTGCGGGCGCCCGCGGCGAAGTCCTCATCATTGATGCGGATGTCGACGTTGGTGCCATTGAAGAACAGCTGGTAGCCGAACGACTCCGAGTAGGTGGTCGGATCGGTGCCGGCGCACTCGTCGACCTCGTCATTGCGGTCGTCGAAGTCACCGGTGACGGTGACGTTCCAGACGCCGTCGGGGGTGGCGACTTCGGGGCCGCAGGCGGTGGTTGTGGTCAGGAGCGCGGCGAGCAGCAGGTTTCGCGACATCGGGTTCTCTTCTCTCTGGTCAGCGCGGTCATGCAGTATAGCCTGCGATTGGACGGGCAGAGGTCACGCCTTTAAGAGAGGCTATCCCATAGACCCCCTGAATCCATCATGGAGCATTTCGTTGGCTGAGTCTTCTTCCCTTTATGTCGCCCACGAGGCAGATCTCAACACCCTGAAGGAGCACTGGCAGGCGGCCCGCGAGGGCCGGCCCCAGGTGGTCCACATCACCGCTCCGATCGGCGGTGGCAAGCGCGCCCTCGTCGGTGAGCTATGCCGCTCCGCCACCGTCGAAGAGCCTGATGTCATCATCTGGCGGCCGGCCCTGACCGACGAAGAAGACGGCATGCAGACCCTGCTCCGGATGTTCGCCGGCCTGTTCGCCGGCTTGCACCGCAGCCCCACCCTGCGCGGCAAGGTGGAGATGACCCTCAACTCCCAGCTGCCCAAGCAGCCGCCGCGGGTCCAACGGTGGTACCAAGCCTTCATCGAGGGGCTGAAGAAGGGCGCGCCCAAACCCGGTGAGGACAAGTTCCAGGTCATCCTCCCCCGGGACAACCCCCTCATCGGCCTCGTTGAGATCGCCATCGGCATCTCGCGGGCCTTCCCCATCATCCTCGACGTCCAGAACCTCCAGAACGCCCAGTCGCTCTCCCTCGCTGCCATGCTTGAGGGGATGGTCCGCGAATCGGCCGGGCACCCCGACGAGGCCTCTCGGCTGTTGCTGCTCCTCAGCTCCATCCCCTTCGATGACACCGCGAAGGCCTGGATCTCTGTGCCGCTGCAGCAGTTCTTCGAGCGCTGTGAAGGGCACATCCAGGGCCTGCCGATGACCCCCTGGAGCGAAGAAGACGTCCAGAAGTACCTCACCTCCAAAGCGATCGAGGCCGACGCCGCCCGCCTCGCCGAGCTGACCGCCGGCCGCCCCGGCTTCGTCGCCGAGATGGTCGACTGGCTCACCGAGAACGATCGCCTCGGCGACCTCTCTACGCTGACCATGGCCACCCTCGCCGATGTCACCGCCGATGAAGACGAGCTCGAGGAGCCCGATCAGCCCGCCGCTGAGGGACAGCGCCGCCACGCCACCGCCGAAGACGCGGAGAAGATCGCCTACCTCGCTGCGTTGCTGGGCCTGAGCTTCCCCTCCAGCCTGGTCGCCGACATGGGCGCCTTCACACGGGACAGCATCGATGATATCCTCGATGCCACCGAAGACATCTACAAAGAGCTTCAGTTCAGCCAGCCCCTCGGCACCTGGATCTATCAATTCAAGAAGGCCCTCCTCCGGGAGAGCGTCCTCGCCCGACACCAGTCCGACGAAGACAAGCAGGTCGCCCAGCGCGTCGGCGCCTTCATGGAGCGGTTCCTCGTCCCACGCGGCTACGCCTACCTCGTCAAGACCCTGCGCATCTACGCCGAGAGCGGCGCCAAGGAAGGCGCCAACCGGCTCAGGAGCGCCGCCCTGGCCACCGACCAGCCCCAGGTCTGGGCCATGACCCTCGACCTGCTCCGCTACTTCGATGAGGTCTCCTGGCCTGACCCGATGTGGCGGACCGTCTATATGAACCTGCTCGATCGGATGGTCGCCGGCGGCGACGTCAACCAGACCGAGGGGTTGTACAACGAGTCGATGAAGTGGGCCACGGAGAAGGAAGACCGCGCCATGCAGGCGTGGCTGCTGCTCGCCGGCAGCCGGCTCGACCTGCGCCGCAAGGACCTCTACCGCGCCCGCGACCGCGCCAACGACGCCCTGAAGCTGTACCGCAGCCTCGGCAGCGACCTCAAGCAGGCCGAAGTCCTCATCCACATCGGCATGATCGAACTCAACGATGGCAACACCAACGCCGCCCGCGACCGGGCCAGCGAAGCCATCGAGATCGCCAACGTCCCTCCGATCCAGTCACACTACCACTTCATCCGCGGCCTCGTCGCCAAGCGCGCCCGTCAGCTCAATGAAGCCTCTGAGCAGTTCAAGCGCGCCAACGAGCTCGCCGGGCAGGCCGGGCAGGGCCCCCTCGCCCTGGAAGCCGGCCTCAACCTCGGTGAGGTGATGCTCATCTCCGGCCAGCACAGCAAGGCCGCCGATGTCCTCGCCCGGGTCGTCCAGATCGCGCAGGCGCTCAACAACCCCACCCGCGAGCGCGCCGCGACCTCGCTGCTCGGGCAGGCGCGCGCCGCCCTCAAGCAGTTCGAAGGCGCCATCCAGGCCGCCACCCGCACCCTGGAGCTCACCCGACAGCTCAAGTTCAACCGGCTCGAAGCGGTCGACATCTACAACCTCGGCCTCTTCCACCTGATGAACAACAGCCCCACCGAAGCCGTCAGCCTCTTCCGCCAGGCCCGACAGAAGGCCGACGCCTCAAACGCCGGCTTCATGAAGGAGCTGCTGTTCAACATGGGCAGCGCCCTCGCCCAGATCGGCGAAAAGAGCGCCGCCGAAGAGACCCTCCGCGAGTCGTTGCCCAAAGCCCAGCAGGCCAAGGACTGGCGAAAGGTCATCGGCGCCAATCAGATGCTCGCCCGCTTCGCCGCCGAACGCGGCGACAAGAACGGCGCACGCACCTTGCTCCAGGCCGCCCTGAAGGCCGCTGACGCCGGCAACCTCAAGGAAGAACGCAAGGGCATCCGCCGTCAGCTTGAGTCCCTCTGATTCGACCCCGCTGACGCAGCCATGACGCCCCCTCGCCCCGACAGCGGCCGACATCTCGCGGTCGCTGCCGGGGCGCTTGTGTTGTTGGTTCACCTCCTCGACCGGCTCGCCCTCCCCCCCTGGGACGACGCCCACTTCTTCCGACGCGTCAGCCACAACCTCCTCGATCATGGCGTCCTCGCCTGGAATGTGGCCGAGGGCGCCGTCTATGGGAACACCTCCCAGGGCTTCCAGCTCCTCTCCGCCCTCAGCGTCGCCGTCCTCCCCTCCCACTCCCTGACCGTGGTGAAGATCGCCGCGGCGGTGACGCTGTTCGCCCTGGTCGCGCGGCGCAACCGGGCGCCAGCCCTCGGCCTCGCGGTCGTCGCCATGCCCGCGATCCTGCTGATCCTGCACAGCGGCATGGAGACCCCCCTCGCCCTGCTGATGGTCGCCCTCGCCGTACAGCTGCGAGACCGGCCATGGACCGGCGCGATCCTCACCGCCGCCGTCTACGCCGTCCGCCCCGACGCCGCGTTGATTCCCGTCCTGCTGGCGATCCTCGAACGGCGGATCCCCTGGCGGGGGCTGTTGCTGATCGGCGCGATGGTGGGGGGGTTCTGGCTATACTTTGGGTCTGCCCTGCCCCTGTCGTTCGCCCTCAAGTCCAGCAGCTTCTCGCCGTACTCTGACGCCTTCATCCAGGGAAGCCGGCCGCTCAAGGTCAAGAACGCCCTCACCATGGCCGCCCTGGCGGCGCCGCTGGTTCTCATCGGCGCCTTCGGCGCATGGAGAGTCCTCACCGCGGGACTCACCTTCTGGGCCTACCACCTCATCTCCACGGTAGAGGTCATGGGATACCAGATGCGGTTCTACCTCCCCGGCTTCGTCGCCGTCGGAATCGCCGCCGTGGAAGGCCTGCGACGGTTCCAACAGCGCGTCTCGATGCAGAGACGAATCGTTCTCGTCGTCGCCTGGGCAGTGCTGGTCGCAGGCGTCTACTGGGGAGGATGGATCTGGACCGGAGCGGATCGGCACCTCGTCCGAATGCCGCTCACGCTTATCGCTGGATACACCCTCGGCGTCGGCCTGATCGTGGTCGAGCAGCGGAGACTCGCCGTCGCTGCGATCGTCCTCGGCAGCCTGCTGAACCTCTCCAGCAGAGACGTCCGCCTCGCATCCGACGACGCGATGCTGAGACGAGCCGCGAAACAGTACACCTCGTTTCGAGGGCTTCACACCATTAAGTCGTGCTTTGACGAACCCGTTCACCTCTACCACACTGAGATCGGCGTCCCAGGCGGGTGGCTGCTCGATTCAACAATAACGGATATGGCAGGGCTGATGAACGAAGACATCGCGCGGAACGGTCTGAACTTCGAGCAGCGGTGTCAGAAGGAGCAGCCCGACTTCATCTTCCTCCCCCACAAAAACTACAACACCCTCCGTGAAGAGACAGAGCAGAGCCGATGTTTGACAGAAGGCTACGCTCAGATGGTCGCGCAGTCGAGCGCACCCCTCTTTGTTCGAACTGATCTCACCGAAGCCTTCACGACTTGTGAAATTCACAATCGTTAATTCTGCTATCCTGAAAATAATCTTGATCGATTAAGACCCTTCAACAACGAGAAATACGTTGAGAATCGAGACAGAAACATTGCAAAATTCGACATTCTTTCAGGTGACTGCTGATCTGAGT
>JBCBLB010000533.1:0-6947 GCA_038520555.1 Myxococcota bacterium | reverse complement strand
TCGCCTGCCGCTCGCCATCGAGCTCGCCGCTGCGCGCTGTCGGCTGTTCAGCCCCCGCGCCCTCCGCGCGCGCCTCCAGCGCTCTCTCCAGGTGCTCCGAGACGATCGACGGGATCGGATCGACCGCCACAAGACGCTCTATTCGGCCCTGGACTGGTCATGGTCGCTGCTCACCCCCACCACGCAGCGGGCGTTCGCACAGCTGTCGGTGATCGAGGGCAGCGCCGACGTCGCCGCCGCCGAAGCGATGCTGAGCCTCCCCGATGAGGTCGACCCGCTGACCGTCCTCGAAGCGCTGGTCGATCACTCCCTGCTCCGGTTGGACAATGACCGGCTCCAGATGCTCGCGGTTGTCCGGGACTATGCACGCCACAAGCTCGATGCCTTCGAAGAGGTCGAGCAGGCCCGAGCGCGGCATCGGGCGTGGTTCGTCCGCGCCGCCGCCGAATGGGCCCGCGAGCGGGAGGGCGCGCAGGCGTGGGAGATCATCGAAGCCGTCCGTCAAGACCGCGACAACCTCAACGCGGCCCTCGACGCGGTGAGCTGCGCCGCCGACGCCGCCCACCTGATCAGCGGACTGCATATCGCCTGGGAGGTCGACAGCCTCCGCTCCGATGAGGCGGACGTCGCGATCCGCGCCCTGTCGCGGTTTCATGGGCCGGCGCAGGTCGAGGGGGCGTGGCCGCTGGTCCGGATGCTGATCGACATCGGCCGAAACCAGGAGGCGATGGACTGGATCGCACGCGTCCGTGACCTCGCCCAGACCCCGGCGCAGCGGCTCCGCGCCGCACACATGCACGCGGTGGCCGCTGAGCAGAACAGCGATCTCCACCTCGCCATCCAGCGTCACCGCGCCGCGCTTCAGGTGCCCGCTGATGATCCCACCGTGCGTGGGCGGGTGTATATCGATCTCACCGTCGATCTGAGGATCGTCGGCGAACGCGCTGCGGCGCAGCGCGTCCTTGAGCAGGGGCTGGACTGGGCCCGCCGGCGAGACGTGCCCTACATTGAGCTGGACATGGACGGATTCCGCGTGACGTCGATGGCCTCTGATGGCGCGTATGAAGCCTCGATCGCACTGGCCCAGCGCCAGATCGCCGTCTACCGCGCCCACGGCTCGTCCGACCCCATCGCCCACTTCACCGGCATCATCGGGATCAACATGACCCGCTCCGGTCGGCCGCGCGAAGGGCTGCTCTATCTGCAGGAAGCCGTCGAGCGAACCCAGAAGAGCGGCCGGACCTTTCTGCTCGCCCGGATCCTGCTGCAGCGCGCCCGCGCCCGCTGGACGATTCGAGACTTCAGCGGCGCCGCGGCCGACGCCACCGCCTCGCGCCGCCTCGCCCTGCGCTGCGGAGACATCCCGCTGACCACCCTCGCCCGGATCGTCGAGGCCGACACCCTCCTGGAGATGGACTGCCTGGAGCAGGCGCTGGGGGTCAGCGCGACCGCCCGGCAGGAGGCCGCACAGCAAGACATGCCCGTCACCCGCGCCCGCGCCGCCCGCGCCGGAGTCCGCATCCTGCTGCGCCTCGGAGAACCCGACGCCGCACAGCAGGCCTGCGAAGACGCGATCGCCGCCGCAGGCCACACCCTGCGGCCGGTCATGCTGGCGTGGCGCGCGGTCATCGCTCACCTGCAGGGAGCACCCCACAACACCCACCTCGACGACGCCAGGGCGGCCCTCCAACCCCACGCCTCTGATCGGGCGCCCGAAGGCTTCGTCTCCCTCGTCGACGCCGTCCTCAACGACAAAGACGACCTCACCGTCCCCAGGCGGCTGCTCGCCCAGGGCTGGCAGCCCGCGCTCTCCTCTGCCCTCCCTGCGGTCATCGCCGCCCGCGACGGACACCCCCCGCCAGAAGACACCTTCAGCGAAGGGCGCATCCTCGCCGAGCTGGCCTATGTCGCACCACGCCCATCAACCTCCGACGCCACGCCATAAATGACACAGAGCCGGCACAGACCAAACGGCCCACGCCGATCCACGTTGAACCTCAATATCCATGGCGTCATGAATATGCGCGAGGTGAAGATTCCCGCCCCGCCAGAATCAAACCAGGGGGCGTATCCTCGAACCGTACGGCCGAATCACAGTCGGTTTATTCTGCGTCGAGGACTGCCTTGACAATGATCTCGGCGAGCGGACCATAGTCCTTCTTCATCACCCCGGTATCTGCAGCTTTATTATAGGCATCATTGCTGAGCAGGGTGATGGCCGGAATGTTGTGGGCCTTCAGGATGAGGTCCAACACTGCCCGGGACGACCGGCCGTTTCCGTCAGGGAAGGGGTGAATCGCAGTCAACTTACAGTGTTGTTCGGCGGCCTTCAGCGCGACTGGCAACACCTTCTCCCGATTCAACGGTCGCTCAAGTTGATCTGCCGACTCCACGATCTCGCCGACCTCCATCGAGAGCGCGCTCATCATCTCCTGGATAACTTTTGGCGTCAGCTCCCGCTCCGTCTTGAGGTAGACCTCGTCATGGTAGTCTTTGAACGGCGTTAACTGAACTCCAAGCTCTCCGCTTTTCAGGGCCTTGACCAGGGTGCCGGATTTCAGAGATTCGATGTACTTCTTCTTACTCTCAGCGACCCTCTCCAACGACACCTTCTTGATGAGGTTGGTGGCATCCTGAGCGTTGGGGAAGGCTTCGGTCAGCGCTGCTACCTGTTCATTCTGGGTCTTGGAGAGGAGATCCGGGACAAGTTTCAAGAGGGCCAACTCGATCTTGTCCCGGAAGTACGGATTGTGTAACGCCGCATGCAACATGATGATATGTTTGGAAGCGTTCTTGATGCGGGTGTACTTTACGGCCTTCCTGATGACTTTGTTGCTGTTGGCGTTGTCAGGATCAACGTGGTTATCCACCGCCTTCAGGAAGAGCGCCGCCTCCTTACTCAGCGCTGCATAAGGGTCCTTATCCTTGGAACGCCGCTTCCTGGGCAGAAACAACTCATCTGGATCCTCCATAAAGACTTTTGCCAGTTCATCTGCAACAGCCTTATCCTTCTTCTTGATCACGGCGTCGATGGGAGCCAGGTGGATAACATTGAGCTTGTGGGACATGGGCCCGGTCCGAAATACGCCCTGTTCTGCCTCTGGCAGGTCAACCGCCAGCTGCTTGTGCATATCCGTCAGCCAGGTGACGTCCTCATAATCGATCTTGAAGGGATCCATTCTGGCGACCACCTTCCGGGCGAGGACCTGGCGATCTTCCTTGCTCATCTCATTGATACCGTTGTACGGCTCATCGTCGTTCATAATATCGTCGAATGCATCATCGAGAATATCCGTCGAGAACTCATCGACGATCGCTTTCAGGTTCGGCATCCGGTCCAGAATGCCATCGATCCGAGAGATGCTGATGAGAAGCTCCTTCGATTCTTCGTCATCGAGGCGAGCCGCGTCCTGGAGCAGCTGCACTATCTCCTTCTCGCTCATCTGCGCATCTGCGGCGACCGCTTCGGTATCATTGGGACCACCGAAGGCGAGCTTCGAAGCGAGCTTCTTCCAGTCCTTATCCTTCTTGAGCTTCTTGAACAGAACGCTTGCCACGGCCGGATTGTGTTGACCAACCCCAGCAACCTTTGCTGGGAACAGGGTTTTGCCTTCGATAACCTGGCCCGCTGCTTTCTTTGAGAACTTGACGTCCTGATCCAGCGCGGCCACGGCGCTTTTCAGTTTCTTGGCGGGATTCTTCTTGTCCGCGCAGATGACCAGCCATGCGTCACCATTGCTGCCTTCCCCGATGAAGTAGAGCCCCGACCAACCAGCCAGCGACTTGGCGAGCGCGGTGCGTGCGTCCTTGATGACCTTTGCCTTGTTGACCATGATAAATCCCCTGCTGAAGCGTATACGTGATGGGTTGTTTGCTGGGTTTGTTCAGGCACTCTGCTGAAAAGATGCGTTGGTGAGGGGCCGAATGCTGGGCCAGATCTCCTGGTTGGCCGCAACCCAACCCTCAACGGTCTCTGTGAGACGCCCCACCGAGAGTGCACTGCGGAGGACGAAGCCTCGCCCTGAGACAAATCGCACTCGGCCCCGGGTGATCGTCGCCTCTGGAGCCGCGACCTTGCGTTCCATGAACCGCTGCTTGAGCCGCTCCGGGTGGGTGCTGAAGCGAACCTCAGAAGCGCCCGTCTCATCCTGGACGATGAAGAAAACCCCGTTCGCGCCAGCCTTGATCTCGGCAAGCGCAGAAACGCTGGAGGACAGGTTGACGATCGAAAGCCCGCGGACCACCTTCTGTCCGCTCAGCTGGATCAGCGAAACAGAGGGCATCTCCACCTCGTCCGAAACCACGCACAGTCGTGCATACAATCGGGCCGCCTTCAGCGCGTCGCTCCGCGTCGACACCACCAGCGTCCCCGTGGACAGCCGCGTCATCACACCCTGCATCATGCCGCGCGGACGGCCCCCCGTACGGACGGACTCCTGGATCAGGTCGATGAACGCATCAGACTTCTTGACAGGCGTGAGCACGCAAGCGGTCGTGTCTTGAAAAACACCGATCCAGAACATCGCGTCTCTACCACTGGGAAGGGAAGAGAGCCGCGTCGCTGTTCTGGAGACGGACGGATGGCTTGAGGGAGTAGACACAGGGGCCTCCTTCTTTATGGAATTTTTCGTATTCCAAATTGGTTCCATACAACCATCTTAATCAATGGAATCGAATCGGATACCATCGATCGATTGGCTCTGGAATTCGCTTACTGACGGGGTGCATATAAAGCTACGAAGTTCCATCCGGAGATGCGCCACACCCAGGATCTTTTTTCAAACGAAGGAGCAGCATCAACAGTAAATGCCCTTCCCTTCTTATCTCTGGTCGAAACAGGCCCTGAGTTCCACGTCGCGCAAAGCGAATTTCCAACCCTGGTCAGCGCCGCCATCCGACCACCGATTCCTGGTTTCAGATACATGGCGTCTTGAAGCCACGCTTGGCTCTGATTCCTCAGAGCGCATCCATGGGTTGGGCATCACTCCATGTCGAAGATGAACCACAGAGATCGGTGCCCTATAAATCGATCTGGAGCGCACGGACCAGCTCGACCGCCTGCGCCGCTTCTTCTCGCCCAGCCCTGGCCAGCGCAAGGATCCGGCGCCGCTGCGGATCGGTCAGCCCAGGTTCGATCAGCTCTGCCCAATAACAGAGAAGGGTCTCCCACCGATAGCCGGCCGCTGAATTGAAGATCCGATGCAGCTCTGCGTGTTGGTGCACGATCCGGTACCGCAACCCAAGCAGCGTGACGACCTGACCATCATCGAACAGCTGCTGCGCATCGCGCGGGATGTACCGCACGCCCGCGAACAGCTCCCCCCCTTCGGCGCGCTGCTTCATCTCCTCTGTGGTCTCTTCATCGATCAGCCCCCGGATGGTGCGTGGCGGATAGAAGAAAATGATCTCGCCCAGATCGGGATCATCGTCGTCAACCCAGAAGCGCTCCAGCCCATCCGCCGTGAGCAGTTCGATCCGGCCTGGCTGCTGCCTGCGCTGTTGGCACCGGGTCCAATAGTGATGCTCGCCTTCATAGAAGACTTCGCCATACACCTTCTGGTAGAGCGGATCCAGATCGGAGACCGATTCTGTGGCAAGCAGGGAGAGCACATCGTCTACAATCGACGGATCTTCCGTACGCCAGCAGGACAGGCTTCGATTCCATACACAGCCTGCGTTCTTCAGAATCAGCCGCGCATCATAGGGCGTGTTGTGGAGACAGTAGTGTTCTTCGATCTGTTCAACGGTCACACTCATCAGTCAACATCGGCGGAAGTGGGGGAAAGAGGATGGTTGGATGCCACGACAGACGACCGATGCGTGCCCACTCCATAACCGATGCCCGCATATGAGAGCAATCTCCCCGATTCACAACGGGCGAGACAGCCAACACGGCCCCATCACTCGGGTTCCCAGCCGACCATCTCCGTGAGGGTCAGCGATTCGATCGTGCGCTGGGAGCCCAGCAGGTTGAGAAAGGTCGCGTCCCGCAGCTCCAGCGTCGCCTGGCTGTAGGGCTCAGACAGCTCTGCGCCTTCATCAGGGACAATGGTAATAGACAACTCACCCGATACCGGATTGAAGCGTCTCCGCGCAGGAGGATCCAGCTCCCAGGTGATGTCGACACAGAAGTCGGCGGTGACATCCTCACCTTCGAGAATCGCCACACGGTTCTCGCCCTGGTTGAACCCGTTCAAATCATAGGTCTCGTCGATGGTCCGCCCACTCTCCACGGCGAAGTAGGCCAGGCTGTTGAAGTTGGCCCACAGCGCGACGGTGTCCGTATCATTGGCGGCATACATCAGCACATCGGCACACCCACCGGTTTCTGTCAGCCCCGACGAGACGTCCTCAGCCAGACACCCAGCCAGAAGCAACGCCAGGAAACTCATCGTGAAACGCATCTTTTCCTCTCTCCTATTACAGCGCTCAAGGGCGCAGTTTATCACGAGCCGCCATCATCCGCTGACCGAATCCAACACCACACCGAAGATCCTGTGGTCATCACGGGTTAAGCAGATACAAAGAAGAACGATGCCGATCCCGTGCGCACGATAAAGCGCCCCCTCATCCAGACGCCAGCGCACGGATCGGAAGGGTTGCGATGACCCGGCAGCGCGCATACCAGGGAACACATGGATATTACAACCGACACATTCCATGCGGTCCTCGATAAGGCGTCTGAAACGAGCGCGTTTGGCACATTGATGCAGTGGATGGAGTCCGCGTATCTGCATGACCCCGCCCACACGACACAGACCCTGATCCCCATCGCGTTGTCTGTATTGTCGAGCTGGCCGGATCAGGATCGAGACTGGTGGTTGGATGACTGGCCAACCCCTCACCCGCTCTGGGCGTTGATCCGTCAAGTCTCTGTGGAGTGGGTCGACAACGATCTGTCACGGTTTCTCTGCTCTCCGGACAGTGACCACCTCACGGCGCTGGAT
>JBCBLB010000807.1:0-4010 GCA_038520555.1 Myxococcota bacterium | reverse complement strand
TTGGTGCTGTTGCTGCCCTTGTTGAGCGCGGCGAGCACTGAGCTGACCTGCTCAGACGTCGGCTTCGGCGGCTTGACCGTCACCGTGGGCGCCCGCTCGGCCATCTGGGTGGCGGTCTGGGCGACCTCCGGCTGCTTCGGCGCCGGTGGGCGGGGCTTCGGTTTGGGCTTCGGCTTCGGCTTGTCCGGGATCGGAAGCGTCACTTCAGTGAACTGCTCTTCTTGAACCTCTTCCACCAGGGTCGGCACGTCCGGCGCGACCAGGCCGACGATGAGGGCGATGGCCGCATGGATCGCCGCAGCGACCACCAGCGGTGGGATGAACGCTGCGCTCACCAGCGTCGCCCGCGCCGCCGTGACCGTCTTCGGCCGGTACACCTGAACCCGAACCACGCTGTCCCCGTGGCGCAGGACCGCTGACTCCCCCTCGGACAGCCACAGCTCTCGCTCCGGTGTGTCCTTCGACACCACCGACAGCTCCCGGCGCGCACCGCCGCCATCGATCGTTCCGCTCACATCGTGGGCAACATGCAGCTGAATCTTGCCCTTGGCCGTCGCCACTTCCATCTGCGGCGTCGAGTACAGGCGACCAGGATGAACACCCACAATCTCAACGATCTTGCCCTGAATGCTGCGCACAACCTGAGCGGCGCAGTACGCCTCTCGCTTCCCGGATTCCCCACGCTCGGGCGGCGCTTTGGCCAGCACCTCTCCGAGGTTGAACGAGGGGACAAACGAAAACTCATCGTCGTCATCATCGTCCCAGTCATCATCCGCAGCGGGCGCATCCTCTTCAGGCGCGAGGTCGACGTCGGCGTCCTCCACCAGCGGCTCCGCGGGCTGCTCCCAGGGCGGGATCTCGTCCGCGGTCGGCGCAATGGTGTGCTCGGCCCAGTCGGTCACATCGTCGTCCGCGTCGAGCGCGGGCGGACGGAGCAGCGAAGCGGACCCCGCCGGGTCGGGGATGATGATCTCCTCCTCCTCGGGCGGCGGGGGAGCGAACATCTCCTCTTCAAGCAGCGGCTCCGGCGGGACGTACATCGACTCCCGGCTGACCATCGGCTCCTGGCTGACCATCGGCTCCTGGCTGACCATCGGCTCCTGGCTGACCATCGGCTCCGGGATCGCGGCGACCGGATCCTCGACCTGGAACAGGGGCGCATCGTCTTCAGGCTCGTTCCAGTCGTGTACGACGGGGACCATGTCATCCTGCTCAGACAACATGCTCTGCAGGTCGGGGGTCGGCTGAACCGACCGCGGCTCTTCGTCGAGCAGGCGAAGGTTCTTGGGCCCCTCATCGCGCACCGGTGCCATCGACATTTCTGTCGAGCCATCCTCGAAGTCGTCCTCAGGCTCATCACGCACCACCGGCGGCGGCGGCTTCGACTGTGGTTTTGATGGTGGCGAGACACGGCGTGTGGACGGCCGCTCGACGGTAAACCGGAGCTTGCCGATGGCGACGATGTCGCTGGGCTGGAGAACCTGGGGCGCCTCCATCACCACGTCGTTGACTTTTACGGTGGCGCTGGCCTCTGCGACCAAAAGGACGGTGTCGTTGACGAAGATCCGAGCGTGAAGCGGCTTGATCCGCTCGTCCCCACGGACCCGGATGTCGCAGCCTTTCTCAGAGCCCACCGTAAGCGTCTTCGAGCCGAACCGGGCGGTCTGGAACTTGCCGCCGCTCCGGATCACCCGAACGATGGCGGTGATCTGCTTGCTCGGTTTCTTTGCCGTGGCCATCTGCGTCCTCCGCCTAAGAGCCCGACGCGTCTTCCGCGTCGTCCTCCGTGGCAACCTCAACGGGCGCGGTCGAGATCACGGGTTGCAACGGCCGGGCGCCCAGCACCGGCTCCACAATCTGGCGGCGGTAGCTCTGCCGCACCGGGACCAGCCCCGGAAGGTCCCGCGGGGTCCGCTTGAACAGGTACACCGCGCCCGAGCTGGCCGACTGCCCGCGAATCAGCCGCTCATCAAACTCGATCCGATCCGACCGGAGCACCGGCGCCGGACCATCATCCGCGGGTGCCTCGGTCTCTTCCGTCTCTGCGGGGTCCTGGGCAACCGCCAGGGACGGCAGAAACAGCACCGCGAAGCTCAGCCAGGAACGCGCCATCGGCTACTCCTTCTCCACCACGAGGCGATACCGGTACAGCCCTGCCGCGCTGGCGCTCTGGAGGACCGCATACAGCGTCGGGTATGGCGTCTCTTTGTCCGCCTGAACCACCACGACGCCCTCGTCGATGTCTTCCTTCTCCTGAAGCCGCTCCAGGACGATCTCGACCGCCTCTGAGATCGGCTTGATGGCCACACCCTGCGCGATCTCGCCGAGGTTCTCTTCAGTCAGTTCGTAGACCTGCTTGCCGTCGACAAACACCGCCTTCGACGTCACCGCGACATTGACCGCCGGCTTCAGCGGGCTCTTCGCGTCGCTGCTCGGCAGGACCACCCCAGGGTTCAGGATGAACTCCTGATCTTCCGCCTGGAAGCTGACCATCAAAAAGACCAGGATGATCGTAAACATGTCCAACAGGGACGTGACCTGGAGGGTGAGCCCCTTCTTCTTGAGGTGACGACGGACGTTCATCCTGCACCTTCCAGGGTCTGCGAGAGCACCACGACCGGGAACAGCGGCTCCTTCTTTGTGTCCCCCTGCTTCATCTCTCGCGAAGCATCAAGGACCTGCACCACGGTCTGGTACTGCACATCTGACCTGGGCAGGACGATGACCGTGTCGCTCTCTGCGTAGTCCTTTTTGATCCGACCGAGCGCCGCCGACAGGGCCTCAAGCTTCTCTGGATCGCCGTTCCACTCGATCCGGGCGCCCATCGCCTCAAGAACCTCCGGCTCAAGCTGCGGGCTCTCCGCGGTCAGCTCGATGGCGTCGTTGCCCAGGGTCAGGTTGACGGTGACCTTCTGGACCACCGCTGCCTCACCGCCTTCGCCGCTGCCTGCCGTCGGCATCGAGGCCGGAATGACGCCAACGTGGTAAAACGCCGCGCCCAGCAGCAAAAACGGAATCAGGGTCACGAAGAGGTTCATGACCGGGATGAGGTTGATCTCAGGAACCTCTTTCTTTCGGCGGACGCGGTCAAACATGGATCAGGCCACATCCGCGCTGTTCTGGCGGAGCCGGGAGACCGCGCTGGGCCGAGCGCGGTTGCTCAGGGCGACCATCAGGGCGGTGGCGCCTTCTTCAAGCTGAATCACCATCCGGTCTGCCCGACCGGAGATGATGGTGTGCGCATAGAGGATCGGGATGGCGACGATGAGGCCGAACGCCGTGGTGTACATCGCCATCGAGATGCCTTCGGCGAGGACCTGCTGGCGAGCGGCCGCGTTGGCCGCGGACACACCGGAGAAGGCCTGGATCAGGCCGAAGATGGTCCCGAGCAGCCCGAGCAGGGTCGAGCTGTTGCCCAGCAGGCCGAGGAAGTCGACGCCGCGCTGCAGCTTCGGCATGGCGTGGAGGACTTCTTCTTCCATCGCCCGCTCGATCTCCTTGTCCCGGCGATCGGCGCGCGAGATGCCCGCCTTGAGGACCGTCGGCAGCGGGTGAGAGGTCCGGATGTTGCACATCTTCAGCGCGCCGCTGTAATCCCCGGACTCCACCAGTCCGTTCACCTTCTTCAAAAACGCATCCGCGTTGATGCGTGCATTGAGGAACAGGGCGTAGAATCGCTCCAACGAGATGGCCAACGCGATGATGGACACCCCGAAGATGACCCACATCATCCAGCCGCCTTCCTGCATCCGCTCGATAAAGAACATATTTTCTCCGCCGTTGCGCACCGCCTCCGGGGAGACGATACATCTTCGATCCGACGTCCGGATCTCGTGGATGTCTCTGATGTGAGACGGGATCAGAGCCGCTGATTCATCGGGTCAGCGAGTTGGATTGAGATTGAGATTGTGAATTGTGAGAATGGATTGAGATTGGATGTGCCCATATCGGCACCGGATCATAAACTTGAACGCTTGGTTATTTGTCGAGGATCATAGCAGATTTCCGAT
>JBCBLB010000789.1:0-4161 GCA_038520555.1 Myxococcota bacterium | reverse complement strand
TCGGGGTCTCCGCCGGCGCGGCCAGCGGGCTGGTCGGCTCGCTGATGGCGAGGTTCCCGTTGAGGGTGACCGAGCCGGCCACCTGGGGCATGTAGTAGGCGCGCCGCGCGGCCCGCAAGAAGCGCTCTTGTGCCATGACCAGCGCATCGTACTGCTCAAGTGAGGGCGTCTGCCGCTGCGCCACCTCTGAGACCGCCGCCGCCAGCCGCTCCAGCTGCTCTGGAGAGGCCAACCAGTCCAGCAGCGGCGGCGCCTCTTCTGACTGGGGTTGAAAGCGGAACAACGCGGGCGCGCCACGGAGCTGGTTGACCGAGATCATCGCGGCCAGCGTGTCCATCCAGGCGCTGACCAGGGCGGCGCGGGCGCTGGCGACCTCTGCTTCCCAGCGGGCGACCTCGCTGACAGCCACGTCACCGGCGCGCAGCCGATCCCGGGCCACCTCCAGACCGCTCTGCACCCGATCCAGGTCGGCCCGTCGAATATCGAGCAGCCCCTGCGCCCGCAGCAGGCCGATGTAGACGCTGGTGAGGTTGAAGCTGAGGTCCTGCTCGGCGACCATGAACTCATAGCTCCGCGACGTCCGCAGGTCCCGCTGCAAGAACAGGTTCATCATCGCCTGGTTGTCGTAAAACAGCTGCGAAGCGCTCAGCTCGCCGGTGAACTGTTGGTTGCCTTGCAGTCCGAAGGTGACGTTGTCGTTCAGCTGCGCGACGCTTAAGCCGAGCTGCGCCTGCGGCAGAAAATTCGCGCTGGCCTGTTGGACGTCGGTGTTGTCTGCCGCCAGGGACTGGCGGGTGGCTTCCAGGCTGGGGCTGTCGGCGAACGCGCTGGCCACCGCCTCATCCAACGACAGCACCGGCCACGTATCCCGCCACCCCACCACCTCAGCTTCGGCCAGGATGTCGAACGGCGGGCTGAGCCCGAGCGCTTCGAGCGCCAGCGCAGAGATGCGCAGGGTGTCAAACTCCAGCCGCATCGCACGTGGCGTGACAGATCGCCCCTGCTCGATGGTGGTGAGGGTCAACGCCGCGCGCCGGGCGATGGACGATGGGCCGTCACCCCGCGTCAACACCACCGTCGCCCCCGAGCGAAGATCCCCCCCCAGCGCCAGGGAGGGGATGCCTTGCTCGGCCCATGCGCCGAAGAGCGTCGCCCGCTCTTCGGCGGAGAGGTTGACGAGCGGCAGGACCACGATACCCGCGACACCTTCGGGCAGATCGAGCGCCGGCGCCACAGGGAGGGTGTTCTCTGGCAGAAGCCCCAGCGACAGCGACGCTTCTGGCGCGACCAGGACGACGTCTCCGCCGACGATGCGCCGCATCGTGTCCACCGCCGCGTCGAGATCGACGGTCATCGGCAGGGCGATCACCCCTGGAGGCGGGGGCTCGCCGCTCAGATCCATGGCCGCGACCACAGGAACCCGGGGCCGGCTGAGCTGATGGGCGGCCAGCGACGCCAGCGGCCCATACGCCAGGACCATCTCAATGTCCCGCCGTGCTGACGCACGCTGAAGGTCGGCGAGGATGCGGGCGATCGTCGGCTCACCTTCCCGCACGTCCTCGGGCGCGATGGAGAGCGTCGAGCCCAGCAGCTCAAGCTCCTGGTTGATGTTCTGAGAGACGGATTCCCCAACACCAGCGCCATCCACCACGACCACGACAGGCCCAGCCCAGGCCAACGCGACGGTAAGCCACCACCACATAAACGTCTCCGGCTATCAGGCGCTCGGACGATACCACACCCTCCACAAGCCCACTGGTCGATAACGTAGGGTATCGCCTCGATTGGTTGCCCACCGGCTCCATGTAGGTGTCCAGGAGAGTACCCCCCCACGTTGGAGCCGATATGCGCGCCGCTTCTCTGCCTGCTCTTCTGATCCTGCTCGTCCCCCAAAACGCGATCGCGAGCACCTGCTCCGGACTCACCACCAACACGGAGAAGATCGCCTGTCTGCTGGAAGCGGTCGAGACGCTGACGACCGAGAACGCGGAGCTGTGCGATCGGTTGTCCGCCGTAGAAGGCGACTACGCGGCCACCAGCGCCGTGGTCAACCTTCGGAATCGGGTCGCGACCGTCGAAGACGAACTCGCGACTGTCTCGACGGACTACGTCACCAGCGATGACCTGAGCGTGTATGCGCTCGACGCAGGGCTGTCGGATGCTGAAGCCGCCATTTCTGCGATCGAGGCGGACTATCTGACGAGCAGTGATGTCGCAGTGGACGACCTCAGCGATCTCCTCGGCTATCTGTCGGTCGACACGGAGAACAACATGGTCATGTTCTCGGGCGCCAACGTCTACATTCAGTCCGGCGAGGGCTCCACAGACGACAACTGCGACTTCTACGATGAGAGCACCGAGACCTACGGATCGCCATGTGACGCCGAGCTGACCGGCCTTGGGAACCTGATCATCGGCTACAACGAGGACTATTCCGGGACCCGGGATCGATCTGGGAGCCACAACCTCGTCATCGGCGCCGACCACAGCTACGCCAGCTACGGCGGCATGGTCGTCGGCTTCCAGAACACCATCTCCGCGCAGTATGCATCGGTCAGCGCTGGTCGAGAGAACACCGCAAGCGCCGACTTCAGCGTCGTCCATGGCGGGGCGGGCAACACCGCGCGATCGTCATACAGCGCGGTCAACGGTGGCAGCGACAACGTCGCATGGGGCAGCCTCGCCGTGGTCAACGGCGGCGCCTACAACACCGCCATGAACGACTACGCCGTCGTCAGCGGTGGATACGAGAACACCGCGGAGGGGTACGCGTCCGCAGTCCTGGGTGGGTACCAGAACCGCGCCGAGGGGACGGTGTCGGCGGTCAGCGGTGGATATCAAAACGCAGCGACCGGGGACTTCAGCACGGTGTATGCGGGCAGCTCCAACACCGCCGCCGATGAGAAGGGCTACGCACCATGACCGTTCCTGGAACATCAGCCCGGTCCATCCGATGTTGACCCATCTGGCTCTGGTCGCGGGGACGGGGACGGCGACGCTCCAGCGTGAACGATGTCAGCGCGATCATCGTACACGGACGTCACCCCCCTGTGACGTGGTCCATTGCGTTCGATGCACATGGGACGCACCCCGTTGAATGTGCCGCAGAGCGCACTTACGGCAGGGCGCGCTCCAGCACGATCCGGACCCCCCGATCGGGTGAGGCCGTAACGCCGATGATGTCGAAGCCGCTGCGAATGTTCAGGAGCAGCATGGGCTTATGATCGTTTGTCGTGTGGGTTCGGATGCGGGTGTAGCCGGCGGCCACGCACCGTTCATGTTGACGACGCATCAGCTCAGCTGCGATGCCCTGACGCCGATATTCTGGGGCGACCCCACCCAACCAGCTGTAAAACCGCCCCGGACGATCCGAATAGCCGAGCTTAAACCCGATCACGTCGTCACCGTCAAGCGCCACGAGGCCCCAGGGGTCGTGCGCCCGCTCCAGGCGCGCCGCCAACCCCGATCGCCGGCCGGGCAGCACGTGATCCCACAACCGGACAATCCCTGCGGCGAGGGCATCCTTCGGTACACCAGGAACCGCGAGATAGCTCAGCACAGCACCCTCCAAAACAGAACCGCTCCCATCCACGGTCTCTGTTACCTCGAATCGATCAGTTGCCGAACGGTGGGGAGATTTTCGGTCTTTTCGATGGCGTTGACCGCGCTGAGGCAGAGCGAGGGTCCGGGCTCGGGGATCGTACAGGGTCCCAGGAACATCACCCGCAGGCCAGCGTTGGGCGCGCCGCCTTCATAGGTCTCATAGATGGGTGACTCCGCGATGTTCTCGTCGTAGTACATCTGATGAACCGACAGCATCGTGTCCAGGTGCGCCTCACCGACTTCCAGGACCTGCTCGACCTGCACACCGTTCACCGGCGCGCGGACCACCTCAACCACACGAACCCGCATCAGCCGCGTCGACATCGGGGTCGACCCGGCTGGGATCTGAACATCCCGGAACGCAGGCGCCGCATCGTCTACAACGACGATGATCGGGCTGTTCTGAACGACGGCAGCCAGTGGGATGGGGAGCGGATGGACTTGCGAGGCGCCGCCGACCCGCTGTGACACATCGATCGGTGAGGGGAGACCGGATAGGGGAGGGCCATGTTCATCCTGTTTCTGACCTTGTTGTTGGTCTCCCTGGGGGGCGCCTCG
>JBCBLB010000663.1:0-5346 GCA_038520555.1 Myxococcota bacterium | reverse complement strand
GAGGTGAACGACCACCCCGGGCTGCAGCACGACCGAGGCGCATGGCCGGCCGTTTACGCTCAGCACCCCCCGCAGCGCCAGCAACATCAGCTGATCGCCGCGGAGGCTGACGAGCGCGTGCGCCTCAGAGATGTGCGCCTCGTTCAGGCGCAGCGCCGCGCCGGCCAGGCGACCGATGATATCACCCGGCCCCAGATCAACGGTGCGCCCGTCGGTAAGTTTGAATCGAACATAGGCCAGACTCATCACCACCTGCCCTCTCAGAGACCATCGCCGGCTCCTCTTTAACCCCAGCGACGCCGGTCAGAGATCGGTATGATCCATCACGATGACGTCTGCGATACAAGACTTGCGCGTTGACGTTTCAGGAGTCTGTCATGATCGGTGCCCTCCCCCTGTTGAGCCTCTTCTTCGGGTGTCAGCCCGCGTCCATCCCCCAAGCCGACGCCGTGAACCTGCGGCTGCGATCAACCGCAGAGGACGAAGCGATCTTCTCGTGGTCGTTCGCCTTGACATGTGACGGGGAGGAAGACGACCCATGCGCGACGTTGCGGCTGGATGGAAGCGACAGCGAATCTGCAGAGGGCGAGATCGTCTCCTGGTATTGGGAGATCGACGACGACACCAGCGACACATCGTCGATTCGGTTCAAGCCCACCATCAACGACGAAGGATCCCTGGAGAGCCATCAGGCGGTCACGCTGCTCGTCGAGGACGAGGCCGGCAACGCCGAGGAGCGCTCCTTCTGGATCGAGGTGTACATCGACGACAGCGAGTCTCTGAGGACCTTGCCGTTCTGGTTTATGGTCAGCCACCTGGGGACGGGGTGCGAGCGTCGGATCACCGCCCACGCCCCGGTCGGCGGATGCTTCATCACCGATGACTTCGAGATCGGCTGGATGGACTATGCGACATCGGCGAAGACCACCTTCTTCGTCAACGACAGCAACGGCCAGACCCTCTCGAACGGCGCATGGATGATCAAGCATACGAGCTCTCGAATCACCATCGGAGCAGAGCCGGCGACGCTTTCAGGCATCTTCTACCTGGGCAAGCCCGAGGTGGGGATCATCAACATCTTCGACGACAGCTGCGTCGGTCAGAACGGCGCGACAGGCGGCGCGACGGGCGGGTGAGGCGAGCCTGCGGCCGATGCCGCGTCACTCACACACAACGAGAGAACAGGTACAGCATGCAGAGCACGCACGCGAGGCCATATGCAGCGGTCATGCGCTGCTCCCGGCGAATCGACTGACGCTCTATCTCCCTTCGTTTTCGAGCGTACTGCCGCGCATCTCGCGCATCGCGGAGGGCGACGGGCATCCAGTTCGCGGCGCGCTGGATCTCTTCGCGAAGGTACCCCTCCAGATCAATCGACTGAACGAAGCCGTTGCCCTCCTCGTGACCTGGGGCATAAGCGGTCGACTCACCGCTTTGATAGTAGCTGTTCGGGGCGTCCGCTTCGTCTCGATCCATCTCAACCGTGATGATCCGCGAGGGGCGCCCAAAGACGATCCGCCCAATCTCAGCAGGACGATCGGGCGTGTGAAAGATCACATAAAAAGCCGCTTCACAATTGCCAGGAGGGTCGATCCGCTCACCAGGAGGGAACTCCAACAGGGGATAGTCCTCAAGAATGGCCTGGATGTCGTCCCGGTTCATGATTGAAGTGTGCCAGATCAAGACACAAAATCCCGCCGCGAAAATCAGATCCGATCCCCATGGATGCATCCCTGTGAACAGAGCCACGATCAAGAGACCCGCTGATCGCGATGAGCACTCTATTCAACAAAATCGATACGGAACGTCTCGAAATATCGAATAAAATATGATAAACATCATCTAAATAGATGAGATTTATCATCAAAAAAATAAAATCCCATCGACCGCCTCAATCCGCTGCACAGGGAGCCGGGCCGAATGGAAGAGGCAAGGCGGCGATGAGGCCGCACGCGCCGCAGCCGACGAGGTCCGACAGCTCACCGAGGTCCCTCACCGAGGCCCCTCACCGAAGTCTTCAGTGGTCCGGCTCCTCAAGGAGACCACATCGCGGATAGACGGTGCGGGCGTCTACCCACCAGAGAGCGCCTTGTAGCGTCGAAAGGCCACTTCGGCCTGGGCATCGTTTCCGAGCCGGGTGTGGATGGTGTAGAGGGTGTTCCAGATGAACGCTTCATCCGGCTGCAGCTCAGCGGCGCGGCTCATAAAGGGCAACGCCTTCTCCAGAAGCCGCTTCGCCTGGGCTTCCAGCTCTGGTCCCCGCGTCTTGTACTCCCGGATGGGCAGCGCGTTGGCTGCGTTGTACAGGTCGGCGGCGCCGTTGAAGTAGTAGACGCCGAGGTTGTAGATTGCGTCGAAGTAGTCGGGATCGATCTGGAGGGCGCGCTCATATGCCGCGATCGCCGCGTCGTTGTTGCCGACGACTTCTTCGAGGTAGCCGAGGTTGAACCGCAGGTTGGCGTTGTCCGGCTCCGCCTCGATGGTCTTGATGAGGGTTTCCCGGGCCTCTTCGCTGCGACCGAGTTCAATGAGTAGGCTGATCTCCTGCTTCATCAGGTCGGTATTCTCTGGATAGGCCACGCGCCCTTTTCGGGTCCACTTCAGCGCGCCTTCCAGGTCATCTTCATCGCGCCTCGTATAGTAGATGATCGACTGATAGATCATGATCTCAGCGCCTCCGAGTTCTACCCGCTTCCGAAAGTTGAGGAGGGTGTTGGGGACGTCCTCCATCTCCTGTGCGGCGATCCCTGCGAACATATAGGCGTCCCTGCCGTCGGGTTTCACCTGCTGAGCGAGGGTGAAGAACCGCAGCGCGGCGGCGTTGTCGGCGGCCTGAAAGGCCGTGGCGCCCTTGTTGAGGAACGTGTTGTAGAGGCTGTCGCGCTGCAGCTCGGAGAGCGTGGCCCAGTCGCTGCCCGTTTCCAGGGTCCTGGCCTGATTGTAGCCGCGGAGCGCCTTGGTCAACGCATCGTCGTCGAGCGCCTGCACGGCGGCATCATCGGATGTGGCGACCGACTCATAGATGCGCCCATACAGAAACCACGTCCGGGCTCTGCCTTCGGTCTTGCGGTGGCTGGTGGCCTTCTCGATCTGGGCGATGGCCGCTGCAAGATCGCCGGCTTCCTGGTACCGCTCGGCTTTCTTGAGCGCGCTGGCCTGGGCATGGGCATCTGCGCGGAACAACCACAGCGCGCCCATCAGGATGAATCGAGACACCATCGGTTCACCTCCAACGGTCTGGGGGAGCGACAGTATAGCAACCGCCCCGTGCACACCGTGGAGGCTGGGATGTCACTCTTCAGATGGGCGCTTGTCCTGGGTCTTCAGCTCGAAGTCGCTGGCGTCATGGCGCTCATGGAGCTGGCTGGAGGGCTCGCCCCAGGCGCGGTTGACCATCCGCCCCCGCCTGACCGCCGGCCGCTCCGCGAGCTGGTCGGTCCACCGGATGACATGTTCATACTCATGGACAGAGAGGAATTCGGCGGCGTTGTAGACCAGCCCCTTGGCGAGGGCGCCATACCAGGGCCAGATGGCCATGTCCGCGATCGAGTATTCGTCGCCGGCCATGTATTCGTTGTCGGCGAGGTGCCGGTTGAGGACGTCGAGCTGCCGCTTGGTCTCCATGGCGAAGCGGTTGATGGGGTACTCCATCTTGTAGGGCGCATAGGCGTAGAAGTGCCCGAAGCCGCCGCCAAGGTAGGGGGCAGCGCCCATCTGCCAGAACAGCCAGTTCGTCGCCTCGGTCCGCTTGTGGTGATCTTCGGGGAGGAAGGCGCCGAACTTATTGGCGAGGTACATCAGAATCGAGCCCGACTCGAAGATCCGGGTGACCGGATCAGTGGTGTGATCGGCCATGACCGGGATCTTGGAGTTGGGGTTGAGCTGGACATAGCCGCTGCTGAACTGGTCGCCCTTGCCGATGTTGATGAGCCAGGCGTCGTATTCCGCGCCGGAGTGACCGGCAGCGAGGAGCTCTTCGAGCATCACGGTGACCTTGACGCCGTTGGGCGTGGCCAGAGAATACAGCTGCAGGGCGTGCTCACCAACCGGCAGCTCCCGGTCATGGGTCGGCCCGGCGATGGGCCGGTTGATGTTGGCGAACTGGCCGCCGCTCTCCTTGTTCCAGGTCCAGACCTTCGGCGGGACATACGCTTGGCTTTCAGACATCGAAACCTTCTCCTCAATGATGCAGTTCCGAGGCCTCTCTATGCCAATCCCACCGCGACGCAGCCGGTTGTTCACGCAACGGTCTGTTTAGCTTGACCGTCCCCCGTCGCGCGGTTGCGATTGGGCGTGGCAGGAGCGATCGTCCCGCGCACAGGCGGCCCGCTCGGCCTCGCGGACCTTCACAAAGGCGTCGAGGCTGATCTCATCGGATTCCTCAAAATGGTCGTCCATGGCTTCGACGATCTGGATGCGGTCGACGCGGAAGTTCCGCCACCCTTCCCGCAGCTCACACCACGCGGCCAACGACCAGGTGCGCCCCCAGAAGTAGAGGCCGACGGGACGGACGATGCGATCGGACCGCTCGCCGTCGCCGCGTTGATACTCCAGGCGAAGCTTCCGGCGGTTGGCGATGGCCTGACGGATGACGCCCAACCCGGCAGAGGCGGCGGGCGCCCATGGGGTGTCCGGGACGAACAGGGCGGTGTCAGCGAGGGACTTGCGCAGCAGCCGGGGCAGGACCGCCTCGATCTTGGTGATGGCGCTCTGGGCGGCGGCGGCGAGCTCGGGATCGCCCCACACCTCTGCCACACGGGCGCCGAGGACGAGGGCTTCGATCTCGACACGGTTGAAGGTCATGGGAGGCAGCTCGTAGCCGGCTTCCAGACAGTAGCCCATCCCCGCTTCCCCCCGGACCGGCACACCGGAGGCCTGAAGATCCTGAACATCCCGGTAGATGGTCCGTTTGGAGACGGACAGCTTCTCAGCGAGCTGTTCGGCGGTGAGGAGCGCCCGCCCGCGGAGCAGTTGGATGATCTGAAAGAGCCGGTCCGCACGACGCATATCTTTTTTTCCGTGAGGAGAGGACACCCTCAAAGCCCAAAAAGGCGAGATTGAGTCTCCTAGAGGGCGCAGTATACCCCGTCTTTCTGTTCAGTGAGCACAGAATCATTGGCCCGTTGACCTGTTGACCTGGTGACCCGAATTAAATATCTGGTCACCATGACGCAATGGACCGTAGACAACTTCAAAGCTGAACTGCAGGAGATTCTGGGGGCGCTGGACGGGCTGAGCGATGAGCGCCAGGCGATCCGACGCCGGATCATGGCGGTGGCATCCGAACACTTCAGCCGCTTCGGCTACCGACGGGCGAACATCGGGGACATCGCCCGGGACGCTGGT
>JBCBLB010000262.1:0-12041 GCA_038520555.1 Myxococcota bacterium | reverse complement strand
TTGTGAACCGGCTGCTCCCGCCATCGTGGTAAAATCGGACCGTGACGGTGACCTGTGGCCAGACTCCGAAGATTGCGCGCCGGACGACCCGACCATCCACCCCAGCGTCGAAGAAGTCTGTGATCGGCTCGACAACAACTGCGACGGACAGATCGACGAGGGCTTCGACAGGCCCTGGATGTTGGACGCCGATGACGACGGCTTTGGCGGGTTGGATGGTCGGGTCGTCCGGCGCGCAATCTTCGGAGTCTGGCCACAGGTCACCGTCACGGTCCGATTTTACCACGATGGCGGGAGCAGCCGGTTCACAATTCAGATTGAACCGGCCACACCAGTCCATTGAGCCGCACCCGACGAGCCACAACCACAACATCGATGTTCTCCTGTACAGCGCAATCTAGCATCGTCGATTCAATTTCGTGCGACGCTCCTGTTCATCCTGCTTTCCAAGCGAGGATGCTCAGCACACCGATCCCAATTGTGCCCGCAGCATGCGGCAACGTGGCGATCAGCGGTCGTTCGGCGATCAGCACCAGGATCACATCTGCGACCGGAAGAATGAGCATCAACGGGATAAAATAGCGAAGCGCTTCTGGATGATTTCGCCATAGGGTGAGGGTCATCAGCCCCAGGATCAGATCACGGGCGCCGGTGGCCCGAACCCACGTCGCCGCGTCCGTGGGGACGCCGTACCCTTGAGCGGACGCGGCCGGCGCCAGCAGGGCGCCGACGCCCAAAGCCAACAGTCCGAGCGACAGGGCGATGACGCCGAAGGTGTAGAGCTTCTGGAGCACAGGGGGATCCTCCGGGGGTCAGCGGGCGTGCGGATCCGTTCGCCAGGGCGCGACCCAGGGCAGCATCAACATTCCCGGGATCGCGATGACGAAGCAGAGCAGGAAAAAGTACGTATAGCCCATCGCTTCGATGAGGTAGCCGGTCGATGCGTTGGCCAGGGTGCGGGGCACGCCCGCCAGGCTGGTGAGCAGCGCCAGCTGTGTGGCGGTGTGTCGCTTGTCGGTGCTTCGGGCGATGAAGGCGACGAACGCGGCGGTCCCCAGCCCGACGCCCAGGTACTCCAGGCTGACCACGACGAACAGCCACAGCCGGTCCGGGCCGATCTGGGACAAGACCGCGAAGCCCAGGATCGAGAACAACTGGACGACGCCGAACAGCCACAGGGCCCGGTTGATGCCGGTGCGGACCATGATGAGCCCGCCGATCAGACCGCCGACGACCGACGACCACAGTGACGCGACCTTGGCGACGCTGCCGATGTCGGTCTTGGAGAACCCCAGGTCCAGGTAGAAGGGGGTGGCCAGGGCGGTGGCCATGCTATCTCCAAGCTTATACAGAAGCATGAACGTCAGGATCGTCAGAGCCGATGCGGTGCCGTGCTGTCGGAAGAAGGCGGTCAGCGGCTCGACCAACGACGCCCGCAGCGGCTTCGGGGGGGCGGCGGCGATGTTGGGCTCGGGCATCCACAGCGAAGTCAGCAGCCCGACCAACATGAACAGGCTGACGATGGGGTGGACGACAGACCAGGGCAGGTGGTCGGCGAGGATCAGCGCGAGCGAGCCGGGCACCAACGAGGCGAGCCGGTAGGCGTTGACGAACAGGCTGTTGCCCAGCCCCAGCTCTTCATCGGGGAGGATCTCGCGGCGGTAGGCGTCGAGGACGATGTCCTGGCTGGCGCTCCAGAAGGCGACCCAGGCCGCGAGGCCGGCGATGGCCCACAGGTGCTGCTGCGGATCGAGGGCGCCGAAGGCGGCCAGACTGATCCACAGCATGGCCTGGGTGAGGATCGCCCACCCCCGCCGCCGGGGCAGCCCCGGCAGCAGCGAGCGCCGATCCATCAGCGGAGACCAGATGAACTTCCAGGTGTAGGGGAACGTGATCAGGGACATCAACCCGATCGTGGCAAGATCAACCTCTGCGTCTCGGAGCCATGCGGGCAGCAGCTGAAACAACACATACAGCGGCAGCCCCGAGGAAAAGCCGGACAGGACGCACAGCAACATCTTCCGGTCCAGCAGGACACGCCAGAGCGGTCGCCTGGTCGAGGCGTTCGATGGTTCCAGCAGGGCCAGCGGTGCATCCTTCCGAGAGAGAACGGAGAGCGGCGAGCCACGTCCGGCGCCGCGGCTGCGAATATACTCACGGCGTCGGGTGAACGCTGCATCTGTTTTTTTGGAGAACGACGCGATGGCGCTGGAGAAAGAGGACATCGAGACCCTCAAGGCCGGACTGCGGGCGGTCCGCTCCAAGAAGGCCGGTTTCTTCTACTACTGCGTGGCCGGCGAGAACGGCGACCCGGTCCTGCTCGTCTCCAGGAAGAAGATCGTGAAGTCCCAGATCACGACCCTCCGGAAGACGGCCCGGAAGCGGAAGTTCGTCGTCGGCCAGCTCGTCTATGAGGCGGAGGACGGGCAGCCTCCCGGCTTTGTGTTCCGCTCGAAGTCCAAGTCCCAGGTCTTCGAGAAACACGTCAAGACCTTCTTCGGGCGGGTCGCCACGCGCTTGAAGACGGCCCGGTTCAGCCTCCTCGGAGCACACGTCGATCCCGAATCGGAGGACCGGCCACCCGATCGCGAGCAGGATGTCCCCGACCCGGAAGATGTGCTCGATGAAGTCGGGGACATCGACGATGAAGAGGCCCTCTCGGGGGACGATGTCAACGAAGCCGGCGTCAAGCGCTCCAGCCTCGATCGGGATCTGAGTGGTTTGACCGATCTCAGCGGCGCAGCCCTCATTGACGCGCTCACGGCCCTGAGCCTCGGTGAGATCAACTTTGAAGGCATCGATCCGGACGGCTCCCCCGAGCAGCGGCGAGCGGCGTTCCAGGCACAGGCGGACACCATCGTCGATCAGATCGGCCGGCTGGAGGCGCTCCTGCGCCATGTTCAGGCCCAGCGAGAGGCCCAGGAGCAGAGCATCGCCGAGCAGGCCGTGGTGATCAACGCGATGGTTCGTGAGGGGAGGGGCAAGAAAGAGCAGCTCACCGCGAAGGCGAAGCGCGGCGCCGACCAGGATCAGGTCCAGGCGCTGCTGCGGCAGGAGAATGAGATCCGCTCGCTGCTTGGAGTGGCGCATGCGCAGCTGCAGAACCGCTTCATCGACATCGCCGAGGCCCGCGATGAGGGGGTCGAAGAGGCCTCCTATGAGAACCTCACCGAGGACGAACGCAATGCGATCCTCAGCGCTCGCCAGGCGCAGGCCAGCCGCGTCGACGAGCAGGTCCAGAAGGTCTCTGCGCTCGCTGAGCAGATCGCCCGCCTCGATCAGGAGCGTCAGGCCGAGCGGGTCCGGATGCGAAACAAAGAGGCGATCGCGCTGCAGAAGCTGAACGATCCGAAGCATGAGGAGCGGGCCAGAGCGCGGCTCGCCCAGATCGATGCGCGGCGCGCGGCGCTGGCAGAGGATCTGTCCCTGTATCGGCTGGAACTCGACCAGATGCGCGCACAATATACGCTCGATCAGGCCCGCTCGGAGCAGCTGACCGACTTGTGGACCGAGCAGACCGAGTCTCACTGGCAGATGCGCCAGGACAACGAGGACGATGCGTTTTATGACGCGCAGCTCCGCGCGCTGACCGATGCGGAGAACACGTACGACGACGCAGCGGATCACCATCGGGAGATCGAGCAGAAGGCGGACGACGCCCGCGAAGAGATCGCCCGCATCACGCAAGAGATGCGGACCCTGTTGGACGACCGCAAGGGGATGAGGGCGGAGCATCGGGCGTTGGCAGAGCGGCTGAAGCGGGTCGATGCCCAGCTGAAGAAGGCGGGGATGTTGACCGACACCCGCGCGCTGGAGGAGAAGCGGAAGGCGCTCGTCGAGGAGATGCGCCTGCTGAAGACCGAACGCAGCGAAGCGCTGAGAGCGCAATACAAGACGTTGAAGGGGGAGCGGCAGGGACTGAAGCGCGACCTGGGGGCGCTTGAAGAGCAGGAGCAGGACGCCTGGCAGACGATGCACGACGCCCATGAGTCGCGCAACGCATCCCTGCTGTCCGACGAAGAGCGGCAGCTCGCCCGGTCGTTTGAGCTGCGCTCGCGCGCCGCAGACAAAGAGGTGAGCAGACGTCAGGACGCGGTGGATGCTGCCCGTGAAGCCGAGGCAGAAGCTCGTGAAAAGGTCGATGGTTACGTTGAGGCCGAGCAGGCCTTCAATCGGGCTCGTGCGGCCCTCCTCGCCGCAGAGGAGAAGCACCGCCAGGTCGCAAAGGTGGCGGGCAAGACCCGTGGCCTCCGCCGCAAGCACGGTCGGGACAAGATCGACGCGGCGCGCGCGGCGCTGCCGGACGTCGAGATGGCGCTGGAGGCGGCCCGGCGGGCGTTCGATGAGGCGCAGGCCGAATTTGCGGAGCGCAAAGAAGAATTCGGCGATGACGAGCAGAAGGCGACGCTTTTGGCAGAGGCCGACGCGTTGACCCGCGCACGTCTGCAGACAGAGCAGGATCTGGCGTCGGCAGAGACCAACAAAGCCGAGCTGCGTCGTGTATTGGCGGAGCAGGAGACCCGGATCACCAACCTGTCGGAGGACATCTACCGGCAGCGTCGGGCGCGTCACACCGAGCTGCTGCTGGATACCCTCGACGACGCGGGCGACAACACACATCGAGAGGCCATTGAGCACAGCCAACAGGTCCGCGCAGCGGCAGAGCTCACCCTTGAGGAAGAGACGAGTCGGCTGATCGCGCTGGAGTCCGAGCTGCAGTCGATCAAGGAGGCGCTCGCGGGACAGCCTTCGCTGGAGGAGATGGACGAGCTGCTCGCCCGTCAGCGCGCGCTTCAGGGGGATCTCGACGCGCGCGCGGCTTCCGTGACGGCGGCGGAGGCGGCGTACCAGGCGGCGCAGGCAGACGTTGAGGCGGCGCACCGTGCGCTGCTGGCAACCGCCCGTGAACTCGCTGAGGCCGATTCCGACGATATCGACGCCGAGCTGATCGATGTCGCCCAGGATCTGATCCGTTCGACAGACGCGCTGGACGGTGCCAGGGAGCGGAAAGCCGAGCAGATCCAGGAGACCATCACGGCGCAGGAGGAGCGTGAGGCGTTGGTGGCGAAGCGCAAGGATCTGGATCGGCGAGCGGCTCTGGTGGATGTCCAGTCGAGGATGATCGCGTTGGTGACGTCGGACAAGACGCGCTCGACGATCGAGCGGTTCCATTCGTTGTCCGGTCCGATCGGCGCGGATTCCGGGAGCGTCGACCTGTTGTCAGGTGTCGATCAGGAGACGATCCAGAAGCGGATCCAGAGCGGCGAGTTGAAGCCGGAGGACTTCCATGATCTGATGACGCTGCACACCCGTCTGGAGGAGCAGGCCATCGAGATGGTCGCCCGGGGGGCGACCGGCGCGGAGCTGGAGGCCGCGTTCGCGGGTGTCCCGAACGGTCTGCGTCCGCCCTCATATCGTGCGGAGATCGCCAGGTTTCATGAGGTCCAGGATATGCTCTCTGAGCAGGACCTGGAGGACAGGGTCCTGGAGGCCGCCGATCAGGTCGCGCAGGAGCAGCTGACGACGCCGGAGGGGGTCGAGCGGTTGAAGGCGTCGATGGGGGAAATGCTGGAGCAGGGTGACGAGAAGGTGGTCGGCCCGATCGTGGGGATGCTCGAAGAGTTCGATGGCTACATCCAGCAGGGGCTGGTGGTTGCGCCGGATCTCAAGTCGGGGAGCGAAGGCCTCCATGGGATCTCTGAGCGGGTGTCGTCGGTATATGGCGGGGTGAAGGCGATAGAGGCGATCGTCAAGCACGCCAGGACAGACACCTCGAAGATGGATCCGGTCGAGCGCCAGATGCACGAGGACGCGCTCTTTGACCACATCAGCGAGGCGACCAGCGCGGGGCTGAAGCTGGGATCGACGAACAACGATCTTCTGGGCGCGGTCGGCACGTCGCCGGTGTTTGGGGTGCTGGGTCTGGTCGACAACAGCAAGCAGTTGGTCGAAGGCCTGGTTGAGACGGGCGCCCGTCGGGCGCACAGGCAGCACGACACGTTCCTCCAGATGTCCGCGAAGGTGGCGGGGTCTCCGCTGGCTGGAGCGTTCGAAGAGAGCAAGAAGCAGGAGGCGTTCCTGTTCAAGACGTATGGGGTCAAGAGCCTCAACTCGGCGGCGGGGATCGCCACAGACATCCTGGGCTTCTTTCCCCCAGCGGCGGCTGCGGGCGCCATCGTCGGTCTGGTCAGCTTCGTCGGAGAGAAGGTGGCGAACGCCGCGCTGAACCGGGTCGAGCGCAAGCAGATCCTCGCGGCCAGGACCCTGCTTGACCGTGCGAACGCGGGCGACGACGTGGCCAAGGTAGAGCTGTTCAAGAACCATGCCCTGTACGCGAAGGGGCTCATCGCTCATATGGCAGAACAGAAGGACGGCTTCGCCCTGGCGTTCGTCCGCTCCCGTGGGTTGTCCGACGACGCGGTGGCGGGCTCGTCGGAGACGATCGTGATGCGCTACCTGCTCAAAAAGTCAGACCAGAGCGCAGACCTGTATGACGATGATGAGCTGGTCCCGACCTGGCGCAAGCGACTGTCTTCGGCGAAGCAGGCGCTCAATCGCGTCGGCGCCCTGTTCGAGCAGTCGTGGTGGGAGCTGGAGCAGAGCGGTCTGGTCGATACGCTCTCCAGCTTTGAGCAGGAGGCCGCCGAGCTGGCGCCGACGCGGCAGAAGGCGGTGAAGATGCGCACCGATCTGGAGACGACGCTGGCAAAGGAGCCGGGTGACGACCAGGCCCGGAAGCGCCACGAGTCCATCGGCCTGGTCATCGATAACCTCGACGAAGCGGTGAACGCGTCGCTTGGCCAGCTTCAAAAACACCTGCGCGCGGTCGTCTCCAAGGACGCGCTCCTCAAGGAGCTGTCGACCCGGGCGCCCGAGGCGCGGTCTGACAAGGACGAAGGCATCCGAGACGCGTTGATGCTGACGCTCCCGCTGATGACGCGAAGCCTTCGCAACAGCATCCAGACCTTAAACCGTATCTGATCGGAGATCGGCATGACCCGGGTGGAGATCATCGAACTCAACGCCAATCTTGCCCTGCTGGGGCGAACGCGGAGGCGGATCCCGTTCTTGTATACGCCGGGCGGGCCGGACGGGGCGCCGCTGGTGTTGACGGCACCGGATCGCATCCCGGCGAACGTGACGCTTCAGGTGATGCGGGCGTCGACGGACAAGCGCATTCTGCGCGGGCATGTGTCGCGGCAGCCGAACGGTCTGGTGGCGTTCGAGCTGTCGGCGGATGTGTCACAGGCGCAGGCCCAGCAGTTTGTCGCTGATCTGACGACGGGTTTGGGCGGCCAGATCGAGGCGTTGACCCGCGCGGTTGTTCAGCGTTCAGCGTGAGCGCCTGGACGGGCCCGGTGCGCAGTTTATTGCGTGGCAATCACGTAGCGATCGGAGTTGTTGTTTGAAGGGAGGAACATTTTGAGGGGAGAGCCGCGCTTTTGATTGTTCCGGTCATTTTATGACCGTAATGGCACTTGAGGAGAGTTTGGAGAGGCCATACATCGATCATCCAACGCGGGGCGTTTTCCGCGTTGCACAACAACAACAGGAGCCTCAAATGTCCAGGACGATCACCATCAAAGCCGCCAACAACCGTGACGTTGAGCTGCACGCAGAATTGTACAACACGGCGAAGGAGCGCACTGAGGGGCGGGGCGACGGCCGGATCAGCGATGAAGACGCGCGGGCTTTGTTCGCCATCGTGGCGAAAGACAACGCCTACTCGGATCTTGAGAAGAAGACGATGAAGTACATCCGCAAGAACTTCAGCTTCACGGTGAAGGGGGACGCGACGTTCCGTGAGCTGGTTCGCACCGCAGCGGCGAAGGGCTGGAACCCGGATGATGTGGAGACGTCGACGTTTACGGCGGGCAATGGCCACGAAGTCACCGTCATCGCCAGCCTCTGGGCGGAAGCCCAGCTCCGCACCGCGGGCCGTGGCGACGGTCGGCTGGGCGCAGAAGACGCTGAGGCGCTGTTTGAGTTGGTCGCTGCGGACAACACCTACTCGGATCTTGAGAAGAAGACCGTCAGGTTTATCCGCAAGAACTTCAAGTGGACCGACAAGGGCGACGAGACCTTCCGGAACCTCATCCGGACCTCGGCCAGCAAGGGCTGGAGCCAGGACGACATCGACGGTGTGCTCGCAGACTGAGCGGCCGACGTCTTCGCAGAAGGGCGGTGGATTCACCCACCGCCCTTCCTCAATTTCAGGCGCTCAGCTCTTCGGCGGCGATCTTCTTGGCCAGGCCGCCGTCCACGTCACCGCGGTGGGCGCGCATGATCGCGCCCATGACCTTGCCCACGTGGCCGGGCTCGGTGGCGCCGACCTGGGCGATGGCTTCTTTGACCCATGCGCGGGTGGTCTCTTCATCGGCCAGAGCGGGCAGGAACTCTTCGATCACGGACAGCTCGGCGCGCTCTGCGCTGGCGCGATCTTCATCGCCGGCCTGGGTGAAGGCGTCGATGCTGTCCTTGCGCTGCTTGGCCAGCCGGCGCAGGTTGGCGATCGCCTGATCGTCGGAGATCGTGTCGGCGTTGTTCTTCTTCTGTTCGTTGATGAAGGCGGTGCGGATGCCCCGCAGCGCCGCCAGGCGCGCCTTGTCTCGGGCCCGCATCGCGGCCTTCATCTGCTGGTTGACTTCATCGTAGATGGACATGGTTTCCTCTTTCCTCCGGACACCGCTTAACCAGCCGGAGCGAACCGCGTCCCCGTCTACTGCACCGTCACCTGGAGGGTGTGGGTGTAGACGCCCACGTTGTAGCCGCTGCTGTCGGTCTCTTCTTCGGTATGGTTCGCCGTACCGGTCGTCATGTCGGCGAACATGTCGTAGATGAAGAACTTCTGGTTGGGCTGGCCGACCTCATGGTCGTCTTCATACCGATGCACAAACCACGCATCGAGCACCGACCCGTCCGTCACGATCGTCGTATACCCCTCATTGGTGGTCGGCTCAAACCAGATGACCTCGTTCATGTTGAGGACGCCATCATCAGGACAGGTCGTGCTCACCTGGGTCCAGCTGCCCGCAAACGTTGCGCGGGTCCAGCCCCGATCGGTGGTCTCTTCATCGAAGATGGTCGCTTCGGCCTGGAACGTCTGGGTGCAGTCGACGAACTCATAGGGGTACCCCTCCCACACAGCAGCGAAGTCGACATCCAGGGTGTACTCGACCGAGATCGTGCTGTAGACCGACGCAGCCGGATCGGTGTCCCCGCCATCATCGGTGTCCCCACCATCATCGGTGTCCCCGCCCCCATTGTTGGTGTCGTTGCCGTCATCCTCGGCGCAGTCGGGGCTGGCGGCGCACTGGTCATCGTTGCAGTCGAACTGACCGTTCCGATCGTTATCGGCGCCGTCGGTGCATTCGCCTGGATCGTCGCCTTCATAGGTCGAGGCATCGATGATGGTGTCGTCACATGCGGTGAAGAGCAGAAAGAGAAGCGGGAGGCGTTTCATGCCCTCATTTTACTGCAACCGTTGCCGGTTCGAATACACCACAGGTGAGCATTTCGGCCCCATAGTAAGGGTTTCGTAATCCGGTCTCTGCCTGGAGCCATCGGCCGGGAGCCATCGGACAGAAGGCGGAGACCACGGTGAGCACCGGCGAGCCGTCGGCTTTCCCGGCGTGGTTGGCGGCGATGGGCTGGATATGGCCGTTGACCTCAGAGAGGTCTGCCCGCATCCCCTCCAGATCGTCGCTGGCCCAGGGGACGAGCAATGTGTTCATCGCCGTCAGGGCGGCTTGTTCGTCTTCGGAGAGGTTCGTATCCCCCGCGGCAGTCAGGCTGGTCTCGGCCAGTCGCGTGCTCGCGGCGCGAGACGCGTTGAGGTCATCGGCGGCCATCGCCTCGCTCAATGCGACGTAGGCGCCGACGACCTGCGTGAGCGATGCCTGATCGCAGCAGCTGAACTTGTGCTTGTCGAACCCTTCGGTGGTGGCCGAGCTGTGACCGCTGCCCGTGATCACAACGTTCTTGGGGTTCTCTTCAGGGGCAGGGGTGTTGCATGCGGCCATGAAGATGATGAGCGGAAACATTTGACGCATGAGATCCTCCGGTTTCGATCCTTTTATCCCACCATTGAGCGACGTTGCCGGGTTGACCGCGAGCGCCAGAGGTGGTTATGCCTGCCATCTATCTAGGATTCGTTGCTGCGCGGGCCTTTGCGCAGCGAAGACGGAGGCACTCATCATGAAAGCAGCCCTCTGGGTCATCGGCGGACTTTGCATCGGATCGGGCATCTTATTGTTTATGCCCCATTATGGCTCTGGTGGCGGAATCGGCGTCGCACAGAACGGCCAGTACCTGGGGCAGGCGTCTCAGAAGTACTACCTCACTGGATACGACACCGTCGGCGACATCGCCATGTTCAGTCAGGGGTGGTTCGCCATCCTGCTGGGACTCACCGGCGTCGCGTTGATGGTCTATGCGAACGCGAACGCATGGAAAGACACCAACGGTTACTGAACGTGAATCATTCCGTGTGAGGCGCTCCGTTCAGGAATAAACGCAATACCGCGTTCCTGACGGAACGCGGTCGGTATGGGGAGTCCACGCGCTTGTGCGACACGATGGGCCCGCGCAGCACTGACACAAATGGCCGACGGGGTCAGAGGCGGGTGCGAAGCCGAAGAAGCGCGCCCACCTCAATCTGACGAACCCGCTCACGGGACAGGCCGATCTTCTTCCCAATATCGGCCATCGTCTTTGGATCGTTGCCATCCAGACCATAGTGGTGGGTCAGGATGAACCGCTCGCGTTCGTCCAACATGTCCCCAAACGCACCACGGATCTTGTCGATCGCACGCGAACGGTGGGCGAACTCGTCCGGCCCGTCATCCTCAGCCTGGAGCCGATCGCCGACGCTCAGGCCGTCATCATCTGGCTGGTCGATGCTCACCACGCCACCCTGACGCAGCAGGAGCTGGGCACGCTTCTTCTCCAGGCCCACCTCAACGGCCAGATCATCCAACGTATACTCTTCACCCGCCTGATCAAACCGCGCCGCTGCGCGACGAAGGTTGCGGATTTGCTCTACCGCGCCGCCCGGGAGGCGAACCGTCCGGCCGGTCGTCTCAATCGCACGCGTCATCTGCGCACGAACCCACCAACGCGCATACGTCGAGAACCGAATCCCACGATCCGGATCAAACCGCCGCGCCGCACGAAGCAGCCCGATGTGGCCCTCCTGAATCAGATCTTCCTCACCCATCAGCGAACTCACCAGCTTCCGCGCTTCCCCGCGAGCAATGTGACGGGCGGACATCGCCAATCGCCACCGAAGCGCCTCTGAATCCTGGAGCGCCACCTCTGCCGCGTTGACCGATGAGCGCAGATCCGGCTGCTCACGGCAAGCGCCCCGCGCTGCCTCAACCGCACGCTCAAGACGCTCCACCGCGCCCGCCTTCGTCCGCTCCTCACGCTTGGGACGCTGCCGAAGGATCGTCTCGGCCACGTCAATGCCGGAAACCGCGTCCCGAGCGCGCTGCTCAGCAGCGCGAATGTCCTGTGCGATCGAACGCTCCTGCTCTGCAGTGAATCGCATGTCGTTGACCTTCCCTTCTGTAGACGCTGAAGTCAGAACACCTACGTATTGTGTAGGAGTTTGTATACTTGAAATCCTACCCAAGTTGTAGGGGTTTATCTCCTATTAATTTTGTAGGAGTTTGAAGAGGACTTCGCTCCTCGACTTTCGTGTTCATCTGGTGGATGGATCGGCCCGGGTAGGACTGAGATCTTTGTCACCAGATTGGAACAGGCAAGAGCCAGATGAGCTGCTTGTGTCTATGCCACGCCTCTCCGATCGGTTTCATCGGATCGCCATGTTCCTGGATTTTCCCGCCGTTGCTGCGGCCTGTCCGCGCCCGCGCCGATTCACATCGACCGTTCTTCGGGGGTCACGCCGCACAACACGCGCAAATGAATGTGGTTTCGGTGGTTGGTCGCATGTTGGAACACGCCCGTCCGCGCCCACAGCCGTGGCGTCCCACGCGGCGGAAAAATCCTGGTGGCTTCCGCCTCGGTCAGCTCGCCGG
>JBCBLB010000227.1:0-12933 GCA_038520555.1 Myxococcota bacterium | reverse complement strand
TCGGTGTCGGTGTCGGTGTCGGTGTCAGTGTCGGTGTCAGTGTCGGCTTCTTCACCGTCGAGGTAGGGTCTGCATTCTGTGCCGCTGAGGACCGTCCCTTCACCACAGGTGGTTGAAGTATCGGTGTCACAGGCAATCAGAGTGGTCAGTAGAGTGAAGCGGGCGAGATTCATGAATCCATCCATCGATGAGGGGAGCAGATGCATCGCAGTGTATTCGATTCACCGCTACACGACCGCCTTCTCCTCCCACCGATGCGTATCCGGACACTTTCTGACCACCTGCAGATACGGTATACGTTCTGCAACAACAACTGCGACCCCGATGCTGCAGAAACACAACATCGAGGAAGCTGTCATCAACGAGGAGTGATCATCACTCCTCTTCCTCACCCCAGTCTTCGTCTTCCTCATCTTCTTCGCGGTCATCTTCTTCGCGGTCATCTTCTTCGCGGTCGTCTTCTTCGCGGTCGTCTTCTTCGCGGTCGTCGTGCTCCTCATCCTCTTCGCGGTCATCTTCTTCGCGGTCGTCTTCTTCGCAGTCCTCGCCATCCTCTTCGCACTCGAGCTCGTCGTATTCTTCACCGAATTCTTCGCAGTCGATCATCTCGCCGGAGTCGCCTGCTTCGCATTCTTCAGAGAACTCGCCGCCTTCCAGATCGAGCATTGCGGCCAGCTCATCGATGTCGCATGCGGTCAGGGTGAGGAACAGGAGTGGGAACATCATCATACGGAGCGTCATGGAAGCGCTTCCCCCATTTTTCGATCGGCGAGCCGATCGGTTACAGATTGCGAGAACCATAAAAGGCCTCTACCTTCTATGGTATGATTGAGACGGCTCAGTTGTGCCCTTGTTTGTCTCAGTAAGGGAACGCAGGTTTATTCAAAAATAGGGCGAAAAATTTAAAAAATATTGCCCCTGAGATCAAACCTGGCGGGGATATCAACAGGGCGCCCCGTTCTCCCTCTCCAGGTCCCACCCGATGCAACGACGCTACCGTGGCATGTTCCGCCTCCGCCGCAACCTTCGCCCCGATGCAGTACAGGAGATCCTGGCGTATCAGATCCCGGATGGCGTCTTGTTCGAGTACACCACCGCCGATGGGCAGCCGCTCACCCAGATGGTCCGTACACGCGATCCGGACGACATCTCTGCAGCGTTCTCGCGGCTGCGATTGGGAGCGGGCAGCGTCCGCCATGACGACTACGACCTCGAAGATCCCGACCACTGACCTTCTGGGGCAGCCGTCAAGGGGGGTCAGTCCGTTGAGGGAAGGACGGTGTAGCGTTCCCGGCGTCCCAGGTCGTTGACCAGAAACTGCCCGTTGGGCAGGCGCTCACAGGCCAGCCGACTGAGTTCATGGTCCTGTCCCATCTCGGCCATCGCCAGCCCGAACGCTTCCAGCCAGTTGTGGGCGTGCACGACCACGGCAGGGTGGTTCAGGGAGCGGACCTCCCATGCAGCGATTTGATCGGGGCTCTTCATCTGTCACACCTCATGAAGCGGAGCGGGCACGCATCCTCACCCACTCCCAACGAGAACCGCAAGGAGATCGTGCCACCGCAACGCGGAATCCATCCGCGTCGTGTGACATCACGCCTTCAGGGTTCGCTGTCTGCCCTCATGGTTCCCCCCACCCTGGGGGCAATACCGGCTCAATCAGCTGCTCATGGGAGATGGTGTATCGTTCCCACAGCGTCTCGATGAGGGCTTCGACGTCACACTGGACGCCCTGCCCTTCAAAGTAATCCCCCACCCGGCGAAGGTCACGCTCGAACAGGTCACGGCTGTGCCGGTTGACCCCGATCCGGACGATCTGTGGGAAGTCAATCACCACCGCCCGCCCCTCGTGGAGCAGGATGTTGTAGGCGGACAAATCTCCGTGGATCAGGCCGCGCTGCAACATGATGTCAACGGTGTCGATGACCTGATCGAACAGATCTTCGGCCTGTGTGAGGGGAAGCTGGAGCCGGGTCAGGCTGGGCGCGGCTGCGTGCTCATCGCCAATATAGTCCATGACGATCGCGTTGTGGCTCGCCGACCAGGGCTTCGGCACCGCCGCTCCGTCTTCATAGAGGGTCTTCAAGGCGTTGAACTCATACATCAACCAGGACTGGTGGCGGACCCGCTCGCCGAAGCCCGAGCGCCGGGCCACTGCCCGCATCACCCGGTGGTTGGTCTGCTTGATGGTCCGCCCCTCTTCGCTGAGGGTCTCACGGCCCTCGCGATACATTCCATCATTCCTAAGGTTTCGATGCTGCCGAGGCCGGTAGACCTTCACGGCGAGCCATTCGGCGTCGACGTTGGGCCCGGCCGCGCAGCAGTACACGCTGGCCTCCTTGCCGCCTTGAATGTGGAACAGGACATCCGAGAGGAGTCCCTCTTCAAAGAACTGGGTCAGCGACTTCATCAGCCACCCCGCCTCATGGCGCGCGGGCGTATAGGTGCTGACCACAGCGGCCTCGAACGGATCGGCGGCGTCCCGGAGGCGCTCGAGGATGTCCGGCGGCGGCGACGCCCGTCGGGACTTGCGGGGTTTTCTGCGCCGATCGCGTCGGCGGATGCGTGCATGTGCGGCGTCAGGCAGGTCGAGGTCGTCTTCTTCGTTGTCAAATCGGAAGGGGTGTTTGGTGGTCAAAACAGGTGCTCATACGAGAGAGGGATGACCACAGACACGACCGACCCCCTGCCTGGTGTGGCAGGTCCGTCAACATGACGATCGTGTCGTGGTCAATGGAGGCAGGTTGGCGGCGATCAGCCGCGAACAACCACCCCGGCAACCGGGAGGAGGTGTTGATGGACAGTCATGTTCAATCCCTCCTTCTGATTGCTCGCGCACAGCACGATGGATTCCTGTCTCCCATAATCGACCCCACCCACCCTCGCAACGAGAGCGAGCCTTTCCCCTCTACTCAGGCTGCTTCCACGTCATCCAGAAGCGCACCCTGGAAGGAATCCGTCCAGGCGAAGACGGCCGGAAGAAACCAGCGCTGCGGCCTCACGGCGCCCGATCGACGACTTTCTTGATTTTGATTGGCCCGTTTCTCTGCTCGTCTTCGTTTTGATCCAGTGAGGGGGGTCGACACCAACCCCGCCCCTCTGCTCACAGGAGACGGTCATGATGACTCTGATGATCTCGGCGCTTTCGCTCATGCTTCCCGCACAGGCTGCAGACATGTGCACCCAGGCGGACAACGTGAAGATCTGTCAGGAGACCTGGACCTATGCCCACGGCGCGCACACCTCGTCCTGGGAAGACCTGGTCATCACCTGCGAAGGCGCCTGCGATGTGACCGTCCAGAGCGCAGGCGACGGCTACCGCGTCGTCCAGGGCGACGCCATCGTCAACATCACCCGCGCCGCCGACAACCTGGCCGTCGTCCAGGTCAATGGCTCCCGTGGCGTCAACGTCGTCGATGTCTCCGACCTCGACGCCCACACCCTCGCGTTCCTCACTCCCGAAGACACCCTCTACACCCGCAACGCCCCGCGCTGGCAGTGAACGGGCCGGAAGAGCGCAACAAGCATCTTCCAGCCCCAGCTACACGGCAGGCGCGGCGCCCCTCCCGGATCTGAGGCCCGCGCCCGGTCGGGCTCAACGACCGGTTGTCGTCCCTGTTCCCGTCGAAGAACCTGCGGTTGAGGAGCTTCCGGTCGCGGCTGTGCTGTCGCCTTTCGTATCGTCTGATGTGGTTTTGGTGCCGTCATCCTTCTTGCTGCCATCCGCGCTGCTGTCATCGCCTGTCTCGCCGGATGCGTCGTAGTCACCGACGCCACCGTCATCGTAGGGCGTGCTTCCATGGTAGAGCCCCCGGCATGCCCCGGTGGGCTCAACGCCCAGCTCGATCAGTTCGGCCATTCCGGTCGCAATGGCGTCCATGAACACGTCGAAGTCGTCGTGTTTCCGGAGCCCGGCGCTCATCTCCAGCTGGATGCTTCCCAGGCCGCTCATGCCATCCAGGAGACGGTTGGCGATGTTGTCGTCGTGGGTCCCGCCGAGGCCCGCGCCCGCGGTCAGCTCATCTCCGAACACGATGGGGTCGAGGCCATCGACGTGGATGGTGTAGTCGACGTAGAGGTCGCTGCCGGGGTCCTTGATGTTGTGGCTGTAGACGACCTGGTAGAGGGCGTCGAGGAAGTAGCACTTGGACTCCTGGCTGGCGGTGCCCCCGATGAGGACGCCGAGCTCTGCGTCATCGGACTTGTATCCGTGCAAGGCGAGAACCTGCTCATAGGGTCCGTTGCCCTCCAGCAGCCCCAGCCCGGGGAACGAGATGGGATCGAGCTGGGTCGAGGTGATGTGCCAGCGGCGATAGGTCTGCTCGTCCCCCCACATCCCCGAGGCATCCCAGGCGCTCGCCGGCTGGGCGTGGTCGTCGAGGGTGTCCAGCAGCGACTCCAGGTTGTTGCTGATCTGAATCTCGATGTCGCCACCGTGTGGAGCGATGACGGCGAGGCCTGGATCGTTGCTCAGGTCGACGCACTCCAGGAATCGGCGGCTGGTCTCCACGTCATCGTAGTGGCTGACCATAAAGGGGGTCTCTCCTTCCTGGTAGACGACGGTGCTGGAGACGGGGACGCGCTGGACGGTGACGGTGGCATCTTCCGCCACCGCGCCGCCCTCATCGAGGAGCTTGACGACGCCGTTGTCTTCGTCATTGTCGCCGCTCGGCCCATAGAGCCAGACATGGTCCCCGACGATGTCTTCATCGTCCTCGATGACACCAACGGTGAAGACAGCGTCCTGCCGGTCGTCGTCGGTGCCGCTGATGAGCCGGATCTGCGGCGCGGGCCCCGACGTGTGCGCATCGGTGATCTCCAGCGCGTCAGCGAGGTCCTGGCTGATGACGACCTGCTCGCGACGTCGCTGGTTGTTTCCGGGAGTGGTCGCATGGACCTTAAGGTTCACACCCGTGACCTCGATGGTCTCGATCAGATCTTCGGCCGCTTCCGCGTCGGCGTCCTCGACGAGGTCCTTGCACCGATCGTGGTAAAGCCCGATGTCTGCAGCCTGTGTCACAGGCGAAGCCGTCAGGAGGGCGAGGAGCGCAGCAGCGCCGAGAGGGGGTCGGTTGTGCACGGGGTCTCTCCGAAGGTTTGGGTCACGCTTCGAATGTGCTCCGTGCAATCTGCCGCCAGGATGGCATCGTGTGGCAGCTTCGTCCGATTGTGTGGCACCCCATCAACGGACTGAGGCGAGGACGACGCCGAGGGCCATCATGATGATGGCAACGATGGTCCGGGCGGTGACGGCCTCGCCAAAGAACAGGCGCCCGTTGATGGCGGCGAGGGCGAGCCCGACGGCGCGCTTGATGGCCTCGACGAGGCTGACGAGGATGAGCTGAACGGCGAGCATCTGCGCGCCGGTGGCTACAACGCCGCAGAGGACAGTGACCCCGACCGTGGGCCACGTGTCGCGGTTCTGGGTGAGGGTCACCAGTTCACCGCGGACGGCCATGACGCCGAGGGTGCCGATGATCTGGAGGAGCGAGACGAGGATGGCGTGCATCGGCGTCGACGTGTGTGCCAACGCCAGCTTGTCGAGGGTGAGCGTCCCAGCCCACATGGCGGAGACGAGGGCCATGAGCCAGACGCCGGGCTCCGCGAGCCATCCCCGCAACGTGGTCGCGTCCTGCTTCGGCCAGCTGAGCACCAGGGCGCCGACGACCACGACGCCGACGCCGATGAGCTGGAGCCTCTCTGGCCACTCTCCGATGAGCGCGCCGGCGATGCCCACGGCGAAGGCCGGCGTCAGCGACAGCATCGGGATGGACAGGCTCAGCGGCGCGATCCGGAGGGCATAGAGGAAGATGAGGTTTGAGATCACCGCGACCGTGGCGTCTGCGATGCCGAAGCCCCAGTACTCCGCGCCCACCGCGAAGCCGCCGTCGACCATCAGCCAGACGACAAACACCGGAAGCTGACCGACCAGCAGCAGGACGAACAGGGCGGTGGCGGGCATTCGCTCGGAGAGCATCTTGCGGAGGACGTCCATCGCCCCCCAGCCGACGCTGGAGAGCACGGTCAGCGCCAACCCGGTCGCGTTCATGTCCGCCCCCTGGCCAGCCCGCAGCGGCTGGCGTCGTGAGGGCCCTAACGCTCACGGGGTGTGGGCGAAGCTCGACGAGGCGGTTCGATAGGATGCACCGCTGACGGTGGCGCCAGAGGCGGTGGCCTGGTTGAAGCCGCCGCCGCTGACGGTCGCGCTGGTCCCGCTGGCGGTGTTGGACGCGCCGCCGCTGACGGCGCTCGTGCCCCCAGAGGCGAGGTTGTCCGAGCCACCGCTGACGGTCGCGCTGGTCCCGCTGGCGGTGTTGGTCGCCCCACCGGCGATGGCCGCGCCCGCCCCGCTGGCGGTGTTGAACGAACCGCCGCTGACCGTGGCGGCGTACCCGCTGGCGGTGTTGGACTCGCCGCCGCTGACCGCGGCGTAGTCGCCGCGGGCGGCGTTGTTCCGGCCGCTGAGGACGACCGCGGCATCGCCGGAGATGGCGTTGTAATACCCGAAGACCACACCGCCATAGCCAGTCCAGTCGTGCTCATCGCCGA
Organism: Myxococcota bacterium; assembly: GCA_038520555.1. Lineage (GTDB taxonomy): Bacteria > Myxococcota_A > UBA796 > UBA796 > UBA796 > JBCBLB01. Next base: position 6,384 of record JBCBLB010000227.1, on the reverse strand, counting down.
CGACGAGGTTGTGGCTGCCGGTCCGCTCATGGGGTCCGAAGTCCGCTGCGCCGGCGTAGCCGATGATGAGGTTGCCCAGACCCGTCAGCGTTCCCTCGTCATCGGTCGCCCCAGAGCCGGACTGGATATAGACGTTCGCCCCACTGAAGGTGATCGTGTCCCCGTCGGTGTCCACCGAGACATAGTCGAACAGGTCGCCCACATCCGCGAAGGGCTGCGCGTTGACCCAGGACTCGGTCGCATAGCCCGACAGCGCCACACCGGTCAGATAGCCCTGTTCCGTGACCCAGTCCTCCGTCGCGTAGCCGTTGAGGACGATCTCATCCACGCGGTCCGCGGTGGCGTTGTAGCCGCCGAGGACGACTGCGTTCGATGCGTCTGTCGTGAGCCGGTGCCCCTCGCCGCCGAAGGCGGCGTTGCCGAAGCCGTCGACAGCGTTCTCCGCGCCGCCGACTGCCAGGGCGCGCTGGCCATCGGTGACGTTGCTGGACCCGCCGACGACGGCCGAGGACGCGCCGAGGGCCCGGCTTGAGGACGCCCCAACGATCGCGGCCCCCTGACCTGTGGCTGTGTTCCCGCTGCCGCCAACGATGACGGCACGCTCGCCATCAGCGAGGTTGTTCTGACCACCGGCGACCCATGCGGCATTGGCAGCCGCGACGTTTCTGGACCCACCGCTGACCGACGCGTTGCCGGCTTCGGCGGTGTTTTCGACGCCACCGCTGACCGACGCGCTGACGCTGCTGGCGGTGTTCGAGAAGCCGCCGCTGACCGACGCATAGAACCCGCTGGCCCGGTTGTCGTTCCCACCGCTGACCGACGCGTACCACTCCGACGCGACGTTGCCGGTCCCCGCGGTGACCGCAGACCAGTCACCGCTGGCGGTGTTGCTCAGGCCGCCGGTGACAGCGGCATGCTGTCCAGAAGCGACGTTGCGATCGCCGCCGGAGACGGCGGCATAGCTGTTGATCGCGCGGTTGTTCCGCCCCCGGTGACGGTCGAAAAGAGCCCAGTGGTGACATTGTCTCGACCGAACAGGACCCCACCGTATCCCTGCCAGTCGTGCCCATCCCCGACGATGAGGTTGTGGCTGCCGGTGCGCAGGGCGGTCCCATCCCGATCTTCGGCATAGCCGATGATGAGGTTGCCCAAACCAGAGGGCGGATCGGTGTCGATGGTGGCGCCGAGGCCCGACTGGATGTAAACGTTGGCTCCGTTGAAGGTGACCGTGTTCTCAGCCGGATCAACGACCACATAGCGAAGCAGATCCGAAGCATCAGCGGTCGAATAGCCCTGGTCCTGCACCCAGACCCGGGTCGCATAGCCATCCAGATCAGCGGCGGTCAACGCGTCACGCTCAACAGCAGCCAGCCGCGAACCTTGATCTTCGAGGGCGGCCTCTGCAACGGCGAGGTCAGCGGACAGCGTCTCGATGAGGGTCTCTGCGGTCTCCAGGGCTTCATTGCTCAACCCCAGCTCTGCGCTGAGCCGATCAAGTTCAGCACGCAGTTCGACGATCTGGGCCTGCGTGACCGCACCATCATCGGACTCATCGCAAGCAACGAAGAACACACCAAGCAACGGGATCAAACGATGAGACATCGGTGTTCGTTCCTGAACAATCTGGGGGGGGGGAGATTCTACACGGTACCTTAATCGGTGCCAGAGACCCGATGTTCAGCCATCCCGGGCAGCACATGAGATTTCGAGCCGCTCAGACTGGGCGGTTCGGCTCCAAGAAACCAGGGCATCGGCCTTCCCCGGACGATACACTTCTCAATGGAGATGTGATGATCGTCCTGCTCTGGATCGGTTGTGCCCCCTCGGAATACGAGTTCGTCGATGTCGTCCCCGACCTGGTCGAAGACATGCCGGCGGCGACCGCACCGATCTACTTTCATACCCCACAGTCGCTGTGGGCCTGGGACCCGGCTGATCCCGAACCCTGGCGGATCGGGACCTTCCTCGACCCAGACGACCGACCCCTCACCACAAACATCAGCGACATCGCCATCGACGAAGAGGGGCGGATCTTCGGCTGCGGTGGCGGCGCGTTCTTCCGGATCGACCCGGAGACCGCCCTCGCCGTCGGCATCGCGTCCTCTCCAGCGCCGATGGTCGGCCTCGCGTTCCGAGAAGACGGCGTGCTGCTCGGCGCGGGCGAAGACATCTACGTCATCCATCCCCGGCTGCTCACCATCATCGAGACCTTCGGCTCCTCCAGCGACATCAACACCATCGGCGACGTCGTGGAGGGCTTCGACGGCAACCTCATCTGGAGCGTCCGCCATGAGCGCGCCGGCCGGCTGCTGATCGAGATGCACCCCAAAAGCGGCGCCATCCTCGCCGAACGGCCCCTGGACGCTTCCCAGACCTACGGCCTCGCCGCCCTCGATGAGACCGTCTACGCCTTCACCCGCGCGGGAAACGCCTTCACCATCGATCACGACACCGGCGAGATCCTGGCGCGACAGTTCTCCTCAGCGCTTGAATGGTGGGGCGCCTCCCAGAACCCCGCCCGATAAACTGTGCCCCACCCTTGCGTGACGGGGAAGACGCGATGAAACCGATCCTTTGGATGATGGTGTGGGCCACGACCGCGTGGGCAGACCTGCGCCTTGAGCCCTCCCTCGCGTGGTCCATGACACAAGCCCAGACCGTCGTCGACGGAATCATCGTTGAGCGGGTCCGCCTCGATGACCGCACAGAACGCCTCACCCTCGCGCCACAGACGACCCTCTCGGGCCCCGCCCAGGACCGCGTAGACGCCACCGTCCCCCATGGAACCGTCTCCGCAGCGATCGGGGAGCGGGTCATCCTCTTCGCCGACGCCCAGGGAAGCGCCGTCCGCATCATCCGACAGGGCGAAGCCGCCTATCAGCGAAGCGGCATGAAGCTCGATGACATCGACGACATCCAGCGACACATCGCACAGCTGAACGAGACGCCCACGGACCGACAGCTCACCATCGGGGTCCCCTCAGACGGATTGAGCCCGCTGTCCCTCATCGTCCCCGCAAACGCCGAGACCGAAGCGTTGCTGCTGGCGCGGCTCCAGAGCGATGACATGACCACCCGGGCGATGGGCGCCGCCCACCTGCGGCATTTTCCAACCGACAGAAACGCACAGCGGCTGCGTGCGCTGCTCGACGACCGCGAGACCTTCCCACGCTCCAGCACCCACGTCGTCTGCGAACATGCCAGACAAAGCCTGATCGCGATGAACCAGGACGTGCCCGACGACGTGTGCGAACCATGAGCCTCTCGTTTCTGGTGGAGACCCGCGCGCTGCTCGCCGTCCCCATCTCGATCGGGCTCGCCATGCTCGTTGAGGTGATGTGGCGATCGATCGTGCAGATCATCGTCCAGCGGACCCGCTCCTCGCTCGACGACCAGATCAGCGTCCTGCTCCGCCGACCGGTGGAGATTTCACTGGTCCTCGCCGGGCTGGGCTACGCCCTCGCCGCGGTGCCGGTCAACGACTCGACCCGGTTTGTGCTCAACGGCATCCTCCTCAGCGTGGCCACCATTGTATGGACCATCGCCGCCGTTCAGTCCGCGAACGTCACCCTCCGGTACCTCAACACCCACCAGGAGCGGTGGAACTTCGTCCAGCCCCGCACCCTGCCCATCTTCTCGCTGACCGCGCGGATCATCCTCGTCGGCGGCGGGGTCTACTTCCTCCTGCTCAGCTGGAAGATCGACGTCACGGCATGGCTCGCCTCTGCGGGTATCGTCGGCATCGCCGTCGCCTACGCCGCAAAGGACACCATCGCCAACCTGCTCAGCGGCGTCACCATCCTCACCGACGCCCCCTACCAGCTCAACGACTACCTGATCCTCGACGAGAAGCTGCAGGGGCGGGTCACCCAGATCGGCTTCCGCTCCACGCGGATCCTGACCCTCGACAACGTCGAGGTCACGATCCCAAACTCCATCATGGCCAACTCGACGATCACCAACATGAGCGGCGGGCCGCGGGTCCATGCCCGGCTCGATGTGCCCGTCGGGGTCGCCTACGGCACCGACACCGCGCGCCTCCGACCGCTCCTCCTTCAGATCGCAGACGACCTCGACCGGGTCGTCCACGATGATCCAGACCTGCAGCCCTCTGTGCACTTCTCCGAGATGGCAGACTCTGCCTTGATTTTTACGCTACGCGTCTGGCTGAAGGACCCCGCCGACCACCTCTGTGTTCGCGATCAGGCCAACGAAAAGATCTATGTCGCCCTCAACGAAACCGGGATCGAGATCCCGTACCCCAAGCGGGACGTCTATCTGCATCCATCCTGAGCATCGATCGATACCAGATGACGCCCGCCGGCGATCAAAACGACCTGTGACGACATCGATATTACCGTTCAATTGAACAATATAAACTGATTGAGCCCAATTATCTTGTCCACAATATACCATTGTTTCGTTTCACGAAACAATGCGCCCATACCGATCGATATCCGATGAACGCCGACGGGTATCGACAGCTTTCATCGGACGAGCCCAACGGGCAGGACCGAGACCACAGGCCTCGGTTTCATGGGCTGGAGTCGGCGAAGGGGAAACGGGACGCGCGGCTCAGAGCGCGGCGTACTCTTCGGGGGGGAGCGGAGCGGGCGGAAGCAGCGCCCCGCGCCAGTCGACGGTCAGTCCCCCGAACAGCTCAGGCATCTGCTGCTCAAGGTGGGGGCGACGCTCGGCCAGCTCTGTGTACCGGTAGGCGTTGACGGTGAAGCGCAGCGACACCGCCATTCTATCGGGGCCCTGGGGACCGGTATACCGGAACCGCAGGCCCACCCCCTCCATCCCCTCAAACAGCAGGCTGCTGTGAATCGACAGCTTTCCCCATCGGCCGCTCTGAAGGATGCGAAGCTTCAGGGCTTCGATGAGCCGATCATCGAGTTCATGATCGAAGATCAGCAGCTTCTCTCGCAGCTGGGGCAACCCGAAGACCATCCGGCGGGTGAACCGCGGCGCCCAGCTTCGAACCAACGGGGGACAGCTCACCACCATGTTCTTGTGGAAGCTGGCCGCCATCTTCTCACCGAGCGCAGCGCGGTAGCGCAGCGCGTGCCCCGGCCATGCGACCAGCCAGTGAAACCGCTCGAAGTCGGTGTATAGCAGCCGCGGCTCCACGACCGCCAGCCGCTCACAGTGGGGGCAGCGGAAGTGGTTGAACACCCCATCCAGGATCTGCTCGCGGTACTCGGGGAAGCGTCGGATCTGCAGGCTCTGGGCGGCCTCAACCTGGAAGCGCCCATGGCAGTGGTTGCAGGTCAGCTCAAGGTTGACGAAGGTGCTCATGGTCCGGTCGCCACGCTGCTTGCGGTGCCGGCCGCCTCACGGGTCTGGCCGGTCTGCTGTGCGATGGAGTAGTTCTGATCCACGTTCTGATCGAACCACGCCTTCGTGATCGGATCGACGGTCGCCAACGTGGTGCCTGGCGCCGCGCCGGTGTCGTGGTCGCCATAGTAGGCTGTGTACGCTTCGGCGAACCACTCGCCCGGGGCGCGCCACTGGTAGTCGCTGACCCGGTTGGCGTTGCGGGCGGCGATCTCAAACGAGTAGTAGCTGTTGCGGTTGTAGGCGCGATGGAAGTTGCGGCCGCCCACGCTTCGCCACGCGTTGTTGTACCAGGGGCTCGTCCCGCTCGCCCACCGGTTGGTGTTGAACAACGCCGAGATCGCGCCGCCGCTGTCGCCGGGATCGGGGATGGCGTCGTCGACGCTGAAGAAGATCTGATCCTTGAGGGCCTGGAGCGCCACCGAGAAGGTCGACTCATCGTCGACCGCCTTGTGCAGCGCACGCTTATAGGCGTCCTGCTCTGCCGCGTCTGCGCTCAAGCTGCTGTCGCCGCCCGCAGCGGTGATGATGGCATCGACGAACGCTTCCGCGTCCTCATACTGGACCCACCGGCCCGCGTTCGGCGCCACGAAGGCGTAGCCGCCCGGCTTCCCGGCCCCGATCCGGGCGTCGACGGCGTGCCCGATCTCATGGCGCAAGACCGCATCGAAGGTGATGACGTTGCCATGGAGCGGGCCGCCGTAACTTCCGGTCTGGTTGAGGTTGGCTTCGTTGAAGCCCATCACGGCCTTGTCCCCGCTTGGGGTGTAGTATCCCGACCCCGAGCCGGCGGTGTCGTGGATGAGCGCGTCCAGTTCGTGGTTGTCGGCCACTGCGCCCGGCGGGAGCTGGGCGAGGATCCCCCACGCCCGGCCGATCGACGCTTTGTCCCAGCTCGCCGTGCCCTCGACGTCCATCTCGATGTCGAACCGCACCTCAAACGCCTGATCGAGCCGGTCAACGTCACTGGCATCCATCGCGTCGAACAGCGCCCGGAGGTTCTCCATCCCTGCCGGTCCCAGCGCGCTGCCGCGTGGCAGCCCG
>JBCBLB010000289.1:0-11292 GCA_038520555.1 Myxococcota bacterium | reverse complement strand
GTTCGACGCGTTGATGAAGGCGATTCGGGCGGAAGACATATCCCTCGAATCCATTCCGGCGCTCGCCCATACGTTGTCAAAATGGCCAGCCCACATCGAGCGGGTGGTTCCCCATTCGATGATCTTCGAGCTGTTTTATGACCGGGCCCCTCACCCATCGCTGCAACTGTGCAACACCCTCAAGGTTAGCGGGTTCGAGATTGACGATGACATGCTGGTCAGCGCGTTCGCCAACCCGTACCTGGGACGGCTTCGGACCATCGACCTCAGCCACAACGTTATCGGCGAGCGCGGGCGGATGCCATCGCGCCCTGTGAAGCGTTGGATGGGCTGGTGTATCTGAATCTGAACTGTTGTCGGATGCGGGCCGGTGAGATGAGCGGTCTGGCCGCGCGGATGTCTTATCTTCATCTTACCGACTCTGGTTTGGTTGAAACGCCTCCCTTATGCTGAAACCCAACTGTCACTTCAGGGGCTGTGATGCGTTTGATCATGATGTTTGTGTTGCTGGTGGGATGCGATGAAGCCGAGGAGACGGCGTCTGTCTCGGGCGAGCAACCGGAAGACCGCGTCGTTGAGGAATCCGATGACCCCGTTGCGGAAGAGGAAGAAGAGGTCGGGGATCCCGCGGAAGAGGAAGAAGAGGTCGAGGATCCCGCGGAAGAGGTCCTGGACGTCGACACGGATGGGGATGGGCTGACCGACGCGCAGGAAGCCGCGTTCGGATCCGATCCCAACAAGGTGGACACCGATGAGGACGGCCTCACGGACAACGTTGAGTTTGAGCTGGACACCGACCCGACGGCAGCGGACACCGACGGCGACGGGTACTCCGATTCGATCGAGGTCGCCTTTGAGACCGATCCGAAGGATGTCGACTCCGTGGTGTACCTGGGCGGCTGGCCGGTGGATGACTGTTATGACCGCCTGGAGCCCACTGGCAACGCCATCGGCGACGTGACCGATGACTTCTCCTTGATGGATCAATATGGCGAGACGGTTCAGCTCCACCACTTCTGTGGACACGCCGTGCTGCTGATCTCGGCGGCGATGTGGTGTCCGGTCTGCCAGGATGAGGCCCCCCATATGCAGACCTTCTATGAAGATCTGGAAGAGATGGGCCTGTTCCCGATCACGCTGTTGGGCAAGAACACCCGCAATCAAACCCCCACCCAGGCGGACCTTCAGACCTGGGCCGACACGTTCGGGTTGACGCACCCGGTGGTGGCCGACCCCAGCTGGGGCGTGACCGCACGGTTCCTCGATAGCAGCAGCTTCGGGATTCCCACGCTCCATCTGATCGGCTTCGACGGGGTGGTTCAGGGCCGAGATCGGTACTACACCTTCAACCAGCTCCGAACCTATCTGGCGTCTGAAGCCGAGTAGGCCGCTGCATCGTTCAATGCGATCAATCGTACCAGGACGCGGGGGGGCGGGGGCAGTCCATCGATGAGCCGTGCTCTGCACAGATCATCCATTCCGTCCAGCCCACTTTCCCCAGGCCGCCGAAGATGAACGATCGGTGGGCTTCGGCCAGGTTGCCCTTTCCACCCATGATCACGGTGTAATCCCCCTCGGCCTCGTTGAGGAACCCGCCGCTGATGACCGCATATTCACCGGTGATATCGTTTTGGTCGCCGCCGCCGATCGTGGCGTATTGTGCGTTGACGTAGTTTCGGCGTCCGCCGCCGATCGAGGCGGCCCATTGGTCGGCGACGCCCTGAGCGCCTCCGGAGATCGAGGCGGCGTTGCCTTTGGCGGTGTTGTAGTCCCCACCGCTGACCGATGCATAGGGGCCGGAGGCGACGTTGTAGCGTCCGCCGCTGACCACGGCGCTCGACGCGGTCGCTTCGTTGTACTGCCCGCCCGCCACGGTCGCATACGTCGCGTCCGCGGTGTTGCGGAACCCGCCGGTGACCGAGCCATACCCGGTCGCCCGGTTCATGGCGCCCGCGGTGACCACGGCGTAGCTTCCATCGGTGGTGTTGTAGAAGCCGCCGGTGACGCTGCTTGCGATCCCCTTGACCTGATTCAACCAACCGCCCGAGGCGGCAGCGTAGTCGCCCTCCGTGTCGTTGAACCGGCCGCCCGAGATGGAGGCCGCGAGTCCATCGGCTTCGTTGCCCGACCCGCCGGAGACCGACGCCGCATCGCCGATGGCGACGTTGTACTCTCCGCCAGAGACGGTGGCGTGCATCCCCATGGCGTCGTTGGCGTAGCCGCCGAACACGGCGGAGTACCCCTGCAGGGCCTGGTTGTCCTGCCCGCCCGCGGCGGTGGCATATATCCCCATCGCCTGGTTGTCCAGGCCACCATGAACCGAGGATCCCCAGTTGGCCGCGGTGTTGCGGAAGCCACCAGTGACCGACGCGTACGAGTAGATCGCGCGGTTTTCCCGGCCGCCGGAGACCGCCGCGCCGGTAAACGTGGCTTCGTTGCGGTTTCCGCCCGAGACCGACGCGTACCATCCCGACGCAGCGTTCATGTGCCCACCAGAGACGCTCGCATAGGTGCCGGAGACGTTGTTGTCGTAGCCGGCGATCAGGCCGCCGGCGCCGGTGTAGCTGTGCCCCGATCCGACGACGAGGTTGTGGCTGCCGGTCTTGGTGTCGGGGGTGTTCCCGGCGCTGTCCAGGTCCTCATCGTAGCCCACGATAAGGTTGCCCAGGCCGTTGATGTTTGCGGTGTCTCCCTGGCCATTTCGCACATGGATGTTGCATCCATCGAAGTAGATATTGTTCCCTTCGGAAACCATCCGACACCCCGACGCGGATGCGAAGATGGTTTCCTGTGCGAAGCCGATGGAGAGGAGGGCGGAGAGAGAGAGGAGCAGCATGGGTGATTCTCCAGTGTGGTGCTGCCCTCCAACGAAGCAAATTCAGTGCCAACCTGTCCCCGCACAACCAACCTTGTTTTTCGATGTCCCGCCCCGGTCTCGCCCCGCCCCGCCCCGGGCACCGCCCCGCGTCCCCGCCCGGGCTCTGCCTGGGGCGCGGCCCTCACGGAAGGCGCTGCACCTGCTCGTTCCAGGAACCACGCATAGACGATGCCGTCTTCGTCATCCAACCCTGCGAAACCACTGAGGGTAAAGTGTCATCCGATCAGGCCCGTCATCACAGTCACGGAAAAATAAGGTTTCATATCAATTTTCTTTATCTGGTGTTCAGTCGATCACGCTGACCTGTTCATCCGTTCGCTTCGCCTGATTGGTGGACACCAGATGGGCGATGCCGCGCTCAACAGCCCTGGTCATCGCAGCTGTTCGCTGAGAATAGCCAAACAACCTGGAGACTTCCAAGATCAATTCCGGCATGGTGATGGTCTTGGCGCCGCGGAGGATCCACCCAGCCGCGTTCGCCAGCTCTTCGGTGCAGATCCGGTCTGGACGCCGCCGCTCTGGCGCATCCGTCTTCGATGTCCGAAACGCGTGCCATGTGCCTGGGGTGAGCAGCGGCGGCCAGAGCCACTCCCCACGCACCACCGAGCGCTTCGGCGTGGGCAGGTGCGCGATGGATTCAAGGACGATCCGCTGGATCCGCTTCCCGCTCCGCCCAAATCCCCAGGCCGGGAAGATCAGATTGGCCACATCGTTCTGGTGAATCGGACCGCTGGTGAGGACAATCTCACGAACCTGCTCCGCGATCGTTTCCCGATGATCTGCGCTGTAGAACTGCTCTGGTGTGCCCGCAATATCCAACTTCAGAAGCGTATACGCGCTGACATCCGCTGGAAGCGCTCGTGGGTGTTCGCTCTCCTTGAGCAGCTCCTCAAGCGTGCGCTTCGGCGCCTCCTCTGCTGTGGCGGCCTCAGGAACCGACGCCTCAGGAATTATGGGTTGGTCTGCATCGTTTTCATCTGGATTCCCAGCGGGTTCCGGCACCGGCTCTGTCTCTGCTCCAGGCTCCTCGGCCGGTGGTGGTTCCTCGGCCGGTGGTGGTTCCTCGGTTGGTCGTGGTTCCTCGGTTGGTCGTGGTTCTTCTGTTGGTTTCGGGGGTGATGCGGGTTCGGGGACGTCTTCCGCAGGGTCTGAACCCTCCACATGGGTGGGTTCTTCGTCGGGAGAGTCTTCATCGGGGGGGGCTGTGTGAGCGGCCTGGATGGCTTGCTCCAGGGCCGACAACAAGCGGGCTTTTTCGGCATCCGGTTCGAGCCACCAGTCGATGCTCCAGACGCGATGGATGGTCCACCCCAGGCTCTCAAGGACCGACTGTCGGAGCCGATCGCGCTCTCGGGCGAACCGGGACGTATGATAGGTCTCTCCGTCGCACTCGATGCCCAGCAGGTAGCGGCCCGCGGCTTCGGGATCGACCACGCTGAGATCGATGCGATACCCCGAGCAGCCCACCTGGCGGTGGACGGTGTGGCCTGCGCCCTCCAGGAAGGCCTGGACCTCGTCCTCGAACGCGCGCCCGGCGAGGTCGGCCGACGCATCGGTGGGACGGTCGGGGTCTCCGTGGGCGGCATAGCGGAGGAACGCCTTGAGGTGCATCACCCCCACCGCCCTCGTCCGCCGGAGGTCGATCTGATCGGCGCGGAGCGTGCTGAAGACCACCAGGCGCTTCCGGGCCCGGGTGATCGCGACGTTGAGGCGGCGCTCTCCGCCCTGACGATTCAGCGGCCCGAAGTTCATCGCCACCCGGCCCGTCTTGTCCGGGCCGTAGCAGATGCTGAACAACATCACGTCCCGCTCGTCTCCCTGGACGTTCTCAAGGTTCTTGATGAACACCGGCTCGTCGGCGTCGTCGCGGAAGAACGGATCCAGATCCGGGTGCGTTGCCCGCAGCGCATCGACCAGATCCTCGACCCGACGCTGCTGGGTCATGCTGAACGTCACGATCCCCACCGATGGGCGGGTCTCATCCGGCAGGGACAGCAGGCGATGCAGCTCCTCGACGATCGCCTCGGCTTCGGCGGGGTTGGTGCGGGAGCGGCCTCGATCGTAGAACCCCTCCGGCACCGGCCGCCACTTCACCCCCAGGTGGGGGACGTCGCGGGCCGCGGAAGGGAAGGTGAACAGCTCATTTTCGTAGTACTTGCGGTTGCTGAAGGTGATGAGCGATTCATGCTGGCTGCGATAGTGCCACTTGAGCCGCAGGTTCTTCATCCGGGTGGTCGCCTCTTCGAGGATGCTCTCCAATTCGACCATGTCATCATCATCGTCGTCGCTCTCCTCATCGGCCGTCCCCGAGGAGAAGAAGCGGGTCGGGGGGAGCTGCTTCGAGTCTCCGACGATGACCACCTGTTTGCCCCGTGCGATCGCGCCCAGCGCGTCCCAGGGAGGGATCTGCGAGGCCTCATCGAAGATGACCACGTCGAACGGCTCCAGCGCCGGATCGAGGTACTGCGCGACGGACAACGGGCTCATCAACATACATGGCTTCAGCCGGCGCAACGTTTTCGGAATTTGACCAAATAACTTACGAATCGGCATATGGCGTCGGGTGAGCTGGAGCTGCCGCTTCAGGAGACCGACCTCACTCGAGGTTCCGCTGCCGGCCGCTTGCAGATCTGGCAGTCGCCGCAGCAGCCGCTCCCGGATCTCGGCGCGGGCGAGCGCCTGGACGGCCATATCCAGGTCGCGAAAGCGCGCGATCACGTCCTGGTGTTCTGTCCCACGGAACGACTGAAGCGGGGGACTCTTCTCGAAATGCGCTTCCCACCAGAGCGTGTAAAAAGAGCGTTCGAAAACCGCTTCCAGCTGATCAGGGCTGAGCGTCTCAGCGAGGAGGCCGTCCACCAGCGGCGCCAGGCCGGCTTCGCGGGTGGCGTCGAGCGCAGCCCCGAGGAAGGTCCAGTCCCGCAGCCGATCCGCATGGGCCGCCCACCGATCCAGCGTGGTCAACAACGCTGGCAGCGTCGCAGGCGCGCGCGTCACCTGGAGCGGGTTCTGGAGCGCATCGAAGGCGGCCTGCCATGTTCGAGCGCCGTCCAGGAAGGCCTCGATCGTCGCTCGCTGCGGGGTGCCGGGCGCGATGCGCTCCCGCTGATCGCCGACGAGGGCATAGAGGAAGTCTGTCACCGCGACGTCGTCGGTCAACTGAAGGATGAGGGGACGGATGGCCGTTGCGCTGGCGGTGGCCGCCTTGACGGCATCGAGGTCCGTTCGGAGCCCCTCCCAGAGAACACCGAGCAGCGCCCGCGCGTCGGCATCGATCGCAGCGAGCGCCTGATCTGCGGCACGGATCTGCGTCGCGGCCTCCAGGTCATTTCGGATCTGTGCGTTGCTGGGGACCGCGCCGTTTTTGACGACCGCGCGGATCGACTGCTTCGCGGACATCAGGGTGAAAAACGAGAACAGCGCGGGTGCCGCCGCCCACTTCTGGAACAGCGGATAGAGCGTGTTGAGATCGGCCTCCAGGAGGGCCGGGGTGTACCGCGGCTCCAGCGCTGCCCACAACCGGCGGCGAAGCGCGATGAGCGTGCACCACTCATCGATCTGTCGGAGGTTGTTGGGGTGGGCGCTCCCCTTAAGCAGGGGCACCGGGATCAGCGGAGCCTCCAGGAGCGCCTGACCAAACGTCCTGATCAACCCCAGCGCTCCGATGGACTCATGGTGAGCGATTTTCAACGTTTCGCCTACGGCTTCGGCGAGTGGTTGAAGGGTTTGCGTCTGGTCGTAGAGGGTCGTGACGGCCTGGCGCACCTGTCGGTCGAGGATGGGCGTCCAGGTGGTGATCCCCACGTCTCGCCAGGGGTGCTGGGCGGGCGGCCCCGAATTCTGGCAGGCGGCATGGAGCAGCGAGACGCTCTCGCGGAGGGCCATCAGCCGCGCACGGTCGATGTGCTCGAGGTCATTGAACGGGAGGCGGATCGTGGGGGTGTCGCGAAGCCGAATGAGCCGCGCGGTGATCTGATACAGCGTCTCCCCGAATGGCGTGGTCTCTCCCAGGAGCGCGGCGAAGGTGTTGAGTCGCTCGCGGAGGCGGGCCAGCTCTGCGGTCCGTGGCTCCCAGGCCGCTTGAGGGGGGGGCGGGTTCTCCAGGAGCGCTTCAGCGATGGCCTGAATGGTCTGCTTCTTATTGGACTTATTGGAGTGGAGCTTCAGACAGAACGGGCCGAGGCCCACCCGCTCCAGGCGCGCATAGACCACATCGAGCGCGGCCATCTTCTCGGAGACGAACAGGACGGACCGCCCCTGCCCCAACAGGCTGCTGATCATGTTGGTGATGGTCTGGGATTTTCCGGTCCCCGGCGGTCCCTGGAGGACGAAGGAGTTCCCGTCCTCGGCGGCGAAGATCGCCTGGAGCTGGGTGGGGTCGGCATCCATCGTGGTCAGCACCTCGCCAGGCGGGCGCTGGTCGAGCTGATCGGTCTCCACGAGCGGTCGGGCGAGGGGATACTCCGAGAGGTCTTCGGTCTGGAGCAGGTGGCGAACGATGGGGTTTCGCTCCAGATCGGCCATCCGCGCGTCCAGGTCTCGCCACATCAAAAACTTGGTGAACGAGAACCGTGAGATGTGGCAGGCATCCGGCGCGACCTTCCACCGGTCTTTCGAAAAAATAAGACGTTGAAACTTCTGAAAGAACGTTCGAAGAGCGTTGTTCTCTGGCGCGTCATCTTCGCTCAGGTCTACGGAGCCCTGCCAGATCAGGTCGTAGTCGACCTCCAGCTTCTTGAGCAGGGTCGTGTTGACCAGCAACGTGTCGCCTTTGTGGACCTTCCATGGCTGGCCACCGGCCGGCCGGATCAGCTCGACGGGGATCAGAAGCAGCGGAGATCGCCGTTTCTGGGTGCTCTCTGGGGTTTCGTACCACTCAAGCATCCCAACGGTCAGATACAGGGTGATGGCGCCGCTCTCCTGGCGGGCGACCCGTGCCTGTCGATAGATCTCCAGGGCGCGGGCCTGGAGCGCCGCTGGGGTCTTCACGGTCGTGGTCAAGATCCGTCGCTTCTGGGCATCCTGGACGTCATCCCGAAGCAGGGTTTCATCGGAGATGTTGCGGGGGTCGGGGTTCTGGAGGTGCGCAGGCGCCGCGCGGAGGACATGGACCGCGCCTTCTCTCACTGCGGTGAACAGCGCCATCATGTTGAGCGATGGCGACAGCGTGAGCGCGTTCTTGGTCTCGCGGAAGTTCAGCAGCTTGTTTCGCAGAGACAGATCGAGGAGCTGTCCCTTCCACCGTACGATTCGTCCGCGCGTGACCGTCGGGATCGGCGCGTCTTCCTGGTGCGGCGGCGCATCGATCGCAGCGACGGGATCGGCGACGGGGATGGTCTGATCGGCGTCAACGGGAGCGGGGATGTGGGTCAACGACAGCGGCTGGATGCGGTGGATGCGGGCGCGGTAAATGTCGAGGGCGAAGCGAAAGGCGTCGGGGTCATCGAGGTGCGCCTGGGCGATCTGGACCGCGTTGGAGAAGGGGGCCTTCTGGGCGAGCGCGGAGCTGTCGAACAGGAGGATCTCTCCCAGCGCGACGCGCTTCGCGATGGGCACAGGGTCATCGGTGGTGGGCGTCTGCAGGGTAAAGTCGACGAGCCAGACGCCGGGAAAGATGTGATCTGTGACGGCGACGAGGAGCGGGTGGAGCCCGCTCTGCTCCAGCAGCGCGGCGAGCAGCACCGCGATGTCGAGGCAGGTCCCCTGTTTTCCATCGAGCAGGTCTTCTGGCAGCCGGATCTTCTGTCCGACCGTTTCGAAGCTTGCCGGCGGGGTGATGTAGTTGATCCCCATCGCCTGGGCGGCGTCATAGATGGCCCGGGTCATCTGCTCGACGCGTCGGGGGGAGCTGCTCTGGTAGCCGGACAGCGCAGCGTCGCCGGTCCGCGCGTCGAGCCGGCGGGCGGCGTCCTGGAGCAGGGGGATCAGCTGGGGCGCGTTGGGCTGCACGAACGCGGCGAGGAGGTCGGGGAGCAGCTCACCGCCGGGCCACTCATTGGGCGCGAGGAGCGCGATCGTCTGGGCATCGGTGGCGAGGACATCGTCCCCTGTGGCCACAGTGGCGGTGAGGACGACCCGTTCACGCTCCTTCTGGGCCTTGAGCCGCTCATGAGAGACCACCAGCTCCGGATGCTCAAGGATCAGCGGTGCGCCGACGGAGAGGCGCTCAAGCTTCGCGGACCACGGCGCGAAGATGGGCGGCTCGGCTTCGAGGGTGACGTTCAGGTCGTCGATGGGATCGCCGGCGTGGGTCTCGATGCGAACGGAGTGGACGAAGGGGAGCGCGTTCTGCCAGGCGGCGAGGGTGACGCAGGGGGTCACCACCATCGACAACTCAACCCCCGCCGCTTCTTCGGGCGCTTCGCTCATGCTCTCCTCTCCGCCGGTTCGCGTTGATGGAGGGACGATAGCACTTCCCAATGATGGCGCCCGGCGCGGTGAGGACATGCCCAGCGCGCCGTTGGGCTGGCCTGTGCCGTGCAAAATTGCACAGCTTGACAGGTCAAGCGTGAATCAACTTGACCTGTCCAGTATACATTTTTATTTGGCCCCCGCATTCTTCAAATGAACATGTTCATCCAAAATCATCATAATAAAGTGAACATGTTCATTTTATTATGGATTTGTGTCGACCAGGACTGTTGGAGCGGTCATCTGTGGTCGGGTGTCACGCGTGCCGCGGCACGTTGTTGTCTGTCGGTTCAGGTGGGCAGGTCTGGGATCGCGATTTTCGCGCCTTCCATACACCACCACAGACGGAGCGGGCGCCTGGTGGCGAAGGTCATCAGCATCGATCGGGTGGGTTCTTGATGGATCGAGGCGTCCAGCAGCCGATCCAATCGCGCCTGCTGCGCCGCCCGGGTCGTCGCGGAAAAATCGTCTTGATACAGAGCATTTGAGACATGGAGGAAGGTCAGGCAGACGCGGAAGCCGCGATCGTTGCCCACCGCCTGGTCTGACCGCTGGACGTGGCCGATCAGTCGGCCGGTCTCGATCCAGAGGTCGGCTACGATGGTGTCCCAGTCTTCGGCTTCCAGGGCATGCTCGCAGAGCTGTGTCCACCACGCAGCCATCGCCGCGGCCCATTCGTTGGGGTCCTCTCCAGCGATGCGTGCGTTGGCGTATCGCATCGTCCCATCGGTCTCGACATCCCACTCCAGCACCATGAGCCACCTCCAGGTAAGGGAAGTTATCTTCTCATCTCTGGAAGAGCGGGCCCACACCTGTTCGGGTGTTCGGGCGCCGGGTCACCGTGGTTGTATGGCCTGGGTGATGGCGTCTTCGAGTTGGGTCATCGAGAACGGCTTGGCCATGAAGATCACGTGTTCATCGGCTGTGATCGTCGACTGTGATAGCCATCCCGAGTACAGGACGACCCCGGCCTGGGGGAACCGCTCGCGGAAGCCCTGGATGAGCTGATCGGTGTTGGTCTGGGGCATCACACCATCGGTGAGCATCAGATCAAACGGGACGCCAGAGACGTCCATCGCCAACATCGCGGTGCGCTCGTCTCGGGCGGCGACGAAGCTGTGGCCGATCAGCTCCAGCATGCGTCCGGTCGCCTTGCGGACCGCGGGTTCGTCTTCGACCAACAGGATGTGGATCTTTGCGCCGTCTCTTTGCGCCGTTGGCTCTGCGTCCTTTGTGGGCGGCCCTGCAGTCTGCGGCAGGTGCAGCGTGACCCGTGTCCCTTCCCCCAACGCGCTCTCCAGCGCGATCGTGCCGCCGGCCTTGACCACGATCTCCTGGACCGACGACAGCCCCAGCCCGGTGCCTTTCAGCTCGGTCTTGGTGGTGAAGAATGGCTCAAACGCGCGCTTCTGGACCGCTTCGGTCATCCCCAGCCCGGTGTCGCCGACCACGATCGCGATCTGGCCTGGCTCGTGGGGGTGCGCCTGAATGGACAGTTCGCCGCCCATGGGCATCGCATCCCGGGCGTTTAACGAAAGGTTCAGGAGCACTCGCTCCAGCGCGGCGACAGGCAGCGTGACCCACAGCGGCCCTGTCGCGGTGACCGTGATGTGGATGTTCTCGGGGAAGACCCGCCGGAGAGAGCGCGCGAGCTGGGTGACCACCTGTGCGGTGTCGGCGGGTGCGTTTGACGGCGCCCGTTGGCTGAAGATCATCAGTTGTTGGACCGTCTCCCCGGCGGAGCGCGCGGCTGTCAGCATATCGCGCAGGACCTGCCGCTGATCGGGATCGGTCTCCTCTTCCAGCAACGCCGTGGTGTTGGCGACCACGACCACCAAGGCGTTGTTGACGTCGTGTGCGATCCCACCGGACAGGCGCCCCAGCGCGTCCATCCGGCGCTGCCGCTCCAGCGCCTGGATGGCCTTCTCCCGCCCGGCGCGCTCCTCAAGCGCCCGCGACAGCGCTTCGCTGACTTCATCGTGGGAAGCCGAGAACCGGCGCAT
>JBCBLB010000647.1:0-5487 GCA_038520555.1 Myxococcota bacterium | reverse complement strand
TGGCAACGCAGCGGCAGAGACCACCATCGGGCTGGTCTTGCCTTCGCTGCCGTGCGCCTTGGCCGTCACCGGTCCCAGGGCCTGCTCACCGACTGCCGCCGCCAGCCACCGGATCGTCAGCCGCCGCTGGCTCCACCCCGCCTCATCGGGGAGCTGATCTTCAATGGTGCGCTCATGGACGAGCGAAGCGGTCGTGGGCGTCGGAGCGTCGATCGAGATGGGGGCGCCGACCCGGGTGCGCAGTTGTAGCTCTGCGGTGAACCGATCGCCGATGAGGACCGACGGCTCTTGCATCTGCACCTCAAGCTGAAGGGCAGGCGCAGGGGCGAGGTGGGCGTACCGGGGCTCGACGGCCAACGCGGCGAAGTCTGGATCTTCACCGGCGATGACCGGATCCATCATGCCACGAGCGTAGAGGTAGTTCAGCCCTCGGGCCGCGGCGCCCAGATCCCCACCGCGGGCCGCATACGCCGCGCGGTTGTAATGGAGCAGCGGATGCTCTGGCACGCGTTCGATGCCCTGGGTCAGAGCATCGCGAGCCTTGTCGAATTGTCCCTGCTCGGCGAGGGCCTTGGCCCACCACATGTGAAGGGCCGGGCTTGGCGGGTGGTCTTCGATCGCCTGCGCGAAGGCGTTGGCAGCGCCACCCCAATCCCCCGCATCGGCGAGCGCCCGCCCCCGCTCATAGTCATCGAGGGCATCTTTGAGCGGGGCCATCTCCGCGTCTCGACACCCCAACAGAACGGACAGCAGCACGATCATCGTGCCCAGCCTATCACCGAGGCCATGCTCCCCACCTTCCGCCCCTCGCGCCGGTAGCTATGGAGGTTGTCATCGGCGAAGGTGCAGTGGGGCAGGATCGCGATCGAAGGGACCCCGGCGTGTTCCAGCTGCCACTGGACCGCCGCCCGGAGGTCAACGTGCGGCCGGGGCCCCAAATCGCGCCGCACGAACCGCTCGTGCGGCACCCCCGCAGCGGCGATGGCATCGACCACT
This sequence comes from Myxococcota bacterium, assembly GCA_038520555.1. GTDB lineage: Bacteria > Myxococcota_A > UBA796 > UBA796 > UBA796 > JBCBLB01. Next base: position 4,491 of record JBCBLB010000647.1, on the reverse strand, counting down.
TCATCCCCGACTTCGTAGTTCTCAACCGAAATGCAGGGCCCGATGACGGCCACTGTGGGTGTCGAGGGCATGGCCGCGATGGTCTGTGGGACGATGCCGGCGGCGGTCCCACGCCAGCCCGCATGAGCCGCGCCGAGGTCGTCCCCTTGCCCCAGGAAGAGAACAGGGACACAGTCCGCGGTCCGAATCACCAAAAAGGTTCCCCGCTTCGTCGTGACGAGGCCATCCCCCTCGCCGAGGTTCCCCGCGCGATCGGCAAGGAGCGCGGTTGCGCCGTGAACCTGAGAGAGGAAAGAGAAGCGGGCGTTGGGTGTATCGAGGAGCGCGCCGAGGTGCTCCCACTGTGCTGGCGTCGCGTCACGTGGGAAGCTCAACAGGCGACCGTCGGCGTCGGTGCGCCGGGTGAAACCATGAATCAGGCCGGGGACAGCGGAGAGGCGCTCAGCGCGAAGTAGAGGAGGCATCAACGGAATCCTAACCGTCGGAGACCACGGGGGTCACTCGTTGACCGGGTTTATCCCCCGTGGTGTAGTGTTGCGTTTATGCTCTGGCTTGCACTGTCAATGGCCTGTGATAGCGGAGAGACCACGCCCGGGGGGGACGCCTTCACCCTTGAGCTGGACGTTCAGACCGCGCCAAATCAGACCGACCTGTTTAACGATATCGATCGCCTCGACCTCATCATTGAGTACCCCACGGGCTCCGAGGTGTTCACCCTCAGCTCCGCTTCGGAGGGGACCAGCGCTGAGATCGTGGGCATCGATCCCCTCGATGAAGTTTCTGTTGCCCTGGCCGGTTACGACGGCGACGACGCGCTGGTCGCGTTCGGGCGCTCCGCGGAGCTGACCCTCGACGACGGCGAGGTGTCTGCGACGATCCTGCTGCTCCGAAGCGATGACTTCGCCTGGCTGGAGATGCCCATCCAGAACGTGAAGGGGGCGGCAGTGTCTACCGAAGACGGGCGGTTCTGGCTGTCCGGTGGCATCGATGACACACGCGGGCTGCTGAGTTCAGAGAGCGACACCCTCGACGGGATCTGGCAGCTCTCGGTGACCGCCTCCGACTTCACCTTCAACAATGCTGGCTTCTCGCTGCCTTCGCTCTCGGAAGAGAGCTCCAACGACGGGTCGTCTACGGATGTCAGCGGGCGGGTGGGGCACTCGATGACCCTGCTCGACGATGGCCAGGTGTTGATCGTCGGCGGATCCGGTGCGTTTCTGGACGGCGAGTTGACCTCACGGGAAGGGTACCTCTGGGATCCAGCGACGGAGACCATCCAGAACATCGGCAGCCGACCGGCGCTCACTCACTACGTAGCCGGTCACCGGGCTGTCAAGATCGCTTCGGGGAACGTTGTGTTCACCGGGGGATTTGGCCGCGTCCCGGAGCCGGATTTCTACACTCTCACCGACGAGCTGATGTTCTTCGATGCATCCAGCGCGGAGTTCTCCGGCTTCGAGTCGGTCAACTCAGGCTCAGGTGGCGCCGCCATCGCGGCGTTCGGAAACCAGGGCGCGCTGATCTGCGGCGGGTTCTCCACGGACTTTGGCGGCGATTTTGTCCTCGCTGAGGCGGGATGTGACATCGTCGGCTTGGAGGGGGGTCTCGAAGACGGCCCCATTCTCCCCGCCCGAATCAGCCGGTTGTACGCTTCCCTCACTCCGCTCGACGATGGGCGGGTTCTGCTCGCCGGCGGATATCCGTTGGATGAGGGGACCGAGATCTCCTTCGATCCGGATATCACCTTCACCGCCTCGAATCAGGCGTACATCTATGACGGCGACAGCTGGACCGAGGTCCGGCCGATGAACAACCCCCGGGCGGTCCACGGCGCCGCGCCGCTCCCCGATGGACGGGTCCTGGTCGTCGGTGGCTTCACCACCATGACCGGCCTGTTCGACTATCTGGACCTCACCGCCCTCCCCTGCGCCGAGATCTTCGATCCGAGCAGCGAGTCCTGGGAGACGGTCGGCCCTGAAGACTGCGACGAAGACTCTACGGAAGGCGCGCTTCCCGTCGCCGTCGGGGATCCGACCATCGCCTTCGACGACCAGTATGGTGTCCTCGTGATGGGCGGGCTCAACGCACGGGGCGAGCCGGTCTCGAACGCGGCCCTGCTGGTCGGCGCTCCCGACCTCGATTAGGTCGCCCACCCCGCTCGTAACACCGCGGCAACGCGGGCCGTCACCAGATGCTCGAAGGGCCGGCCGTCATGCAGCCGGGCGCGAATATCGGTGCTGCTGACTCCAGGAAAGACCACCACATCTGGGGGGTTGTCATAGCCATCCCGGCCCACGATGATGGGCGAAAAGTCTCGCTCGATGCCAGACCAGTCCCGCCACGCATCCCGCTGGGGCAAGACGTCGGCGCCGACCACGAGGCGGAACCGATGCTCCGGATGAGCCTGAGCGAGATGGCGCAGGGTGTCGATGGTGTAGGACGGAGCGGGGAGCCTGGACTCCACATCGCTGACCCGGGCGACCCCCGAGCCCAGATCCTGACACATCCGCTCGCACAGCTCCAGACGCTGTTCGTAAGCGGCCAGCGTCTTGTCCTGGCGCCCCTCGAAAGCGTGATGGTAGACCGGGACCATCCATACCTCATCGACCTGACCGGTCCACTTCAGCCAGGACGCCACCATGCCATGGGCGACGTGAGGGGGGTTGAAGCTGCCACCGTAGATGGCGATCTGCATCGGGGACCTCCGAAGGTTGCGATCGGCGGGGTGTAGGGTGAGAGTGGGTTTGATATAAAAGTCTGCGATGATTCGCCTGTACCATGTCACCAAAAAATACGGCGACATCGCTGCCTTGCACGATGTCTCGCTGACCGTAAAGAAGGGCGAATTCTGTTATGTCACCGGCCCCTCCGGCGCGGGCAAGACCACGCTGCTCAAGATGCTGTATGGCGCCGTGCAGCCCACTGAAGGCAAGCTGATGGTCGGCGGCATCGATCTGGCGCGCCTCAGCCGGCGCCGGCTGCCCACCCTCCGGCGGAACATCGGGATCATCTTCCAGGACTTTAAGCTCCTGCAGCGACGAACCATCGCGGAGAACGTGGGCCTTGCGCTCGAAGTGATCGGCGCGCCCCGGGCGACCATCCGCCGGCGGGTCTCTGCGGTCCTTCGGATCGTGGGGTTACAAGGCCGCGATCAGGAGTTCCCCTTACAGCTCTCTGGTGGGGAGCAGCAGCGGGTCGCCGTCGCCCGGGCCATCATCAACGACCCCTCCATCCTGATCGCCGATGAACCCACCGGGAACCTCGATGGGGCGATGGCGGTCGAAGTGATGGAGATCCTCGAAGCCATCAACCTCCGCGGGACCACTGTGCTCGTCGCCACCCATGACGCTGCCCTGATGCAGCGGTTCCGTCACCGCTTCCTCCGGTTCGAGCGCGGGCGGCTGGTCAAATCGTGACCCCCAACACCGTCCAGCATATCCTTCGCCGCGCGGCACGATCGCTCTGGGAGAACCTGTACCTCAACAGCGTCTCCACCGGGGTCATCGCAGCATCGCTTCTGCTCATCGGGGTCTACCTCTCGGTCCAGCACAACCTCAACAGCATCGTGGACACCTGGAGCCGGGACGTCCACGTCAGCGCCTACTTCCATCCGGACATCTCTGAGACCCGCCGCTTCGAGCTGCGCGATCAGATCGCCACCGAGCCGGGTGTCGAGGGGGTCCGCTATGTCTCGGAAGCCGACGCCGAGCGATGGCTTCGCGAGCGGGTGGATGGGTTGGAGCCGGTGCTCAGCGAGCTGGGCGAAGGGGTGCTTCCCGCCTCATTGGAGATCACCCTCTCCGCCGAAGCGTCCCGGCCCGACCAGATCGCTCGGTTCGCCGAAGGGCTTGAGGGACCGGGGTTCGCGGACATCGACTATGGCCGGGAGTGGGTGGAGCGGTTCAACGCGTTTTTGTCTCTGCTCAGCGCCCTGGGCGTTGTCCTCGGTCTGCTGATCCTGGTATCTGCGATGTTTCTGGTCACCAACACCGTCTGGCTGGTCGTCTACAGCCGTCGAGATGAGCTGGTCATCGCCCGACTGGTCGGCGCAACCCGGGCGTTCATCACCACCCCGTTTCTGGTCGAAGGGCTGGTGCAGGGGCTGATGGGGTGGGCGCTCGCGCTGATTGGCCTGTGGATCGTGCATCAAGCCGTCGTGGTGCGTCTTCAGGAGGCCCTCCAGCTGGGCATCACGGGTGATCTGGACTTTCTTCCGCCGCTGTCGTTGGGTATCCTGGCGGTGTGTGGGGTCACCCTCGGCGTGGCCTCTGCATTCATCGCGGTTCGCCGCTTCCTGGCTTCCACCCCATGACGCGCTTCCTCCTCCTCGGCCGAAGCGGACAACAGCAGGGTGCAGAGGAGGAGGAAGCGCGTCATGGGGTGGAAGCCAGGAAGCGGCGAACCGCGATGAATGCAGAGGCCACGCCGAGGGTGACCCCACACACCGCCAGGATACCCAACGACAGCGGCGGAAGAAAGTCCAGATCACCC
>JBCBLB010000454.1:0-8156 GCA_038520555.1 Myxococcota bacterium | reverse complement strand
GCGAAGGTCCAGTCCCTCAGGCTTTCCGGCGCTACGAGGAAAAACGAATGGACAGCGCAAGGAGGGACGCCAGTGCGTAAAAGTTCCCGTCCCCTAATTGCGTAAAAGATCATGTCCCTTGACAGCGAGGAGCGAAACCAGCCCTTCGATGAATTGCTCCGGGTTTGGGATGGCCCGCGGCGAGGTGGAGATCTGGAAGGTCCTGGCCGACATCCAGGCCTGGGGGGGCGGCAAGAAGACCGCCACCAGCAGCTCCCGGAGCAGATCGTCCCGCAACCACCGCGCAGCCTTCTCGGGCTCGACCCCCGGACGGCGAGGATGCCGTCCAGGATCGGGTCGCCCTACCGCACCCGGTCAACGTAGCGAAGGGTTAGAGCGATGGACATGAACGTCTTCGAAGCTGCTGCCCGGGCGATCCGGAACGGATCTGCTGCTGCGCTGGCCACGGTGATCGGGGGGAAGGCCGCCCCGCGGACGACGGACGCGCGAATGCTGATCTTCGCCGACGGTGAAACCGTCGGCACCATCGGCGGCGGCGTGGTCGAGCATCGGGTTCGTGAGCTCGCCCTCCAGGTGATCGCCACCGGCAGGCCCCGTCGCTACCATGCCGCTTCAGAGGCAGAGCCTGGGATGGGCTGCGGCGGTGACATGGAAGTCTATGTCGAGCCCCTCCAGGTCCGCACGCCGATGACCATCTTCGGCGCCGGTCATGTCGCACACGCCACCGCCCGGCTGCTCCAGACCCTCAACTTCTTCGTCACCATCGTGGACGATCGGTCGGCCCTCGCGGCTCCAGAGCGGTTCCCCGGATGCGCCGTTCATGTCGCGTCGCCGCTGGCCTTCGTAGAGACGGTAGAGACCACGCCGGCATCGCACTTCTTGTTGATGACCCACCTGCACATGCGCGATCGGGACCTCCTCCGAAGCCTCGTCACAAAGCCCCACGCCTGGATCGGGATGTTGGGGTCTCGACGAAAGATCAGTCAGATCTTCCACAGGCTTGCGGAAGATGGGATCGCCGAAGCACAGATGGACCGACTGCATACGCCGGTGGGCCTGGATATCGGGGCAGAGACACCGGATGAGATCGCAGTCTCGATCGCGGCGTCGCTCATCGCGACCCGTCGCGGCGCAGCGGTTCCCGTCCGCACCCTCAAAGACGTCAAGATGGGCCGCTGACGCTCAGCGCTGGGCCAGCGGCTCAGGCGCCGTCGCGGCTTTGTCCACTGCAGCGACGACCAGTTCGTCCCATCGATCCAGTCGGTACTGACGAATCAGCGAACGAATCCGCGGCGCGTACAGCGGATCTTCAGCATAAATCGGTGCGATATGACGGATAAACGTCGGCCCATCGGTCCAGTACCGATGCGCACGCGCGTACCGCTTCGAAGCCAGCAGGGCTCCGTGATGTTCAATTCCATCGCCCCATGTGTCGAATCGGGCGTAGCCGGTTCGTGCCTTGATTCCGAACAGGTTGTGGTTCGTTCGGGCCAGCGAAGAACGCCCCCACCCACTCTCCAGAATGGCCTGCGCCAACGTCACCGACGGCGGGAGCTGGTGCGTGCGTGCGGTGACAATGGCGGCCGGGGCGATGGCGCGGAGGAAGTCGCCGCGTCGGTCGTCGGGGAAGCCGCCGTCGTCGAGCATCACCAGCTTCTCTGCGGCATCGCGCTGCTCGAATTCATCGCCGAAGGCGAGCTGATCGAGGGCGCCCTGACGGAGCCCGTCGGTCGACATGATCGTCACCGGCGCCATCTGCGTCGAATCATCCGGAAACGACGCCGCTTCCGGGGTCTGAATCAGCTGGAGCGCCAGCAGGGATGTCACTGTGAAGGGGAGCGTCGTCGCGAACATAGAGCGCCTCTGGTTCGTTCTTCTGGGGCTTCGGTGCGTCGTTGCCTGGCGTGAAGGAGAAGGTGTTGACGCGTCAATATTGTTGATTGAACCTTGTTTATCTCACCTCAAGATAGCGCGTTGCTGTATGGTTTCCCACATCAACAACCCACATACGCCACTCTGCAGTCCCTTCCTGCACTCTCAACCGGTCAAAAAGTGTCCAATGTAATCAATCGGTAATCCTGCCCCCGGTCACCCACCCGCGGGGCGTCACGGATTCACGGTATACACCCGAATTCGAACGGGGTTCGTGAACCGTCTCCCCTGCCCGACAGGCTCACCCTGTGCGAATCGTTCGGCCACCAGGGGAGACATCAGCCCTTCTTCGGAGATGTTCATATGCTTCGCCGCTCTCATCCGCTGCCGGAAGGTGTCGAGGTCGCGGTGAAAATAGGGGCGTGCGACCCACCGCTCTTCCTGCAGCGTCATCGCCTGCCCCATTCGGTCCATCGCCGCGAGGGCTGCGGCCCGTTCGGCCCGTTCGTCATGAAACGGCTCCATCACCTGGGACATCTGGCCATCGGGGTCGGGCTCCAGGATCAGCAGGCGTCCCATCGGCCGAAGGATCCTGGCCGCTTCTGCCAGCGAAGCATCCATCAGCGCTTCGGGGATATGATGCAGAGAACGGTTAAAGATGACGACATCGACAGCGCCATCGTCGATGGGCAGCCGCTCTGCAGAGCCCGATTGGATTCGAAGCTTTGGGTGGCTGGGAGCGTCAGTCTGGAGGTTGGGCTCGACGCCGAGGACGCTGGCGCCGCGTTGTGCGAGCGCGAGGGCCAGGGCGCCTCGGCCGCAGCCGACGTCGACGACGTTCAGCCCGGCCCAGGGTCCCATCGAAGCAAAGACCTGGATGTCGGTTCGGATCTCCACGGGGGCTCCTTTAGCGGATCCGGATCTGGTTGTCCTCGAAGCGGATCCGGGGGGCGTAGGGGTCGGCGAGCTGGTTGATGGGCTCTTCCCAGGCGAGGCGGTTGAACCGTTTGGCGCGTCCGATGGCGCTGATGATGTTCCCGCCGTAAAAGCCGGACTCGATAAGGACGACGAGGCCGAACCCGAACCACAGCTCTCTCCGGGCGAGGGCGACGCTGGAGGCGATGAGCCCGCCGTTGACGAGAAATGAGGACAGCGCCTCGCCCCAGTGGTTGGCGTAGGCGTGCCCGGCGCCAGGGAGCACGGCAGCGAAGGTGCCGGCGAGGGCCGGGGAGCGGTAGGGGATCCGCTCCCAGGAGGCGACCTGCTGGGTGAGGGCGAAGGCGTCGGGATGGAGCGGATCGTTCTCCGGCACCCTTTGCCACTGTCGGACCGCTTCGCTGGGGTCCTGGTTGCTGAGGGCGACCCAGCCGGCGAGGTAGCGGGCCTGGCTGCCCTCGGTCTCCCTGAGGACGTCGAGGGTCGCGCGCGGGTTGTCCTCCTGGTACAGGCTCCAGGCGATGGCCAGCGAGCGCGAAGGCGTCCGTGGCAGCGGCAGAAAGTGGGTCCGCACCCGCGCCCAGTCTTCGGAGAGGATGAGCACATATCCAGCGTGATACTCGATTCCAAGCCGGTCTTCGGGCGGAGCATCCAGTGAGGCTTCGATGATCCGGGCGTAGGCGGCTTCATACATCGACAGGGCGATGAGCCGGTCGAGCAGGATCGGATCGGGTTGTTGGGCGAGGGCGGGGCTCGCAGAAAGCAGCAGGGAGAGGATCATTTCCACCACTCGTCGTCGCTGGGTGGGTTGTAGAAGAAGACGCGCCGTCCGGCGGTGCAGGTGGGCAGGTGGGGGTCCTGATGAGTGCTCAGGATTCGAGAGGACGCCATCCAGTACCCCGTCACAGGGCCGTTACGGGCGATGGCCTCCATCGCATATCGCGAGCAAGAGGGGTACATCGAGCAGGTCGCCCCATCGGCGGGGGAGATGGCGACCTGATAGAACCGCAGCCCGAGCCACAGGGTGGTCCGGACCAATCCGACGCGTTCGATCTCATGGGTGTCCGTGGGAACGACGGGGGGACGCAGATCTCTGCACCGTGGCGGGGGCCCGGCGAGGGCCTGAGAGAGCAGAATCAAGAGGAGCATGAGTTTTTGAGGCCGGTTCAACGGGGAGATGGACTGTGGTAAAAGGTCACAGCCTTTTTTTCCCTATAGGAGAAGCAGAGATGCGGTTCATGATTCCCATGTTCTTGATGGGCTGTTCAACTGCAGTCACCATTCAGAGCAAGACACCGAACACGACGGTGTATGTCACTGACTACTTCCCGTCCCCTGACACCGAGCCTGCGGGCTATGTGGCGACGGGTGAAGCCCCCCTGGTCTGTGAAGTGGACTACTTCGCCTGGGAGAAGTTCTATGTCTGGGCGTCTGCGCCCGGTCACACCCCGGCCGTCGTTCCGGTCAAGCGTGAGATCAAGGCGGGTCCGGCGGTCGCGGGCTTCTGTCTGACTCCGATCTTCTGGATCTGGGCATACGGCCCCGCAGACGATCCGGTCTTCATCAACCTGAAGCCGGCCACCGCAGACATCGACAACGGCGTCTACCCCTACATCGTCGACAGCGATCCGATGGCACCGGCCGCTCAGGACGGCGACCAGTCTCTGTAGGTTCGCAGGTTTCGGAGGCCCCGGCCGCAGATGATGACCGCCGCCTGGATGATCCTGATCGCGACGGCCATCTCTGCAGAAGACGCCGACGGCCTCCGCTGGTCGCATCAGCCCGCTGAGTCGGGCATGCGGCGTGGCTGGGCCCAGATCACCGTCGATGCCCCCGCCGACGTGGTCTGGAAGGTGGTCACCGACGTGGACGCCTATGCTGATTTTCTGCCCTATGTCACCGCCTCGTCTGTCTATGAGCGGCGCGACGATGGCACCCAGCGCTCGGGATACTCCGTCACGGTTCGGGGCGTCACCTCGGACTTCGTGATGGAAGGCCCGCTGTCCCCGCATCAGCGCCAGTGGTGCTTCGTCTACACCGACGGCCCCGCGACGGTCAGCCGCGGCGGTCGGGGCTGCTGGCGGCTCAATCCGACAGAGACGGGCGCCACAGAGCTGGAGTATGAGGTCTTCCTGCCCCGGGTCTGGTGGATCCCGAAGTCGGTCGAGGCGCGCATCGCCGAGCAGGGGCTGACCCGATTGGTCCTGGGCATGGCCGCTCGCGCCGAGCGCATCGCCCACCCCTGAGGGTCACGGCGTCTTCCGGACCTCAACCACGAGCCCCCGGTGATCGGAGCCGACGGGGGGCAGCATGGTCATCGCGGTCGCATCCAGCCCTTCGGTCAGCAGCACATGATCGATGGCGATGCCTGCATCGCCATAGCGCGAAGGCCAGGTCCCCCAGGGAATGCGCCCGGGTTGAACCCGACGCAACCCCTCGGTCAGCGCAGGCCAGCTCGGAGAGCTGGGGCTGAAGTTCAGATCGCCCGCCACGATCGCGGGACTGTCGCCATTCAGGGCTCGTGTTCGGATGGCATCCAACAGCCGGTTTCTCTGCTCCCACCGCGCTCGGCTGATGGGCGGGACGGTGTGCACCGCGAAGACCCGGATCCCATCCACCGTCGCCATCAGGGCAGGGGGGTGGTCTTCCAACCCTTCGACCACCTGGGCCTGGACGTTGGGATCACGGGTGAAGATGGCGATGCCGAAATTGTCGGTCCGCGGTCGGGCGATCACCATCGTCAGATCGGGCAGGCCGGCCTGAAGGGCGCGCAGCCAGCCCTCATCGACCTCCAACGCACAAAACACGTCGGGATCTTCGGTGCGAATCGCGTCGATGGCCTGGTCGAAGTTTCGATTGCTGGTGAGCAGGTTCTGAACCGCGAGCTTCAGCGTCGGGGGGCCGTCAGAAAGGGGCGCACGGTTCAGCCTGGGGATCGATGCGCTCCAGAGCGCGACGCTGATCATCCAGAACCCCGCGGGGACGAAACGCCCCAACCGCAGCCGCTCCAGGCCAAGGATCAGGGCGACGATTGCTGCGTGCAGGCTGAACGAGCAGAGCACATCGATCGCCCAGATCGAGCCGCCGAGGAGGAGCGCGACGGCGGGGATGAGGGCGGCGTTGATGGAGAGGAACAGATCGCCCTGCCGCCGCCTGCGGTGGGGTTCTGCTGACGTCATCGAAGGTCCTCCTTCCTGTCTCCGTCCGGTCATGGTAATCCCGAGACAACCCCATTGTCGGAGGAGCAAGAGTATGAGCGCGCTATCTTATGTCCACGGTACCAGTGAACTTCCACTGTTGGGGATGACCATCGGAGAGAGCCTTCGCCGGACGGTGGCGCGGCTTCCCGATCAAGAAGCGGTGGTGGTTCGCCACCAGAACTACCGGGCGACCTACCAACAACTTTGGGACGCCACCACCCGGCTCGCCCGCGCGTTGATGGCGCGTGGCGTCAACAAGGGCGATCGGGTCGGGATGTGGTCGCCCAATCGGTTCGAGTGGGTCGTCGTCCAGTACGCCACCGCCCGCATCGGGGCGATCATGGTCAACGTCAACCCCGCCTACCGTGCCGCTGAGCTGAAGTATGCCCTCAACCAGTCCGGTCAGAGGATGCTGTTGATGTCCAAGGGCTTCCGCGCCACCGACTATGTTGAGATCCTGGAGCAGATCCGGGGCGACGTGCCCAGCCTGGAGCAGGTGTTTGTCCTGGATACCCAGTGGGACGAGCTGCTGTCTTTGAGCGATCAGGTCTCCGAAGAGCAACTCGCCGCCCGTGAAGCGTCGCTGGCCTTCGATGATCCGATCAACATCCAGTACACCTCTGGGACCACCGGTTCTCCGAAAGGGGCGACGCTGTCGCACCACAACATCCTCAACAACGGCTACATGATCGCCCGGCTGATGAATTACTCTGAGGTCGATCGGGTCTGCGTTCCGGTGCCCTTCTACCACTGCTTCGGGATGGTCATCGGCAACCTCGCCTGCACCTCGACCGGCGCAACCATCGTCGTGCCCGGCTCCGCCTTCGACCCTGAGGCGACCATGGCGACCGTTCAGGATGAACGGTGCACCTCGCTCTACGGCGTGCCCACGATGTTCATCGCTCAGCTCAACCATCCGGCCTTCGAGCGCTATGACTTCTCCTCGCTTCGGACCGGGATGATGGCCGGCTCGCCGTGCCCGATTGAGGTGATGCGGCAGGTCATCGATCGGATGCACATGCCCGAGGTGACGATCGGCTACGGGATGACGGAGACTTCGCCGGTGTCGACGCAGACGCGCCTGAACGCCCCGCTCGACCGGCGGGTGGCGACCGTGGGCCGGGTCCACCCCCATGTTGAGGTGAAGATCATCGATCCAGAGACCGGCGTGGCCCTGCCGCGGGGGCAGCAGGGCGAGCTGTGCACCCGGGGCTATTCGGTGATGCTCGGCTACTGGAACAACCCCGAGGCGACGGCGAACGCCATCGACGACGCCCGGTGGATGCACACCGGCGACCTCGCCATCATGGATGATGAGGGGTACGTCAAGATCACCGGCCGGATCAAAGACATGATCATCCGCGGCGGCGAGAACATCTACCCCCGAGAGGTCGAGGAGTACCTCTACACTCATCCTGCCATCGAGGACGCCCAGGTCTTCGGCGTGCCCTCCGCGAAGTATGGCGAGGAGGTCGCGGTATGGGTCAAGCTGCGCGCTGGCGAGCAGGTGAGCACCGACGAGCTGGATGCCTTCTGCCGCGGCCAGATCGCGACCGTGAAGATCCCCCGGTTCTGGAAGCTGGTCGACGAATTCCCGATGACGGTGACCGGAAAGATCCAGAAGTTCCGGATGCGTGAGGTGATGGTCGAGGAGCTGGGGCTTCAAGCGGAGGCCGCGACCGAGACGGCTTGATGGGAGATCGGGGGGTGGAGGTTGAAGGGGAGGCCGCGGCGATTTAAGGTGCCGCGACCCCCTGACTCAGCCGAGGAGCACCGATGGCCACTGAGACTTCCCCCCCTGAGCACGTCCCAACACAGCTGTCGACGACCCAGCACTCCCGTGAGCTGTGCATCCAGACCATCAAGAAGACCGGCTGGGGTCAGGGGATGGACGACGCGCTGGTCGACCTGATCTTCGAATATGTCCAGTCATACCGCGTCGCCTCGGGTGGGGTGATCTGTAAACAGGGCGAGCGGGGGGACTTTATGGCCTTCATCGTCTCTGGCACCTTCTCGGTGTTTCGGACCGCCAACGGCAAAAAACAACCCGTCGCTTCGCTGGGTCCCGGCGACAGCTTCGGCGAGATGGCCCTGGTCGACGACGAGCCCCGCTCTGCGTCGATTGAAGCGACCGAAGACAGCGACATC
>JBCBLB010000078.1:0-20643 GCA_038520555.1 Myxococcota bacterium | reverse complement strand
CGAGCGCAACCAGCGCCTCGCCGGTGGCGCGGTACGGTCGGTCGCCCGCCTGCAACCAGGCGGCGACGGTCTTCGCGAGGTCCGGATCGCGGAACTGTTGGGCGGCCATCATCAGCGCGCCCTGAACCCGTGGTTCTTCCTCCGTGGGGATCAGCGCCTGCAGCGCACCGCAGGCGGCGGCGGTGTTCGAGCCGCCGAGGGCCCGGGCCATTTCGACGCGGACGCCCCAGAACGGCTCGGCCTTGAACGCCTCCTGTACGGCGAGGATGGCGCTCTTGCGGCCAGACTTCACCAGCGTCCCGGCCGCATACAGCCGCGCGTGGACGGTGGGGCCGGCGGTGAGGATGCGCTTGAGCATCTTCTGGCCAGGCTCAAAGGTCAGCTTATGCGGGACGACGCCGTCGGGGTCGACGATGACCTGGAGCGGCTTCTTGTCCGATGGCAGCCGGAGGGCGTGGTGACGCGCTTCACAGCGGATGGTGTGCCGTGACCATGCGCCGTCCGCGCCTTCCACCGCGATGGTGAGGGGGAAGCTGAACAGGCCGATGTTCTTTTTGCTGTTGGCCTGGGTCTGCTCGACGGACAGGGTCATCACCCCGTCGTCGTGCTTGAGCGAGGCCTTGAGGTGCGGATAGCCGGGGCTGTAGAGCCACTGGTCAAAAAACCGGGCGAGGTATCGCCCGGAGCGGCTCTCCAGCGCTTTGCGGAAGTCATCGGTCTCGACAGTCTTGTTGGCGAAGTCACGGACATAGTCGCGGACCCCGTCCCAGAACACCCCATCGCCGAGGATGGTCCGGAGCAGGTGAAGGCGAATGGCGCCGCCGGGGTAGAGGTGCCGGTCAAACATCTGCCATGAGGAGTCATATTTTCGGGTCACGATGGGCCGGACGTAGGTGTTGTCGGCTTCCTGGCGGTAGGCGTCCCGCTCAAGGTGAAGCTGGTAGTGCATCTCGTCCTGGCCTGCGGTCTCTTCCAACCAGACCGACTCCAGGTAGGTCGCCCAGCTCTCTTTGAGCCATGCGTGAGCGAAGTCGCGGATGACGAGCAGGTCCCCAAACCAGGTGTGGGCCATCTCATGGAGGTTGACGAGGTCGAGGATGTCGCCGCGTTCCCGGTGCAGCCGCGCATCCATGACCCAGCCCTGATCCCACGAGACCAGCGAGATGTTCTCCATCGCGCCGCCGATGCCGGGGGCGGCGAACTGGTAATACTTCGCCCAGGGCAGGGGGCTGCCCAGCTTCCGGGTCAAGAACGCGAGCATCTTTCCGGTGGGGCCGAAGCTGCGCTTCAGGTCCGCTTCGGTCAGCGGCGGGAGGGCGAAGTAGGCGAGGGGCTTGCCGTCAAAATCACCGTCTTCGCAGCGGACGAACTCGCCGACGATGAGGCAGATGAGGTAGCTGGGACACCGGGCTTCTGAGCGCCAGTGGGCCGTCCGGGTGCCGTCGTCATGGTCTTCGCTGCCCAAGAGACCGCCGGTTGCCACGATCTCCATGTCCTTCGGCGCTCGGATGCGGATGTCCAACGTCACCCGCGCCGAGGGGTGGTCGACACACGCCAGCCAATACCGGGCGCGCTCGGTCTCATGGTCGGTGACCAGATATCGGCCGCGGTCGGGCTCGGACGCATCGGGGCCGCCGAAGAACAGGCCATTGATCGGATCGTCGACCCGGTAGGTCAGCGTCACCCGGCGCTTCTCGTCTACGTCCGCGCCGTCTGCCCAGTGGATCTTGATTTTATCGCCGTCATAGCTCCATGACAGCGCGTTTTCGTCCGGATCTGTGACCGTCAGATCCAGGAAGTCGACGCCGTCGAGGGTCAGGACGGATGCGCCAGGGGTGCGGCTGATGGTGGTCAGCTGAACCTGGACCGATGCCGTGTGCGCGTCGAGATCGGGATGCAAGAAGATGTCAAGGTGATCGGGCTCAAGAGGCAGATCTGGAGCATAGCTGCGTTGGGCGGTGGGAAGCGCAAAATCACCCGCATGGTGGTGATGGGTTCGACGGGGCATCCGTGATGTCTCCAGAAAATTGGCGATGGAAGTGTGAACATACCCGAATCCCCATCAGCCCTCAAACCCCGAACCTGACAGGTTTCCGTCGGCTGTTTGCGTAGATGCGGTACCCTGTGACGACGGTTCAGCAGCAGTGGGGCGAGGATGACGTTCTGGTCGAGCGGTGTGATGATGGATGGGGTGTGGCTCTGCGCCCTGCTGTTGGTGAGCTGGGCGTTGATTCAGTCGCTGCCGTTTCTTCGGCGTCTCGCACTTCCTCCACCGCTGTTGGCTGGCATCATCGGGCTCTTTTTGGGGCCTTCGGCCATGGGGTTCCTCCCGTTCCAGCCAGAGACCTTCGAATTTATCGTCTATCACGGCCTCGCCCTCATTTTCATCTCGGTCAGCCTTCAGCCAGCGCCGCCGCGCACAGACGGCCGGGCGGTGAGCCTGGGCAGCCGGTCGATGGCCTTTGCGATCCCCTTCATGGCCGTCACGCAAGGCCTCATCGGGCTAACAGTGGTTGCGGGTTATTGGGCGCTCGGCTTCGGTGAGCTGCACCCGGGCGTTGGGCTGATGCTCCCGCTGGCCTTCGGCCAGGGACCCGGCCAGGCCCTGTCATTGGGCACCGCCTGGGAGGCGAGCGGGATGGCAGACGGCGGCCAGATCGGGCTGATCATGTCCGCCATCGGGTTCATCTGGTGTGCCGCCGTGGGAGTGCCCTGGGCTTCGTATGGGGCGCGGAAGGGGTGGGCGACTCCGCTGCCCGATCCCCCTGATGAACCCATGCTCGGTGAAACGCTGGATCCGAAGGTGGACACCACCGCGCTGCACGTCTCCGCGGTCGGCGTCGTCTATCTGGTCACCGCAGGTCTTCTGGTCCTGATCACCGATGCGATCGCTGATAACACCCAGCTTGTCGCGATGGTCTGGGGGTTCCACTTCTTGATCGGGATGGCCGTCGGGTTGTTCGTGCGCACCGTGCTGGCCCGAACGCCGGGGAAGGGACTGCTCAAACGCGAAGAGCTGTCTCGCATCGCGACGGTGGTCGTCGCGTTCTCCACCACCGCTGCGATCTCGGCGGTGAAGCTGTCGGTCCTGGTGGGGATGTGGGGGCCGATCCTGATGGTCACGATGCTCGGCGGGGTCGCCACCTTCGCCGCGGCGCTGTGGCTGACGAAGCGGGTCTTCCCTGAGGCCCCCTTCGAGCACGGCCTGGTCTGGTTCGGCGCAGCGACCGGGACGCTGCATACCGGGCTTGCGCTTCTTCAGAGCCTGGATCCGGAGCTTCGCGGCTCTGCGCCGAACAGCGCAGTGGTGGGCAGCGCAGGGGC
The DNA here is from genome assembly GCA_038520555.1 of Myxococcota bacterium. Classification (GTDB taxonomy): domain Bacteria; phylum Myxococcota_A; class UBA796; order UBA796; family UBA796; genus JBCBLB01. The sequence continues at coordinate 17,319 of JBCBLB010000078.1, read as the reverse complement.
GCTGCTCCTGAGCGCGCCGCTGCTGCTGTTCGTCATTCCGTACACGATCACCGACTGGCAGAGCCGCTTCCCAGGCGTCACCTTCGCCGCCATCGGGATCCTTGCCATATATATGGCCCTCCTCGTCGTCGGCTGGCGGCTCGGGGCGCCGCTGCGGTTCTTGCGGCCCCTCGGTTCCATCTGGCCATCACAGCCCCATCCCCAGATACCACCGTCGGAGATGGTGGACATCGCGGCTGAGCGGTGACCCCGTTGTTAGAGGAGCGCTTCCTGAATGGTCAGGGTGAAGTCGGACAGCGCGTCCATCGCATCGTCGGGCAACGTCTCAAAGGACAGCGCGATCGAGTAGATCGGGGTGTCGCCTTCCATCGGAAGATCCTTGACCCGGACGATCCGGCCGGTCGCTCGCCAGCGGGACTCGCCGTCTCCGACGCCCATATGAAGCAGCAGCAGGTCCCCTTCGCGGCACTCCAGCGAGTCCTCAAAGCACAGGCCGTTGACCGAGAAGTTCATAAACGGCTCGGGGCTGCGCCAGGGACGGGGGGTGAGGTCCTGGGTGCTTCCAGCCAGCCAGCGGTGGATGGTCAGCTCGCCATCTTCGGGGTTGTGCAGGCGATACCGCAGCGGGATGTTGCCGTAAAGGCGGGGATACAGTCGCTTGTCCCGTGGGCGCAGGCGGGGGGCGCTCAGCGACAGCCGGTTGCCATCTGCACGAAGGACCTTCGCCGTCAGGCGGGGAGACTGCTTGTCTGGGAACGTCACGATGGCCTGGCTGCCGGCGACATCATCCGAAGCCGGGCCGCTGAGATCGACTTCGATCTCAGTGCTCTCTTCATGGTTGAGTCGGGCGCGTCCCTCGAACATGATCGGGCCGTTCGCCGTCAGGCAAAGCAGCTCGACCTGGGTGGGTGTCGACGCGTCGAGCGGGGTGTTCACGAGGGCCTCCAGATAAAAAACGACTGCTCAGTGAGGTGTGGGCGAGCTTACATCAAGGCCACAACCCCATCGGCGCCCGGTGAACGAACTTGAGCACGACCCAACGAACTCTGACTGCGATCGGCGTGTACCTCGCGTTCGCTGTGTTGATGGCCGCCTGCATCCTCCCCGCGGGCCGAACCCCCACCGCCGACGCGCCGATGCTGCTGGCGCGGAGCCAGCGGCTGGTCGATCTGCTGCTGTCGGGCGAGCAGTCCGCGCTGTTCACTGCGGTGGCCGGGCAGGTGATTCCACAGCCGCCCCTCGGGTTCATCACCGCCGCGCCCGCGTTTCTCCCCGGAGACCTCCACGCCGCCCCGCTGCTCGCTGGGCTCATCGGCCTCGCCGGCGTCTGGGCGGGGATGTGCATGGGCGCTCGCCGGACGGATACCCTGCTGCTGCCCGGCGTCCCCCTCGCCGCGGCCGGGATGCTCTGGGCCTCGCCGATGACCTGGGCCGCCGCAGAACAGGCCCTCTGGGATCTGCTCTGCGCCGGGTGGATCGCCCTGTCTATCGGCGCGCTGGTCAACAGCGACCGGCTGCGTCACCGTCGGTGGACGACACTCGCCGGGGCGCTGGCTGGCGGCGCGACGTTGGTCAAATACAACGCCCCGCTGTTTCTCATCGTGCCCCTGAGCGTCGTCGCCCTTCAGGCCCTCCGAGAACGGCGATGGACGGATGTCGTGCGCCTGATCCTCGCCGGCGCTGTTCCGCTCATCCTCTGGGCGCCCTGCGCCGCCGCGGAGCTGATGCCCTACCTGGGCGCCTCTCTGGGAGAAGGACCGGCCGACTCCGCGAGCGATATCCCCACCTTCGCTGAGCGGTTTTGGTGGGTACATGCCTCTTATTACCCGGCGGTCCTCAAGAGCGCCCTCGGCTGGCCTGGACTCTTCCTCTTGGTGGGGGCGCTCGGAGCGACGCGTTCGGAGAGCGGGCGAATCCCTCTCATCAGCGGTTTGAGCGGAATGATCTTCTTGATGCTCATCGGCAGAAGAGAGCCACGATACTTGATCCCGGCGATCCCGATGATGCTTCTCGCTGCGGAGATCGGGTGGATGATGCTTCCCCGTCGGCGGTTCCGTCTGGCAGGCTTCGCACTCATCGCCATTGTCTCCGGTTATCAGATGTATGGCACCGCATGGACCTATCGCAATTGGGCGGACCCAAAGCCGCTGCTCCAGCTACGGTTTGGCCCAGAGCAGCTTCAGTCATGGGGACATTGGCCGTTCCCTCCATCACAATGGGTGCCGACCAGCTCTGCCGCCGAGGCGTGGAAGGTGCCACAACTGGTCGACGCCGCTGGGCGCGCGAAGGGTCCGTCTGAGGTGACCACGGTCGGCTTTTTGATGTATGCCCACCCACAGATCCCCCCCGCCGATCTCTATGTGTTGGAAGCCGCTCGGAGAGGATGGCGGTGGGACCGGTATGATTTAGAGATCTTGTCCGCCCATGGTGCCGGCCCCGCGCGGCCCACGGTGCGGCCGGGACGCAACCCCGCAGCCAACCAGGGCGACGATCCGAACGCACCCCGGCTGCCCGGGCAGCCGCCGCCCAGAAGCCAGGATGAAGAAGAATTTTTGATTATCGCCGATCCGGGGCCGCTGGCCAACCTCGTCGAGCCAGCGCCGTTCTCGTTGCTGATCACCGTCAGCCTGCGGCAGGATCCGTTCTATCAGGCATTCTTTCACCAGCTGGGCGCTGAGCGGATCGAAACGTTTGAGCTTCCTCATCGGCAGCAGGGGGTCCTCTGGCGGATCGATGAGGCGGCGTGGCGTGGTCCCATCGGACAGCAGGTGTTTCAAGCGCTTCACGGGCGCGACGAAGATCTGAACATCGGGTTCGCGCCATAGGATATGCGATCCTCCTGCCCGATGGGTTTCGTGCTGATGGTTCAACGTGACCGATGAACCCCTGATTTGTCAGGGTGACATCAATGGGGTGACGAGCTGTGATCGACGCTCGCGCCACGTCACCTGGACGCAAATTGTCACCGAAAGAAGTCTCTGTTGCCCTGTTTCGTCAGGTTTCCAAAGAACGTCAGTTACAGTCTGACGCGGATCGTCAACCCCCTTTCAGGATGTAAGTAATCATGGGGTTGTCGATTCCATTACCTGTTTGGCACGATTTTTGTACACTTGTCTTACAGATGTTGAGCCCCCCTCTTCATCTGGCAAACACGTCTGGCTGTCTCACAGCAGCCGTGTTTGTGGTTGCGGTCACCCCTGACCCGATGCCTGGACTGTTCTTTTTCAGTGTTTTGAGTGTTCGAACCTCGATCGAAGTTCCGGATGGCGAAGGACGAGCGGCAAGTGTTGGAGCAACGTCGCACGCGTCAGAGGTCTAAGTGGTCCTGTCTCCTCTTCATCGTGGATGGCGAAGACGAAACAGTCGACCCGAATGGCGACCAGACCTGCTGGCGCAGGTTGAGCAGACGCACTCAAGACCTGAAAAGGAACACGACAGCGATGGTCCTGTGGTGGCCGCTCTTCCATTTTACGACGTCAACCACCGCGCCGCTTCGGGGTGATTGTGTCGGATGGCGTCCTGGGCGGGGGTCGCCCCCCACCGGTCCCGTGCGTTTGGATCGGCGTGAAACTTCAGCAATAAGAGAATCGCGTCGATATGTCCCTCAGCCGCGGCAAGGTGTAGGGCCGTGCGCCCATCTGCGTCCGTGAGGTTGGCGTCCACGCCGTTTCGCAGCAGCTGGCGCAGGGTGTCGATCCGTCCCGCGCTGGCCGCTGCACACAGGGCGGCGACCATGTTGTCGGCCTGTGCCCGTGCGCCGTGTTCGGTCATCAGGGCGGTGACGGGGGCCTGCCGCGCCCGGACGGCGTCCTGGAGCGGGGTGTTGCCCCACCGATCGACGGCGTTGACGTCGACGCCGTGCTGGATGAGGAACCGAACCGCCTCCAGCTTTCCCTCGGCCGCGGCGAGGTGCAGGGCTGTGCGTCCGTCGTAGTCGGCGGCGCTCAGGTTGATCCCGTCTTCGGCCATCCGCCTGAGGGCGTCGACGTCCCCGCGGCTGCCCGCCGCACACAGCAGGACCGGAAACAGCGCGCGCTTGATCTCCGGATCGGAGCCCATCAGCTCGCCCTGGTTGAGCACTCGGGCGACGGAGTCGACGAACTGGCGCTCCCGGAAAGAGAACCGCTCGGCCTTGCCTGGCGTCAGCTCTCCGCGGATGTTGGTCCCGATGAGGGTGCGGACGTCGTCGACGGGCAGGCCCAGGCTCAGCAGGTAGGCGAGCTTGGTCAGGGCGGCTTCGGTGGTCATGTCGCCGCCGGGGACCACCCCCGCCTCGGCAAGGGCGGTGCCCGCGGCGTAGTCACGGCTGACCGTCCCGACGGCGCACTGGGTGACGTTGACGATGACGACCCCCCGATCGCTGGCTTCTCGGAACGCCTTGAGCAGATCGGGTCGGTTGTCGGGGGCGTTGCCCGCCCCGAAGGTTTCGAAGACCAGGCCTTTCAGGGGAGGCGCCAGCAGGTTGCGGACGACGCTGCTTGAAAGGCCCGGGAACAGGCGCAACACGGCGACATGGGGCTCTGTGATGGGACGAACCCGGAGGGGGCTGGAGCTGGCCTGTCGGATCAGGTGCCAGGCGACGTCGATATGGACCCCCACCGTCGCCAGCGGCGGGAGGTTGTCGCTGGAAAACGCGTTGAGGCTCGCCGTGTCGGCCTTCCAGGTCCGGTTCCCGCGCATCAGCTTCTCGCGGAAGAACAGGCAGACCTCAGGGATCTCAAAGTGGCCGGCGATGGTCATCGCGCCGAGCAGGTTGGACAGGGCGTCGTTGCGCTCTTCGCCGAGGGGTATCTGAGATCCGGTGACGATCACGGTCTTGGAGAGGTTGACCAACATAAACGAGAGCGCCGAGGCGGTCCAGGCCATGGTGTCGGTCCCATGCATGACGATGAAGGCGTCATACCGGTCGTACCTCTCCGCGATGAGCCGGGCGAACATGACCCAGTCGGCGGGCTCCATGTTCGAAGAATCCAGCAGGGGATCACACTCGTGGACGTCGTACCGGATCCGCCGACCGTACGCGGAGACGGGCATGGTCCCGGCGGGCTGGTCGGGATCCTGGAACTGGGAGAGCTGGTGGAGGAACGACTCCAGCCACCCTGCGACGGGCGCATAGCCCCGCTCGGTCCGCTTCATCCCAATCGTTCCGCCTGTATAGATGAGGAGGAGGCGGGAATTGTCGGGTTCAGTCATCGCTTCATGCCCTCGTGTCTGAATCGGCTACCTTCTCCGCAACAACCTTCTCCACAACATGAGGAGAGCATATGCGACGGGTGGGGATGATGGTGGGGTGCCTGCTGGCGGGCTGCCAACTCAATGTGCCGATTCCAGCCGGCACCGTCGATGAAATCGCCAGAGAGGTCAGCCAGATCGGCCACCCGGCTGGAAAGTACGTCGACTCCCGCGTGGTCGGCGTATCGAGCGGCTGGTTCAGCGCTGCGCGCTCGCTGGACATCGCCATCGACTACAAACCGGCCATCGGCAGCCAGAAAGAGATGAAGGTCCGCTTCTATATCGACTCCATCTCTCCGTGTGAGGTCCGGACAGAGGTCCTCTCGGACACCGGCCCGACGCCCCTGCTGCTCGACAACCAGATCGCATCGCCGTTGGTCGGGCAGATGGTCTGCGACATCTTCAACGGCGAACGGTAACGCCCCGCCTCAGCGCGCACCGCCAGCGTCGTGATTGGTGTGAGCGGGGAGGTCGTCGGTGTATGCGCGAGCGGCGCCGTGCGCATACACCAGCTCGCCACCTTCATGGCCAGCGACCAGCGCGAGCCCGGTGGCGGCGACGCCCACGACGATTCCACCGAGCGCCGTGTATCGGGCGTAGTCTTCCCGACGGACCGCCATCGCGCCGCCCATCAGCGCGAGGGCGAGGACGCTGGTGTAGCTGAATGACTCCGCCCACTCCTCATGTTCATGGATGATCTCGTGGTCGACGATGGCTTCGACGATCTCTTCCTCGTCCTCGCCCGTGCTCATCGCCGCGAAGGCGGAGACGACCAGCAGGCCCTGTGCGACGACGGCGAGCCCGAAGGCGTTCTTCGGCAGAAGGCCCCGCCACCACCCGGCGAGCCCGAGCCCCGCGAGCAGCGGCGTGGCGATGGACAGCCCCAATGGGAGGTGCACGAGCGCTGCGTGGAGGGGGATATCTGACATCGTGCGGCTCCCGGAGCAATGGAGTGAATCGGCGTTAGTGCTTATCGCAACAGACCACGCTCAGCACAAGAACAACACGCCCTCTCCGCCGGAGAGTCGATGTCCGTCCACGAACATCACCATGGCCATCATCATTTGCATGCCAAAGACCGGGGGCGGCGGGCGCTGTTGGGGGCGCTGCTCCTCAACGGTGGCTTCCTCGTCATCGAAGCGGCGGTCGGCCTGTGGACCGGATCGTTGGCCCTGCTCAGCGACGCCGCCCATATGCTCGGCGACGTCGGCGCCTTGAGCGTCGCCCTCTTCGCCGCACAGCTCGCGCAGCAGCCCAGCAACCCGACCCAGACCTTCGGACTGCGCCGCGCAGAAGTCCTCGGTGGCCTCTTCAACGGCGTGACGATGCTGCTCATCTGCGGCGCCATCGTCTGGGAAGCCGTCAGCCGGATCTTCAACGGGCCGCCTGAGATGGCGGGGACGCCGATTTTTATCGTCGGGGGCATCGGGCTGGCCATCAACCTGGGCAGCGCATGGATGCTGTGGAAGACGGACCGGGACAACCTCAACATCCGCGGTGCCCTGGTTCACATGCTCGCGGACGCGTTGGGGTCTCTGGGCGCCATGATCGCGGCGCTGCTCGTCGCCGGCGGTCTTCCCGCCGCGGACACCATCGTCAGCATCGTCATCGCGGGGCTGATTCTGGTCAGCACCGGACAGCTGCTGTGGGACGCCGGCAGGGTCCTGATGCAGCTCCCGCCCCCCACCTTCGACGTCAACCAGGCAATGTCCGTCATCCTCGAAGACCACGCGGTGCTTGGCGTACATGGACTGCATGTCTGGTCCTTGGATGGGGAGACCGTCATCTTGACGGCGCATCTGGTCATCGGGGACGCCGAAGACAGCATCCATGCTCGGTGTCGGGTCGAGCAGGCGCTTCGACAGCAGCTCAACATCAGCCATGTCACCCTCCAGATCGAACGGATCGATGAGCCGCAATGTCTGAGCGCGGGCAGCGGAGTCTGTGATGAGAAGAGGGTGGTGGATCATCGGGGTCATCACCGTGTCCATCACCATGCACAGGGCGCCAAATGAAAAAACCACCACAACCGATGTTGTAGTGGTTTGTTGAGTACTCCCAACGGGATTCGAACCCGTGTTTTCGGCGTGAGAGGCCGACGTCCTTGGCCTCTAGACGATAGGAGCGCAACACATGGGTGCTCTTGTCGAGGCTTTGGGAATATTACCGATCCTCAAAAACCCGTCAAGAAAAATCCCTCAGGCCTGATTGCGCTGAGCGCGTGCTTCACACAGCGCTGCGCCGCGGACCAGTCGGGCGATGGCGTGGTCCTTGCCGATGGCCACCAGGGTCTCATACAGCCCCGGCCCGATCTTGGAGCCGGTGAGCGAGACCCGGATGGGCTGTGCGATCTTGCCGAGCTTCAGCTCTTTCTCTGCGAGGAATCGGTCCACGACGGCCTGGATGGTGTCCTCGGTCCAGTCCTCCAGCGGCTCCAGCTCAGCGATCAGGGCGCGGAGCAGCGGGCCCGTGCTGACCTTGAGGAACTTCTTCACGGCGGCGGGGTCGTGCTCAACCGCATCATCGTCGATGAAGTAGAACCGGCCCTTCTCGACAAAGTCGACCAGGGTCTGGCTTCGCTCCTGGAGCGATGTGAGGACCGCCGGCAGCCGCTCATCCACGGTGACGCCAGCCTTCTCGAAGAAGGGCTGAACGCGCTTCGCCAATTCATCGATCGGCAGTCGCTGAATCCAGCGCTGGTTGAGCCACATAAGCTTGTCCATGTCCCATCTGGCGCCCGTCTTGTTGATGGCTTCCAGGGTGAACACGGCGGCGCTCTCATCGGTCGAGAACTCTTCCATCTCGCCATGGGCCCAGCCCAGGCGGGTCAGATAGTTGACGAGCGCCTCTGCAAGGATGCCGTCTTCACGGTGCTCATGGACGAGGGTCTTGATGACGTTCTGCCGCTTCGAGAGCTTCCGCCCTTTGTAGTCGAGGATCAGCGGAAGGTGCGCGAACTTCGGCAGGTCCCACCCCATCAGCTGGTAGATGACCTGCTGCTTGGGCGTATTGTTGAGGTGGTCGTCGCCGCGGATGACATGGGTGATGTTCATCAGATGGTCGTCGACGACCACGACGAAGTTGTAGGTCGGCGAGCCGTCTGAGCGGCGGATGATCCAGTCGTCGAGCTGCTCGGCGTCGAAGGTGACCGGGCCCTTGACGAGGTCATCGACGACGATGGCGCCTTCGGTGGGCATCTTGACGCGGACGACGTGGTCGCCGATGTCGGGGCCGAGGTTCTTGTCGCGGTTCCGCCGATCATAGCGCGGCGTCTCTCCGCGGGCTTTCTGGGCTTCGCGGAGCGCATCCAGCGCTGTGGTGGTCATGTCGCAGCGATAGGCGAGCCCCCGCTCAATGAGCTGCTCGATGAACGGGTTGTAGGTCGCGTCCCGCTCAGACTGCCGATAGGGACCGTGGGGCCCACCGGTCGAGGGGCCTTCATCCCAGTCGAGCCCGAGCCAGGTCATCGCGTCCATGATCTGCTGCTCGAATTCGGGCTTGCTGCGCTGGCGGTCGGTGTCTTCGATCCGAAGGATAAACTGTCCGCCATGCCGTCGGGCGAACAGCCAGTTGAACAGGGACGTCCGAGCGGTCCCGATGTGGAAGAAGCCGGTGGGGGAAGGGGCGATGCGAACACGAACGCTCATGACAACGAACCTCTCAATCTTCGTGGTTCGCAGGTATCGTGCCCAGGGCCGATTGTCAGCGGGATCTTAGTCGGGGTACCGCCGAAGCCGGTATCCATAGGGCCGCAGCGCCGCGTCGAGGTTGATGATCGTCGTCTCTTCCAGCTTCTCGGCGGCGTCGCGGTCTTTGAGGGCGCTCGCGAAGGCGTCGACGTCTTTGTTCTTCCAGGCGTCGAGCATCCCGGCCCATGCGTCGTGTCGTCTATGCCACGCCTGGCGGAGATCGTCGTGGAGCCCATCCAGGGGAGGGGCCTGCGGATCGAGGGCATCTGTGCGGCTGAGCAGGGCCATCGACGCGGGCAGGATCTCGTCAGACAGGGCGCTGGCGAGTTGCTGCGGGCGCACCGCTTCAGAGGCCATCTCGCCGGCGAGGGTCTGAAATTGCTGCTCGATGGCTTCATTTTCTACCAGCAGCGGGCGTACATCCCGGGTATAAGCAGCGGCCACGGGGATAAGCGGATCGGGCTGTTCACAGCTGAGGAGTCCGAGCAGCAAAAGAGGAACCATCATCATGAGTCGTTATGGCATGCTGGAGCGAATTGTTCCATGAATGTACTGCAACAAGCGCTGTTGATGGTTCGCGCGGGGCGCCGCCGTGTGGCGTCTCGGCTGGGTCGTCCCAGCCCTCGGCTGCTCCAGCCAGCGCGCCTGGTGATCCGCCTGGACGGCACAGGCATCGGCGATCACACCGGCGACGGCGAGCCCCTCTCTGTGGCGCAGTGGCAGGCGCGTCTGGTCGAAGCGGTGCGCTGGTTGTCGGCGCTACCGGTGACGATCCTGGTCGGGCCGCGGGGCGACCATCCGCAGCTGGTTGAGCTGGTCCGGTTCGCCAACCGCCTCGATTGCCCCACGCTCCTGGATTGTTGGGGTGGCATCGATGGTCCGCGGGCGCTCGCCCTCATCGACGCCGGGCTTCGCGGCGCGCGAATCCAGATCGGGGGGGTCACCGAACCGGTTCACCGATCGGTGGTTGGGGGAGCCCTCGATGATGCCCGGGCGACCCTCCGAGCACTTCATCAGGCACGCACAGCCCGTGAGGCATCCCTCGACCTGGAGATCCTGGTCCCCTGGCGGGGGCGGATCCATGAAGAGGTCGAGGCGGTGTTCAAGTGGACGCGTCGGTCTGGGGCAGATGGTGTGCGGTTGACGGCGCCATGGTTTGCCGCCGAGCTTCCCGCTGATCCAGAGCTGCTCGATGAGGTGGGCGGCGCAGATGTTCCGTTTAACCGGACACATCCCGCAGCTCTCCGAGAGCTTCACGCCATGGTGGCGGCGCAGGACGGTGCCCCGGGGATGAGCCGCCGTCGGTCCGGACGTCGGTGTCCGGTGGGTGGTCAACGCCTTGAGTTGGGAGCGCGTGGGAAGGTGGCCTGCTGTCCATTCAAGACGCCGATGCAGAACGGAGAGATGCAGAACGGAGAGGGGCTGCCGGAGATCTGGTCACGGGGCCGGGCGCACCTGGAAGAGATCGCAACCTGCCAGCGAGCATGCGCGCACATCGAGCTGTCTCCAGAGCCGATTGTGCTTGCTGATCTGAGCCTGCGCTTTTAAGTGCGAGGGGTTGTGACGGTTGCGCAGCGGTCTGAAGTGTTCGGGCCGTGTGTGGTTCTGGAGATGACGACGCTGTGAAAATCCTGGTTGAGGACCTCCCCCCAGATGGGCGAACCGTTCGCGCCGACCTGAAGACCCACTGGGCGAAGAAGGCGGCGGCAGCAGTGTTTGAGGTTGAGCCAACGACCCTGAGCGTGGACCTGACGGTCGAACGCGGTGAAGGCCGCCGAGTGGTGGTTCGTGGGACAGCTTCGGCGACCCTGACGGGGACCTGCGACCGTTGCCTGGCCGATGTTCGGCTTGAGATCGGGGGAGCGGTCGATCTGACCTATGCGCCAGAGTCGGAGACCACCTCGGAATCTGGCGATGAAGTGCGCCTTGAGGAAGAAGAGTTGGACCTGGGGTGGTTCGATGGGCTTGCACTGGATATGGGAGAGGTCGTCTCTGAGCAGCTGTCGCTCTGGATGCCTCCCCGTCTTTTGTGCGAGGATCCCGGCGTCACTCGAATTCAAGACGGTTTGTGCCTGCCCATCGCCTATGACGACGGGCCTGAGGTGAAGCGGGAGTCTCCGTTTGCCAGCCTCGCGAACCTGAAGCTGCCGGAATAACCTCTTTCATTCGGATCGGTGCTCTCATGGCTGTCCCCAAGAAACGAACCTCGAAACGTCGTAAGAACATGCGTCGAGCCCACGACGCGCTGAAGTTTTCTGCTTCGGTGATGATCTGTCCTGCGTGTGGTGAGACGAAGCTTCGTCACCGCGTCTGCATGTCATGCGGCACGTATCGCGGTCGTCAGGTCATCAACATCGAAGAGACCGCACCCGGCCCGGAGTTCACCTGAGCACTCTCCCCATCGCGCTCGACGCAATGGGGGGCGACCATGCTCCGGCGGAGACCGTCGCGGGCGCCATCATGGCGGCCCACGACGGGGTGTCTGTGTTGTTGGTCGGCGATCGGGCTCGGCTCACTTCGATGCTCCCGGCCGATGTGTCGCTTCCGATCCTTCATGCCCCGGACGTGGTGGGGATGGATGAGGCGCCCGTGCATGCGATCCGGCGGCTGCCGAATTCCAGCATGAACGTGGCGATGCGGGCCGTGGCTTCCGGTCGGTGCGGTGGCATGGTCAGCTTCGGCAATTCGGGGGCGGTGATGGCGGCCGCGGTGTTTGCGCTTGGCCGGTTGCCGGGGGTTGAGCGCCCGGGGATCCTCGCGCCTCTGCCGCGGGCCGATGGTGGGCGGCTGTTTGTGGTCGATTGTGGCGCGAACGTAGACAGCAAGCCTCGACACCTGGCGCAGTTCGCGCGGCTGGGGGCTGCATATGTGTCTGCCCGTGGGGGGGCGCCGCGGGTCGCGTTGCTCGCGAACGGGGACGAAGACGGCAAAGGCGACGCCCGGGTGAGAGCGGCAGCACCGCTGATGGTGGCTCTGGGGGGGCGCTATGTGGGCCTGATGGAGCCGCATGTCGCCCTCGCTGGAGGGTGCGACGTGGTGGTCTGTGACGGGTTTGTTGGGAACATCCTTCTGAAGACGGCAGAGGGCGTTGCGGCGATGGTCGCGGGGATGTTGGAGGGCGCGGTGGCGGAGTCGGTGCGCGCGCGGACGGATTATGCGCGACTGGGTGGGGGCATGTTGATCGGTGTGGACGGAATGGTGACCGTCGGTCATGGCCGATCCAGGGCGGATGCCGTCGCGATGACGCTGCGGATGGCGTGGGAGGACGTGAAGCGGGATATGCTCGGATCGTTCCGGACGGCGATGGTCGGGTAGGGTTGCCGTCGGGGGGTTGACGACTATATAGAGCGCCATCCTGCCCACGATGCTATGGAGCCTGGAATGGCGAACAAAGAAGAAGTTGTCACCAAGGTGAAAGAACTCATCTGTCAGAGCCTTGGGGTGAACGAAGATGAGATCAAACCGGATTCCTCGTTCATTGATGACCTCGGCGCAGACAGCCTTGACATCGTTGAGCTGGTGATGCTGATCGAGAAGGACTTCGACATCGAGATCCCGGACGAAGACGCGGAGAAGATCTCGACGGTCCAGGACGCGATCGACTACATCGTCGAGCAAGGCTGAGCCTCCGTGCGTCGTGTCGTCATCACCGGGCTCGGCGCGGTCAGCCCCATCGGCGGCACCGTGCCGGAGACCTGGGCGAGTGTGCTGGCGGGGAAGACCGGCACGGCCCCGATCACGAATTTCGATGCCGCTGGTTGGAAGGTCCAGATCGCTGCAGAGGTGAAAGACTTCGACCACCGGGGGCTGCTGGATCGACGCGACCTGAAGCGGATGGACCGGTTCACCCAGTTTGGGGTGGTCGCTGCTCATGAAGCCGTCGTCGATGCGGGCCTGGATCCGGAGACTCCGCTCGGGGAACGCGCCGGCGTTTACGTTGGCAGTGGCATCGGTGGCATCAATGAGATCGAGCAGGGCTCCATCACGGTCGCCGAGAAGGGTCCGCGGGGGCTGAGCCCGTTCTTCATCCCGCGCTGTCTGGCGAACCTCTCAGCGGGCTTCATCGCGATCCGCCATGGCATCCAGGGCCCCAGCCTGGCCATCAGCACCGCGTGCGCGGTGGGCAATCACTCGATCGGGGAAGCGTGGCGTCTTATCGCGTCGAACGGTGCGGACATCGTGGTCGCGGGTGGCGCTGAGGCACCGATCGTCCCGGTGAGCATCGCAGGCTTCTCGGTGATGCGCGCCCTGTCGACCCGAAACGACGCCGCGGAGAGCGCGTCGCGTCCGTTCGATGCGACCCGGGACGGGTTCGTGATGGGGGAGGGGGCCGGGATCCTGATCCTGGAGTCGCTGGCACATGCGCAGGCCCGGGGTGCTCGGATTTATGCAGAGGTGATCGGCTATTCGCTGACCACGGATGCGCACCACATCACCGCCCCACCGCCCCGTCACGGCGGCGCGGCCCGGTGCATGCGGGCGGCGCTGATGACGGCAGGGATCTCGCCAGCAGCGGTGGGATACATCAACGCCCATGGGACCTCGACCCCTGCGAACGATCTGAGCGAAGCGCAGGCCATCTCCGATGTGTTTGGAGATGCCGCGTCGGGGCTGTTTGTCTCTTCGACCAAGTCGATGACCGGTCACCTGCTGGGTGCCGCGGGGGGGCTGGAGGCGGTCTTGACGACCAAGGCGTTGCATCATCAGGTCATCCCGCCGACGCCGACCCTCCAAACGGTGCAGCCTGAGATCGCCGCGCTGGGGCTGGCCCTGCCGAGCGCTGCGCAAGAAGCCGGCGTTGATGTCGCGCTCTCCAACGCGTTCGGTTTTGGCGGTACCAATGCCTCGTTGGTGTTTCGCCGGTGGGGGGCGGCAGGATAAGGAACTCCGCCACCCCTCTGCTGAGGTTCATCGATGAAGTTCCCCGCCCTCCAACAGGCCGATCCTGAGGTCTTCGCCGCCGTTCAGTCTGAGATCCACCGCCAGCAGGACGATCTGGAGCTGATCGCTTCGGAGAATTACGCCTCGATGGCTGTGTTGGAAGCGGCCGGCACGCCGTTGACCAACAAGTATGCGGAGGGGCTGCCGAAGCGGCGCTACTATGGCGGCTGTGAGTTTGTGGACGTGGTCGAAAACCTGGCTCGAAAGCGTGCCCGCCAGCTGTTCATGGTGGCGGGCTGCGACATCGGCGTCAATGTTCAGCCGCACGCCGGGGCTCAGGCCAACGCCGCCGTCTTCCTCGCCACGCTGGAGGCAGGGGACACCATCCTGGGACTCGATCTGTCGCATGGCGGCCACCTCACCCACGGCTCGCCGGTCAACGCTTCGGGCAAGCTTTATCAGGGCTTCCACTATGGGCTGCGCCCGGACAACGGACGCATCGACTACGAACAGGTCCGCGCGCTCGCGAAAGCGCATCGTCCGAAGCTGCTCATCTGCGGCGCCAGTGCGTATCCGCGGATCATTGACTTTCAGACCTTCCGTGAGATCGCGGATGAGGTGGGCGCCTTGTTGCTGGCCGATATTGCCCACATCGCAGGCCTTGTCGCTGGCGGGGTCCACCCCAGCCCCTTCCCCCACTGCCACTTCGTGACCACCACGACGCACAAGACCCTTCGGGGCCCTCGTGGAGGGATGATCATGGCGCAGCGCGCGTGGATGAAGGGGATCAACTCGGCGGTCTTCCCGGGCACCCAGGGGGGCCCGTTGATGCATGTGATCGCGGCCAAGGCGGTCGCCTTCGGCGAGGCGCTCCAGCCCACGTTCCCCGTGTATTGCCAGGCCATCCTCGACAACGCTCAGGCGATGGCAGAGACGCTGATGGAGCGGGGCTTCACGCTCGTCAGCGGGGGCACGGACAACCACCTGATGCTCATCGACCTGTCCGACAACGAGATCTCGGGCAAGCAGGGCGAAGAGGTGTTGGGGCGGGTCGGCATCACCGTGAACAAGAACACGGTGCCCGGCGAGCGGCGCAGCCCGTTCGTGACCTCGGGGATCCGGATTGGGGCGCCGGCGATGACCACCCGCGGGATGGGCGTCGAAGAATCTCGCCAGGTCGCCGGATGGATCGCGGACGTGCTCAATGCGCCGGAGGACGCCGATCGGTTGGCCGGGGTCCGGGAGCAGGTCACCGCCCTGTGTCGTGCGTTCCCGATTTACAGCGACGACAACGGGTGATACGCGGTTGGGGTGAAATGTCCGCAGTGCCATCATACGGAATCGAAGGTCCTGGAGACCCGCAACAGCGGGGTCGGGATCCGTCGTCGTCGGCAATGCCAGCGTTGCGGCCATCGGTTTACCACCCAGGAACGCATCGAACGCAAAGCGCCTTTGGTGGTGAAGCGGGACGGCTCCCGAGAACCGTTTGAGCGGGACAAGGTGTTTCGGGGGCTTCAGCTCGCCTGTCGAAAGCGCGCCATCTCTGCCCAACAGCTCGAAGACGCGGCCGATCGCATCGAGCAGGCGGTCCTCCGTCACGGTGGGGCAGAGATCGACGCGCAGGACATCGGGAAATACGTCCTGGAAGAGCTTCGTGATCTGGATCTGGTCGGCTATCTGCGCTTCGCCAGTGTCTACCAGGATTTCCAGAACCCCGAAGATTTTCTGAAGCTGCTCCAGCCCTGGATCGGCGAGCGCGCGGCGGAAACGTTGGAATGAGCGATGCCGACGCGTGCTGGATGCGTCGGGTGATCGGCCTGGCCCGACAGGCCGAAGGACGCACCGCGCCGTCGCCGATGGCCGGCGCGGTGGTGGTCCGCGGCGACCGCGTGCTGGCCGAGGGGTGGCGACGGACCCCAGACGCGGATCCCGCAGATGTGGATGCGCTGCGCCAGCTGCCTGAGACGATGGCGCCCGGTGGGGTTTTGGTGACCAACCGCATGCCATCGTCTGTTGAGGCCATCCTGAGCCGCGGCATTTGTCGTGTGGTCGTCGGGGAGAACGCGCCGCGCGGAGCCGCCCTGCGTTCTCGGCTCCAAGACAACGGCGTGCGCGTTGATGTCGGGGTTGAAGAGGACGCATGTCGTCGATTGAACGCGGCTTACCTCACCGTCATGTCGACGGGGCGACCGTTGATGGTCCTCAAGGCGGGGGTGACGCTGGACGGTCGCATCGCGGACGGGTCGGGGGCCAGCCAATGGATCACCGGCCCCCAGGCGCGCGCGGCCGGCCATCAGCTCCGGAATCGGCTGGACGCTGTGTTGGTGGGCAGCGGAACCCTGCTTGTCGACGATCCCTCGCTCAACACCCGGATTGACGGTGGGCGGAACGCGCGTCCGGTGATTCTGGACTCTCAGCTGCGGTGCCCGCCCGGGGCACGTGTTCTCACCGCGGGGCGCGCGCCGCTGGTCTTCTGTGCGGAGGACGCGCCACATCGGACGCTGCCTGCAGAGGTTGTGCGCGTTCCCCGCGCGGCGTCTGGAGAAGGTTTATCCTGGGAAGCGGTGTTTCATGCAATGGTTTTGCGGAACATCCACAGCGTGTTGGTCGAGGGAGGGGGGCGGGTGCATCGCAGCTTGTTGGAGATCGGAGCGGTGGACCGGCTGGTGTTGTTTGTGGCGCCGAAGGTGTTGGCGGGGGGGCCTGGGTTCGTTGCCGGTCCGGGGTTTGCCCTGGCGTCGGCGCCGGCCTTTGAGGTGATCTCGGTCGAGAAGACGGGCAGAGACGTCCAGCTCACCTTCGAGCCGGCTCATGCGGCCTGGCGTGGGCGCGCGCCTGCAGAATAAAACCACCGGGTTAAGGGGGCGCCCTACATGTAGGAGCGGTGATGAGCTTTGTGGTGATGGACCCGGATCCGTTGAAACGGGTTGAGTATGCCATTGAGGACATCCGCGCTGGCCGGATGGTGATCCTGGTCGATGATGAAGATCGGGAGAACGAAGGCGATCTGACGCTCGCTTCAGACGCCGTGACGCCCGAAGCGATCAATTTTATGGCGGTCCATGGCCGGGGGCTGATTTGTCTGACGCTGACCGCGGAGCGGGTGCGGCAGCTGCAGCTGCCGATGATGGCGGCGAACAACCAGAGCCCTTACCACACCGCGTTCACCGTCTCGATCGAGGCACGTGAGGGGGTGACGACGGGCATCAGTGCCCACGATCGTGCGCAGACGATCAAGGTGGCGATCGCTCCGGGCTCTGGTCCCCAGGACCTCGTCACCCCCGGCCACATTTTTCCGCTTCGGGCGCGCGACGGCGGCGTCTTGGTTCGGACGGGCCAGACCGAGGGCTCGGTGGATCTTGCTCGGCTGGCCGGGCTGACGCCGTCTGGTGTCATCTGTGAGATCATGAACGACGATGGCACCATGGCGCGGCTGCCGGACCTGGAGCGGTTCGGGGCGAAGCACCGTCTCCGCATCGTGACCGTCGCCGACCTGATCCGCTGGCGGATGCGCAAT
>JBCBLB010000857.1:0-3564 GCA_038520555.1 Myxococcota bacterium | reverse complement strand
GGTGCTGAGCCTGCCTCCGCTGTCGAAAGCCGACGCGGTCGCGCTGTTCGCTGCCCGGGTAAGATCGAAGAAAGACACGTTCTCGCTGACACCCCACAACCGCGCCGATGTGGCAGAGCTGGTCGAGCAGCTTGATCGCCTCCCGCTGGCGATCGAGCTGGCCGCGGTGCGGATCCGGGTGATGACCCCGGCGATGATGCGCCAGCGCATGGGGCAGCGATTCCAGCTGCTGAGCGCTGGGCGCAGCGACACCGCCCACCGCCAGGCAACGCTGCGGGCGACCATTGACTGGTCGTGGGCGCTGCTCACCGACTGGGAGCGCGCCGCGTTTGCGCAGTGTGCCGTCTTCGATGGAGGCTTCACCCTGGAGGCCGCGGAGGCGGTGCTCGACCTCTCTGCGTTTGCGGGTGCCCCCTGGCCGATGGACGCGATCCAGTCTCTGGTCGACAAGTCGCTGCTGTGCATGACCCGCGAACACGACGCGAGCATGCCGCGCTTCTGGATGTTGATGAGCCTGCATGCGTATGCCAGCGAGAAGCTGGACGCCTGCCCGCCGGCGGATGTGGCCCGGTGTCGGCGCCGACACCTGGCCCATTACGCGCGGCTGGGCACCGAAGAGGCGCTCGACGCCCTCGACGGGTCCGAAGGACGCGTGCACCGGCTGCGGCTGACGCGCGAGGTGGACAACCTCCTGGCGGCCAGCCACTTCGCGGTGCAGACAGGCGCCATCGACGAGGCCATCCAGATCGGG
This sequence comes from Myxococcota bacterium, assembly GCA_038520555.1. Classification (GTDB taxonomy): domain Bacteria; phylum Myxococcota_A; class UBA796; order UBA796; family UBA796; genus JBCBLB01. The sequence goes on along the minus strand of JBCBLB010000857.1, from coordinate 2,813 downwards.
CTCGCGCTCGCGGCGCTGACCGACCGCAGCCCAGCGAACATCCCCCTTCCCGTGCTTCGGGGGCTCCTCAGCCTGCCCGCGGAGCACATCTCGGAGCGATACCCGCTTCACGTTCGGCTCGTGCTGGGAATCCTGCAAATCGATCAGTGCCCGCAGGATGTCACAGCGTCCCTGACGCACGCCATCCACACCGCGCAGCGGCTCGGCGACCGCCGAAGCGAAGGCATCGCGCGCTGCGGGCTGGGCATGCTGTACGCCCGGCAGAGCCAGACGCCAGAGGCCGCCGAGAGCCTCCGCGCAGCCATCCGCCTCTTGCAGGCGGATGGTGAGCGTCATGAGGCCCTCGCCCGCATCCACCTTGGCCTGGTGTGCACGAAGCTGGGCCACCTACAGGAGGCTGGCGAGCACTTCGCCGCCGCCACCCGCCTCGCGCGGCAGCGGGGAGACCGACACGTTGAAGCCAACGGACTGGCCGGTCTGGGGATCATCGAGCGGTGGAAGGGCAACCTGGACGTGGCAAAACAGCACCAGCTGCAGTCGCTGCACATCGCCCGAGAGCTTGGTGATCGGCGCCGAGAGAGCATGGCCCTGAACCGCCTGAGCAACCTCTACAAGAGCCTGGGGCAGCTTGCCCAGGCCGAGCGCCACAACCGGCACGCCCTGCGTATCCTCCAGGAGACCGGCTACCGCATCGGAGAGGGGCACACCCGGGGCAACCTCGGTATCCTGCTGTGTCGCCAGGGCCGCGTCGATGAAGCCGAGCAGCACATCGCGGAGGCCATCCGCATCAATCAGGACCTGAACTTCTGGCTCGGCGAGGGGATCTGGCGCGGTGAGCTGGGGCGGCTGCTGGGGACGCGAGGCCGCACTATCGCCGCCATGAGGCGTTCGACGCGGCGGAAGACCTGCTCCGCCGCGACGGCCCGTGCGTCGAGCTGGGCATCGTGCTGTGTTATCGGGCCCAGGAAGCGCACCGCCGCCAGCGCCCCGACGCCGCCCGGGCCGCCTTCGCAGAAGCCGCGCAGATCGCGTCATCGCTGGGCGCCAGACCGGGCTCCCCGGTGGCAGAAGCCATCGCCGAGACACAATCCATGCTGGCCCGCCCGCGATGAGGGCTCCGGCTTGTCTCTACGCCACACGGGCCAGAGCAGAAGAGCAGGATGGCCCGGTCTGGATCCCGGTAGACCGGTTGGCGATCAGGGCAGATCGTCATCGGTGATGTTCAGCTTCCTACGGAGGCGGTTGAGCTGGAAGCGGTTCTTCAAGCCCAGCTGCTCCACGACCCGGGTTCCGACACCGCCACAGCGCCGATACGCTGCAAGGACCTCATCTCGCGTCAGCGATGCGCTGTCGACATATCGCCGAGACGGGCGCTCGGGGAGCGGGAGAGCAAAGTCGATGTACTTGCCCCTCTGGCCGAGGCTCCAATGCTCAACGGCCTCCCACAGCAGCTTGTTGAGCTCGCGCGTGTGGGCGATGTAATCGTGCATCACGAGACCCTGGAGAAGCCGCGGGTGCAGACGGGGCTGGCCATGTGGGAAGAGGTGCGGGTTTTTGGCGACAAACCTTCCGAGGAGATGGCGTGCCAACAGGGGGATGTCCTCACGCCGCTCGTGGAGGCCGGGCAGCGCGATCCGACGGCTGAAGCGGGCAAGAAAGTCGTGCTTGAGGGCTTCCTGAGCACGGTTGGTCGCACCGATCAGCCGAAACCGGGAGTGCCGACGCCGATCCTCGCCAAGGCGCTGGAACTCACCGCCGTCGAGCACCCGCAGCAGGTGTGCCTGTGCAGCATGAGAGATCTCGCCAATCTCGTCTAAAAATAACGTCCCACCATCCGCTTCACCCACCGCGCCGAGCCGCGGCGGCGTGCCAGGGTTGGGATAATTCCGGGCGTTGCCAAACAGCTCGGCGTCCAGCAGCCCCTCCGGGAAGGTGGTGGCGTTACGGCTGACCAGCGCATCCGCCCCGGAGCGCCTGTGAATCGCGGTGGCGGCCAGTTCTTTTCCGGAGCCGCTGGGCCCAGAGAGGAGCACGTGCCCGTCGACCCCCGCCACCAGCGCCAGCCGAGACCGGAGCCGCCACGCCGCCGGGCTCTCTCCCACCAGCCCATCCGAGTCCGCCTGTCCGAAGGGGTGCAAGGTCAACGCCGCGCTGGCGCCGGGGATCAGCATGGGGCGCTGCACGCACAGCAGCAGCAGCTCCCGGTGCAGCTCGACACAATCTCCCGGGTAGACGAGCGCGTGCTGCAGCGCTTCTCCATTGACATGTAGGGTCCTGGACCCCACGTTCTCGATCATCAGGCCGCCACGGTTGGGGCGCAGTCGGAGCTGCTCCCGCGAGATGCGCCGCGATGCCAGCAGCGGTCGCCGCATGTTCTGGCCAGGTCGCTGCCGGAAAGGACGCACCACCCGTGCAGGCGCAACATCTTGACGGAGCGCGCGGCCGAACGTCCAGCCTCCCCGCCGGGGGGGAAACAAGAACGTCTCCCCGATCCGGTCAGGCTCTTCCCGAGACCATAAGAGCACCAACGCAAGGACGTCACTGTGTGCCGGCGAGTTGCCCTGGAGGGAGTCCTCGGTGGTCAGGACCATGTCGAGTGTGGCATCCGGGTCAACTGGCATACCTGATTGTATCGCAGGACACTCAGGCTGCGGATTGACCCTGCCCCCGGTCGCCGGCTGGTCAGGGTTCGGTAGCTGCTTTCAGTGGAGGCGGTCTGGTTCGTGCCGCCGCGGGTCAGAGAGAACCGCCCGGTGGCGAAGTTGTTGAAGCCGCCCACGGTGGTCGCCCACCGTCCGGTCGCGTCGTTGCTG
>JBCBLB010000608.1:0-5935 GCA_038520555.1 Myxococcota bacterium | reverse complement strand
CGCGGAGGCCGTGACCGTCGATGTGAATGTGGATGTCCCCCTTTCCCAGCCGCTGGGCGAGGGCCTGGCCACTCTCGGCGAGCACCGCCAACCGGTCGGAGACGGCTTCGTAGCTCCACAGGCGGGCCTCGCGGGCGAGCGATTGGTGGGGCACGCCGCTCAGGATACGGCTGAGGTGACGGTGATACACCTGGGCATCCAGCTCAATCCGCCCGGTTCGTCCTTCGCCGAGGAAGGTCCGAATCTCGGTATCCAACCCCTGCCAGGCGTCCGTCAGCTCTGCCCGCTCCGGCGACAGCATCATCCCGCCCCGCTCCAGGAGCCGCTCCTCGATGTCGTGGCAGAGGGCGGCGAAGCCATGGATGCCATAGATGCTGCAGTTGCCCTTGAGGGTGTGCAGCCGGCGGCGCTCGATCTCTTCGTGAAGCGCGCCCTGTCTCAGATCGGTGACCATCCGGCCCGACTCGTCCATGAACTCGGTGAAGATCTGTCGGTTCTCGATGGCTTTCTGGAAGGCCGCCATCAGATCCTTCTGGCGGGTCTCGGCGGCCTCTCGGGCGATCTGATCAGAGATATCGGTGATGATCACGATCATCCGATCCAGCGCTTCCCCATCAACGATCGGGCGGTACGACAGCCGAAGGTGCCGACCCCGCGCCAGCATGTGCTTCGGGAGCTGATCGACCACCAGTTCAAGGGGCAAAAACCCGTCTTCGATCTGTTCCCAGGCCATCTCGAAGGCCTCCTGGGTCGCAGGGGCGACCTGGCCGACGTACGCAGCGAAGGAACCCCCAGCCTCGGGCAGGCCGATCCACTCCTGCACGATCCGCGATCCAGCGCCCTGCAGTCGACCCTGTGCATCCAGCGACAAGAACCCCTGTCCGGCGTTATCGAGGATCAGCTGCACGGACTGATGGGCGCGTTGGGCGTTGTCTTTCTCTTCTTCAGCGGAGGCGAAGGCCCGAGCGCGCGAAGACTCGAAGGCCAACACCAGAAAAAAGATGCCGATCGAGATCGGAATCGGCTCGAACAACCGCTTCTCCACGGCGACCGCCTCGGGGAGCGCCCACGTGTACGGCCCAACGGCGCTGAGGTACCCGGCGCAGCCGAGCATCACGATCAGGCCGACTCCGCTCCAGATCGCTCCGATCCGCGCACCGCCGAGCATGAAGGCGACCACAATCGCTGCTGGGAGCGTGACAAAGAGCGGAGAGTGCACGCCTCCCCCCAGCACCCAGCCGCCGATGAGGGTCAGCATGAGGCTGCCGATGAGGTGGTGCGCGGCAAGGTTGACGTTGCCCGTCCACCGGAGGGTGAGCACGGCCATCGAGGACACCAGCATCGTGCTGAGCATCCACACCCCGAACAGCGTGTGGCCCTCCGCGATGTACGGCAGCGCGACGCCAGCGGCCCCCAACATCAACACCAACCCAGCGCCCAACACCATCAGCCCTGCCCGCCGACGATCATCGGCGGTTGCGTGCCGCAGCCGTGGGCCCAGAATTCTATCCACCCAGCGTGCCATTCCAACTCCTGTTTCCGATGGTTGTCCTGTTGGATCGGAAACAGAGCGCCTGTCTGATATCCTCAACCCAGAATTTCAACCCTGACGCCGAGGCGCAAGCGATCGTTCTTTGGCGCCAGGCTGGGCTGTGAATGTTCTTCCCGTCTTTCGGCCAGGCCCTGTCCTGGCCGGCTGCGTCGGTCGAAGGCACCGAGCGGCACGCATCCGACGGCCGGCTTCTGTTTCGGGGACCACGCGAGCACATCCTCCTCCTCGACCTTCAAGCATAGGGACTGCCGCAAAGGTTCTGTCTGCTCAGCCTCAACATGTGGTTTGGGGATCACGGCAAGCGTGGCACAAGCCGTCGGGGAAAGCGGAACGGGGTCCCTGGGCAGTGCGTGTCTGGTTGAACAGGGATCTCATCATCGGCGGTTCAGGGTTCGTTGAGCCTCTGTGTTCTCGACAGGGTCGGGTCTGTCTACCAGAAAATCAACGTTATGATTGTATGCCTCTGCGCGGTTTGGTGTGGTCTGGGCTTCTTCTGCAGCGAGCAGGTAATGGGACAACACCGCAAACAGTATGCGCTCATCGATCGGTTTTGAGATCACCTTGTCCATCCCCGCGGCCAGGCACGCGGCCTGTTCTTCAGGGGAGACGCTCGCGGTGAGCGCCAGGATGGGGAGGGTGTAGCCCGCCTCCCGGAGATGCCTCGTCGCCTCGCGACCATCCATCTCTGGCATGAATTGGTCCATCAGGATGAGATCGTAGCGCGTGCGGGTGGCGGCCTCTACGGCGTGCTGTCCGTCCTCCACGATATCGACATCGATCGACCAGCCGCGAAGCATCCGCTTGATCACGAGCTGGTTGATGGCGTTGTCCTCTGCGACGAGGATCCGCCCCTGGAGTGGATAAAACGCCGACGGCCCGGCCAGCGTGGACAGGGTCGCGATGGCCTCCTGGAGGGGCAACCGGATCGTAAAGGTGGTCCCTTCATCGACGACGCTTGTGACGGTGAGCGTCCCTCCCATCGCCTCGACCAACCGTCGGCTGATGGTCAGCCCCAGCCCGGTCCCCCCGAAGCGCCGTTTGGTCGAGGCATCTGCCTGAACGAACGGCTCAAAGAGCGCATCGAGCCGGTCTGCGGGGATGCCGATGCCGGTGTCGGCGACGGCGAACTGGATCTGTTGGGGACCATCGGGCTGGACGTGCAAGCGCACCTCGCCCGAAGTGGTGAACTTGAGCGCGTTGCCGACGAGGTTGAGCAGGACCTGCCGTAACCGGAACGGGTCGCCCAGGAGCGCCTCGGGGATCTCAGGGTGAACCTCCTGATACAGCCGAAGCGACTTCTCCTGGGCGCGCGGCGAGAACAGGGAGATGATCTCCTCGCTGAGCTGTTTTGGAGAGAACGGCTGCTCCTCCAGCGAGATGTGGCCGCCCTCCAGGCGCGAGTAATCCAGAACGTCGTTGAGGACGTGCTGGAGGGCTTCTCCGCTGCTCCGGAGGGTCGTCAACAGAGTCGCCTGATCGGCGCTCAGCTCGGTCCGCTGCAACAGCTGAGTGAGGCCGAGCACGCCGTTGAGCGGGGTCCGGATCTCATGGCTCATCGTAGCCAGGAACGCCGACTTGGCGCGAGCGCCTGCCTCAGCGTCTTCGCGGGCGCGCTTCAGCTCCCGAAACCCGGCGACCTGGTGCCGCTCCATCGCCCAGATCAATGCCGCCGTCGCCAGCGGGAGAACCACCGAACCGATCAGGGCGCCAAGTTGGCTCTTAAAGAGGAGGCTGTTCGCATCGGGCACCTGAATATCTGAACAGATTGCGCCCGATAAGATCAACGCAACAATGATCGCGGCCCGCCCTCCGACCAATAAACCAGTCAGAGATACATTAAAGAGAATAAAGCTGCTCGAAATCGCGGTCGGCCCCGGTTCAATGTACTCCGCCAGGAAGCATATTGTGGTGAAGAGGGTGACGAACACGAGCGCGCCCTCTCGCCACAGCCGATACCACAACACCATCACCAGGATCCCGACAAGCAGGGCGACAAACAACACAGTGAGCAGCTTGAGGGCCGGGTCGGCGTCGTAGACCAATACAAGAACGATCGGAAGTGATAGCGCGAGCAGGTTGATCAAGAGAAAGCTGAACAGCATCTGCGCCCGCCATCTCGGCTCCTGTTCTGTGGGGAGCCGCTGCTCTACCCATGCGTAAACCTGTGCGACATGTTGCCTCATACAGGACTCTTCGACATTCCTGCTCAGGAATTGATTAGATGCTTGGTACTTAACCATAATTAGACCCAGGTCTTCTGCGCACCGGAGGGAGTGTTGCATGGCTTCGATGGAGACGCTGTTGAGGAAGTTATTCCACTCGCTCTGGTGTTGTGTAAAGTCGCCGAGCGGAGGCAACTCACCGTCGCCCCTGATGCCCTCGAACAGGCCCTCAACCTCGACAGTATCGACCGACACCGCGCACTCGCCGCAGAGGCTATATGCAAACTGGGCATCCTGCACGTGGAGCAGGGCCAGATGGTGGAGGCTCAGGTGGTGTCAAGTGAAGTGGCCCCAGTGGTCAGGACCACTTCAGGTCTACCAACAAGCAGAAACAATTTATCAGGAAATCGAGTGTCTACACCCGTACCTTGTGCTTCGGATCGAGATGGTTCAGAAGATGCTCGGCGTGCTTTACGACGCGAGAGAGACTCTGCCGCGGGGACTCACTCAATATGTGAATACACCGCATATCGTCGACATTATTGGTTCTATAGACGTCCCCGGAGAGCGGATCTTCATCGAGGACGCTTCGGACAACACCGACGAGACCGGTGAATCCCTTTCGCAGGTCAACGGGCGTTGTGGCGAAGAAGACGCGTCCGGTGGCCGAAAGACTCAACATGCGCGGACCGTGGCCATGAGCCGCTTTAGGACCTGGGGATTGAAGTCTTCGATGACTTCGATGGTGACTTCGCCGATGGAGAGTCGGCAGGGTACGGTGTTGGGAAAGACCGCCGCGGAGAGCGGGACGAGTTGCAGGTCCGGTGGCGGGATCTCGGGGGCCAAACGTCGCTGCCAAGCCCTCAAGGAACGACCATCGACGTCCCTTTCAGCACAGAACGACCGGAAACTCCCCCGATAATCCTCCAACTGCTCCAGCAGGTCCTGGGCTTCGGCTTCATCGTGGATCTTCTTGCGACTGCCCTCTCTTTTTCGACGATCTTCGACGACGGTCGCCCAGAGTATTCTGGGTCACACGCATGTTCCGAGGGCGAAGAGCGCAACCTCTCGGTCACGTCGTCCAACGCGTGAGAAACGCCATCCCGGTGGTGGGTAGCTCACGAATCCAGCGGACGCTGCGTGTTCTGCCGGATGCGCTCCGGGTAGGGTTGGTGTGGACAGCGTCTCCCAGGATGCGTTCGACGCCACAACCTCTCGCATGGCTTCAGAACACCGCTCAGGGATCGCCAGGATCTCGGTTGAGGACAGCGCGTAGATCTCGTGAAGCGTTGATAATCCGCGCAACGCGGATACCGTCCTGGACGGGCAGATACACGATGAGAAACCGCCTGAGCACTGTCCAATAACGAAAGGTTCGACCTGGTGGATCGAGATCAGGGCGCAGCTGTCCCATTTCAGGCGTTGCCGCCAGGGTGTGCATGGCTTCCAGGAAGGTTGCGCTGGTTTTGTCGGCCTGATCAAAGCCGAACCGCTCGATGGTTTGGAGGTCAATCTCATCCAGGTCCAGTTCAGCAGAGCGGGAGAGAACGAAAGCGGGCATCAGGAGGCCGTCTTCCGCCGCATCCGCTCCCGACGGACCAGCAGGCGACGGAAGACGGCTTCACCATCCACAACCTCGTCGCGGTCCAGCTCCTGAGCGCCGACGTCGATCATCTGACGCACGCGTTCAACAGCGGCTTCGCGGGTCGTTTCTTCGTGCGCCAGCAGGCGAATTCCAGCGCGAACGACCTCACTGACGGACTGGTACCGCCCTGAACGCACGCATTCATCGAGGAAGTGAGCCTGTTCAGGGGTGAAGGAGACCGTTCGGCTTTCGCGGTTGCTCATCTCACTCTCCATGTCTGTATGACATTGTAATGCAGCTCTTTACGGTCAGCAATATCGGCAAGGAGAACGCCAACGTGGGCAATGGCCTCGTCAAGCAGGCAGGGCTGACGTTGCTGAAGCAGGGCGAAGACATCCTCTGCGAGGTCAATCCGTCGTGATGAAGTCGGGCACGCTGTTGTGCCACCGCACCCACGCCGCACACCTCGCAAACAACCCCGACGCTGCTACCGCCGCACTCAACGAAGCCCGTGTCATAGCCCGGCCTAAGTGATCCATGTCAGCCGAGAGTGCGCAAGAGACGTTGGAGATGTTCAAGCCGGCTCTCCATGCCTGGTGCCAGCTCAAGAGAATCAACGGTGTTCACGGGATCTTG
>JBCBLB010000095.1:0-19210 GCA_038520555.1 Myxococcota bacterium | reverse complement strand
ATATGGATGATTGTGGGGCTGGGCTCGCCGCCCAACAATGCGGCTCCCTGGTGTTCTGTGTTCTTGACGATCAGGTTGTTGTAGGGCAGGTTGTTGTGGGGAGCAGACGGGCTTCTGGTCTTGCTCTTTGTATTTGTATGGGCTGTTTTCAGGGATGCGCTCCCGTATCAACCAGTTGGCTCGGCCATGCTCTTTGATGAAGAATTCAGTATCAGAGACCGGGCTCCAAGCGGCGTAAACCGTAAAGCCGCCATGTCTGGTTGCTTGAATCCAGAAGTGTCCATGTCTGGGCGGCGTCAGGCCCAGCTGATGCCAGCAGGATCGATCGGTTCCTTCTGAGGAGCCGCAGGAGAAGACCGCATCCGTGGCGCGGTGATCCACCATCGCCTCATGTAGACGATGGAGGTCTTCCCGTAGAATGTCTTCCTGGATGCCATGCTGGTAGTCCCAGTGTGCGGGCGCAGCGATGGCCATCGAGACCACCAGCGCGCTCCCGACACAACCGATCTCAGCGGGATGGGGCATGTTCATCGTCGCTCTCCTTGGTGTTCTCTTCGGCGGCGCATCCATAGAATCAACAACAACCCGAGCCCTGCTCCCAGCGCCATCAGGACAGCGAGGAGGAGGATGCGTTGAACATCGACGACCGGGTGGATCCGGACGCCCCTGGCGGAGATCTCTGCCACGGCGACCGGTCGGCTGATGGACATCCCGCCCCCGCCCCTGACATCGATGGCGGGGTCATTTTCCCCAAATCCGCCGCCTGCTGCGGTCGCCGTCGCGTGGAGAGGCACCGCAGCGACACGGCCCTGGCGAACCGGGGCGCTGACGCTCAGGCTGCGGGGGATCATGTCCGCGATTCTAGCCATCTGACCCACCGTCTGGGGTGAACCACACCGAGACGTCTTCCAGCGGCTTCCGTTCGAGGTTCGGCACGGTCGCGTCTTGGGTCGGGTAGCCCACCGGGAACAGGATGAAGGGCTGTTCGTTGCTGGGCCGCTGGAGGATCTCAGTCAAAAAACGCATCGGAGAAGGGGTGTGGGTGAGGGTGGAGAGGCCAGCCTGATGAAGGGCGGCGATGAACAGCCCACAGGCCAGCCCGACGCTCTCCTTGACATAGTAGTTTTTTCGCCGCGACCCGTCGTCATTTTGTCCATGGTTCTCGGCGAACACGATCACCAACCAGGGGGCGATCTCCAAGAACGGCTTCTGCCAGTCGGTGCCGATGGGCGCCAGGGCATCCAGCCACTCCTGCGGGAAGCGGCTGTCGTAGTTGCGCTTCTCTTCTGCTTCTGCGGCGATGCGGATCTGGCGCTTGATGGTGGGATCGCTGACCGCGACGAAGCGCCAGGGCTGGCGATGGGCGCCCGAGGGCGCTGTGGAGGCTGCCCGAATGGCGGTCTCGATCAGATCACGGGGGACCGGATCCGGAGAGAAGAAGCGGACCGATCGGCGTTGGTCCATCCGTTCATAGAAATCGGTGAGCTTCTGGCGGGATGTGTCCAAGGGCAGGCGTGTGGGTTGATAAGGAATGAAGTCTGACATCAACGGGTCCTCCTCGAAGGGGTAGATATCTTCTTTTCCTGGGAACTGGACAGCCGAACACAGGTCGAGTATTCAATATATGCGTCCTGGAATCAGCCGGGACAGAACATCCGACTGTGTGTCATGGCTTCGATTCTCACCAGCGATCAACCGCTCTTTGCCGCAAAGCGAAGCCCCATCGCCGCCCCGGCGTTGGGTCATGGTGTCGTATATTGGTGTGGATCAACCAATGATGTCATGTCCCAGGCTGGAGAAGATACGATTGACTTCGGGGTCTTGATGACATAGGACGCAACCTACAGCGACCTGAACGTCAAGACCCCGGGACCTCCCGGGGTTTTTTCGTTTCTTCCCCTTCAGGCATCGTCTCTTGATGATGTTCTGTAGAGTCGACGTTTTTCTCTGTTTCAGAAGCGCACCACAAGAATACGGTATCCTGGTAAGGAGGAATGAGATGGCCCACTTCAACGTCAGCGTCGTCCCGGTGACCATCGAGCCTCATCACAACGCGGACGCGTTGGAGGTGGCGCGGGTGGGAGGGTACCGCTCGGTGGTTCGGAAGGGCGCCTTCCGCACGGGCGACCTGGTCGCCTATATCCCTGAGCAGTCGCTGGTCCCGGCGCCCATCCTGGAGGAGCTGGGCCTCGTGGGCCGGCTGGCGGGCAGAGACGCCAACCGGGTCAAGGCCATCCGCCTTCGGGGTGTGTTGTCGCAGGGCATCTGCTACCCCGCTCGCCCGGGCTGGGTGGTGGGGCAGGACGTCGCTGAGGTGCTGGGGATCGTGAAGTATGAGCCGCCGGTGCCGACGGCGATGAGCGGTGTGGTGTACGCAGCGGGTCTGGATCGGACCTTGCGCTACGACATCGAGAACATCAAGCGGTACCCCGACGTCTTCGTCGCGGGGGAGCCGGTGGTGTTCACGGAGAAGATCCATGGCACCTGGGCGCAGCTGGGGTGGATGAGCACGGCGACGGCGCATCCGGAGCACGGCCGCCTCGTGGTGGCCTCGAAGGGGTTCGCATCAAAAGGACTGGCGTTTGTGCCCGATGCTGTAGACAATCAGCACAACCTCTACCTGCGGGTGGCGCGTATGCTTGACATCGGAGCTCGGATCACAGACGCGCTCCCTGCGGCGATCGCTGCTGGGCCGGTGTTTGTTCTGGGCGAGGTGTTCGGGCAGGGGGTCCAGGATCTCGGCTATGGGGCGAAGGCCAGCCATGACGCGTCGCTTGGGTTTCGGGCGTTCGACGTCTACGTGGGGCTCCCGGGGCAGGGGCGATACCTCAGTGATGCGGAGCTGGAGCAGGCGCTGATGGCCATGGGCATCGCGCGGGTGCCGGTGGTGTATCGCGGGCCGTTCTCGGAAAATGCGCTGAACGCACACACCCGGGGGCCGGAGACGGTCTCTGGAGAAGGGCTGCATTTGCGCGAAGGGGTGGTCGTTCGGCCGACAATCGAGCGGACCGTGGACGCCCTGGGCCGGGCGCAGCTCAAGAGTGTCAGCGAGGATTACCTCCTTCGAAAGGGTGGAACAGAGTTCAATTGAGACAAGGAAGCGGCGAGAGATGGACGGGATGACGGCGCGATCACGATCGTGGGAAGGCGCCGTCCCCGCGAAGTCACAGACTTCTCGCTGTGGTCGTGGAATCTTGAAGGTGGATGCAGGTACTTCCTCAATCTGGAGGCTGTCATGAACAACGTCCTGCTGCTCAATGCAGACTGGACACCGATACAGGTGATGTCCTGGGAGCGGGCGGTCTGCCTGGTCCTGGATGAGAAAGTGTCGGTGGTCTCAGACTACACGGGTCGGCTCATTCGCTCGCCGGGGTTCTCGCTGCCCTGGCCGGCGGTCGTTACGCTGAAGCGCTACGTGCACATCACGCTCAACGTCGGGATGACCCGTCGGAACGTGCTGGCGCGGGACCGATTCAGCTGCCAGTACTGCGGGGCGAAGCCGCGCTCGCCGCGGGGTCGCCCCCTGGTCGAGGCGCTGACGGTCGACCACGTGGTGCCGCGCTGCCAGGCGCAGGACGGCTACGTCGTGCTGCCGTGGAGCGGCAAGCGGGTCGGGGTGTCGTCGTGGCAGAACATGGTCGCCTCCTGCGTCCGCTGCAACCAGCGGAAGGGCGCGCGGACCCCGCAGCAGGTGAACATGCCGCTGCGGAGCACCCCGCGCACCCCGAACTACGCGACGATGGTGGCCATCGCCCTGTCGGAGTTCCGAATACCCGAGGAGTGGCGCCCCTTCCTCCCCGAGGAGAGCTGGATTGACAGCGACCGCTCGGTCGCCTGAGTCCTCCTCGGAGAGAACCGCCCCTCCAAAATCCGGTTCCCCTCCCACCCCGCCCTGTGCGGTGGGGCTGGAGCGCTTTTGCCCGCGCGGCCCCAGGCCGCCGGGCATTTTCGGTTGTTGGTCGCTCTATTTCTGCAACCATGTCTCCAGCGCCCGGTAGATACGGCTCTGGCTCATGCTCGCCGTCCGCTGAAGGACCATCCGCCCGGCCATTCCGATGTCCTCGCCCCGGGTCAGGATCCGCCGGTACACCCCCACCCCGGCGTCCTGTTGGACGAAGACGATGACCTCCTCCCGGAAGAACATCGGCGCGGTCCCTGCCGCGTCGTTGTTGCCGCTCAGGACGTTGTGGGTCACCGTGAAGTCCGCGCCGGCCATTCGGTGGCTCTGCATGCAGAAGTCGGTCGCCATCATCACGCCGGTCACCGCAGCGCTCTGGAGGCAGAGCTGGTCTCCGTTGCGGCGCAGCGCGCTGAGGTTGGGCATCTCAGCGGTCCGGAACGCTTCAGAGTTGTAGACCGACTCCGCCTGTGCCAGCGTCGCGCCCGGGATGCAGCCGGTGGTCTCCAGCTCGAAGACGCTTCGCTCGAACCGGTCGCTCGCGGGATCGGGCGGCATGCCGGCGAATCCTGCAGACAGCACGGTCAGCGTGCTGCTCTCTTCGCAGCCGCCCCCCTGCAATGCGCCGACCGCGCCAGCTGCGCTCCGCGCCAGCCGCCCCCGGGACCATCGCATCAATCCCGAGGCGTAGTCCGTGGAGACCCCCTCGAAGCGCACGACCTGGTCTCGCTGCGCCGACGGCGTCGGCCGGCCGCGCACCCAGCTGGCCACATCCTGGCTGGACCATGCCTCAGGCAGCGAGGCGCTCCACAGGATCAAGAAGGAAAGCATGGCCAGACACTCCTAAAAACACAGGTGAATGTGGTCATCATGGCCCGGCTGTGGGGTCGCGCCGGCCACGTTGGGATCGTTGAAGTACAAGATCTTGACCGGGGCTTCCGCGCGGGCATGGGCGACGAACGCTTCGGTGAGGGACACGCTGTAGCCGCCCGTCACATCGGGCCGATCGTCGGGTCGGTTCCAGTACGCCTCGTATCGGGAGCCGTCGTTCCGGAACAGCCGGAGGTCGACGCAACGCCCCCGGTAGTGGTGGCGGTGTCCCAGCGGATCGGGGCGTTTGTCGTTGTACCAGCCCAGATCGCCGATTTGAAGTGTACAGTTTCGTGCCGAGGCGTCCACGAGATCCAGGGCGCGACAGGCCGCCGCCCACCCCGCCGCCAGCCGCAGCAGCGACGAGATCGCGTCGGCCTGGCCCCAGATGTCACTGCCCATTGCGTCTGAACCGGTGAAGTGGGTGTAGAGGGGCTCGCCGTCTTGAGAGGGTCCGAGGTGCGTCGTCGCCTTCTCGGCCTGCTTCGGGGTGAGGAGGCGCTCGGCGTCCTGCTGTTGGGTGATCTGGTCCGCCGTCAGCGCCGTCGGGAGCGGCAGCGAGACCCGTCCCCACTCGGTCACATCGACCCCTACGGTGCCGCCGAACAGCTCCGCCCAGGTCTTCTGGACCGCCTGGACCTGCGCGACCATCTCTGAGGTCACCGGACGCATGTCCTGGACCGCGCAGTCTTTGGGTGGCGAGGACAGGATCGTGCCCGGTGGGTAGTGGGTCGCCTGTGGCTGAACGAGCAGCTTCCGATGCCCCAACGGCTCCACCCGCGTTCGGACAATGCACCCTTCATCCCCGATCGCTGCGGTGTGTATTCCATTCGCGGAGGCGCGATAGGCGGGGTTGCTGGCCAGGACACGGACCGGCTGCAGTTCAGCCGGGCAGGTTCGATCGGCGACGGTGAGCAGGCTGCCCAGCGGCAACCGACGCTCGGCGCCGCCGACGTCGTGGAGCGGCGTGAACAGATCCCGCCCAACGCGTGTCGGCGTCAGCAGCGAGCAGGCCGCCGCGACAGAGGCTGTGAGCAAGAGCATCATCCCGTCCTCAATGTAGTCTGCGCAGCGCCCGGCTCGCCGTCCTCAATCATGGGACGTTGCATAGTCGATACACAGCCGCGGCGGGTCCCCTCGGCGCTGGACGTCCGTCATCGGTTAAGCGAAGAGCCTGTGACCATCCTTCGCATCATGACCTGGAACGTCCGCTATTTTGGGCACTATATGCGGGGGGTGCGGTCCACCGACGCGAACCTTCGGGCCTGTGCGGTCGCCATCGCCCAGATCGCGCCGCCAGACGTCATCGCCCTGCAAGAGGTTGAGGATCGCTCGCTGCGTGCCGGGATGTCGTCGCGCTCTCAGCTCGATCGCTTCGCTCATGCCCTCGCCCGTGCGCTCCCTGATCGCCGCTATCAGGCGCGCTACTTTCCCGCCCATCGCTACGCCATCGGTGATCTGCCGCCGCTGTATACGACCGGCCTTGCCATCCTCGTCGATCAGCGGTTCCCGATCCTCTCCCAGGCGTATCAGGAGATCACCCATGTGCGATTGCCAATGTTCGCTGCGGTCAAGCAGCGTCGGATCGGGGGGCATGTCCGGGTACAGGTCGGGAGAGACGCCCTGGATGTGTTCAACACCCATCTGTCGCTGCCCGCGTTCTTTGAGGGGGGGCTGCACACGATGGTGAAGCGGATGGGACAGGCGAGCAATCAGATCCGTGAGGCTGAGGCATTGCTTGGGTTCGTCGCAGAACGCCGCCAGCCAGGGGGGCCCGTGGTCGTGATGGGAGACCTCAACAGTCGGCCGGGCTCAGCGGTGATGCAGGCGTTCGCAGATGCAGGGCTTGAAGACGCGCACCGTGGTCAGTCTGCACGGGGGACGGCTCGGTTCGGTCGGATACGGATGCACATCGACCACATCTTCTCTGAAGGGGTTCAGTGGGAACAGGCCGAGACGATGGCCGTCGACGATCTGCGCAGCCCGTTCACCGGGCTCTCCGACCATGGACCGAAGCTCGGTGTCCTCAGGCTGTCATCCGCGTCTTGAGGTGCTGCGAGAAGTCCGGCTCCGTGCTCGGGCGCCCGAACAGGTAGCCCTGCATCAGATGGACGTCGCTGCTGCGGAGGACGTCCGCCTCAGCGTTTGTCTCGACGCCTTCGGCGATCAGCGTCGAGCCGGTCGAGTCCGCAAGCTGCGCCAGCAGCGCGATCAGCCGCTGTTTGTAGGGGTCGAAGTCCACGTCGCGGACGATCGACATGTCGACCTTGATGTAGTCCGGCTGCAGCGTCGCCAGGACCGCCAGGGAGTTGTAACCGGCGCCGAGGTCGTCGACGGCGATGGCGAAGCCCTCCATCCGCAATGCCTGGATGCACGTCATCCAGGTCGAGCCGGGGTGGACGTGGCTGTGCTCGGTGATCTCCAGGACGACCTGATCGGCCCAGGGCCGCAGCGGCGAGAGGTTGCGCAGCAACAGGTCGGTGTCCATCAGCTCGGCCGGGTGGAGGTTGACGAACAGGCTGGTGTTGGCCGGCAGCCGAGGCACCCACAACGCCGC
Organism: Myxococcota bacterium; assembly: GCA_038520555.1. Taxonomy (GTDB): domain Bacteria; phylum Myxococcota_A; class UBA796; order UBA796; family UBA796; genus JBCBLB01. The sequence continues at coordinate 11,885 of JBCBLB010000095.1, read as the reverse complement.
CTGGCGGGCAACCTCGGCCCCCAGATCGGTGATCATCCCGCATCGTTCGGCGGCCTGGAGCACCGCCAGCGGGTTCGGCAGCGCCGGATGGCTGCTGCGCATCAGCGCTTCATGGGCCACCAGGCTCAAATCCTTCGCCGAGATGATGGGCTGGAGCGCGAGGCGCAGGTGATGGTCTTCCAGGAGCGTATGGACCACCTCCTTCTCCATGACCTGTTCGCGCTCCTGAATGCGCCGCCAGCCCTCGGCCAGCTGCGCCCGGAGTCCGCCGCCCATCTGGACCGCCTCCCGGAGCGCCTCCAAGGACAGTGGCTTGCTCAACACCCGGTGGATGCGACCCTGGTTGACCGCGTCGATGATCAGCGGCGTGTCCAATCGCCCAGACATTAAGATCCGTGCACACCCTGGCTGGAGCGTGCACAGCTCCTGGAAGACTGAAAGGCCATCGACGCCCGGAAGCCGGTAGTCTACCAAAGCCATATCGAACGCCTCGCCCTTGGCCAGCGCGATGGCTTCCTGGCCGTCACGGGCCGCGCAGACCTCATGCGCGTCTCGGATCAGGATGCGCTCCATCATCCGAACGATCTGCGGCTCATCGTCAACAACTAGGATACGAGACATCGCTTCTGGTGACTCCAAGGTGTTCCCTCTCCAGTCATCGGATCACCATCCGCTGAGATCAAGACTTTCCTCTCAGATGAGATCGGGCCAACCCGGCTTCACGGGCGCAGAAGCGACCATCAACCGCCCACCATACACACACCCTTTGCCCGGGGGATAAGACTCACCCGATGAAGAAGACGACGTTGACGGTGCTGCTCATGCTCACCCTGGTCGGGTTTCCGCTGGTGTCCTGGGCGCTTATCCCAGAAGCCAAGGCCCCCCCTGATGATGCCTTCGCTGCGTTGAAGACCTCTGCGCTGGAACATCGGCTGCTGTTCTCTGGCGTCGAGTCCGCGCCGATGCGGCCGCTGCCGTTCTGGGTACGGTACCATCCGCTCCGGCTGTGGCGGGAGATGAGCGGGCCGCCGCCGACACACATTGGCACGGAAGCAGACGGTGCGACCCGGTATGTCCTGGTTGACGCTGAAGGCGACCAGATCACCTGTGAAATGCAGCGCCGAGACGGCGCGGTCGTGTGGGTCTGGTTGGATGGGCCGGAAGAAAAAGCACGCCAAATCAAGGCAATTCGCGGACAGCTTCGCGCCGCGATGCCCTGGGTGCCCGTCTCCTGCCCCTGGCAGTAACCCTACTGTGCGTTCAACTTCCAGCTATAGCTGTGGTAGGAGACGGCATATTCACCCGTTTTCAGATAGTTTGCCTGCTCTGGCAAATACTGAGCGACGAAGTTGATGGCTGCTTCCTGTTTGTCGTCGACGTTGGGGATGTCGCCCGTGTAAACCCCCACGAAATCTTCACCGTACCAGTCAAAGATCTGATTGAGGGTGACGGTGTTCTGGGCCTCATCGATGCGCACGCCGTTGCGCGTTGCCCAGTGCGCTGAGGCCCGGTCGAGCTGACCGTTCAGCCCAGCCGCGGTGAAGGCGTGCATGGCCAGCGGCGGGCAGCCCCGGCTTGCACAGTTCACCGCGGCATGGATTCGGGCGTCCCCCATCGGACGCAAGATCTTGTGTTCGATGTCGTTGAGGGTGATCTGGCGTCCCGCGACGGGGAAGGTGCGCGCGTTCCATGGGTCTCCGCCGTCCAGGTCCCGGATGCTGCCCAATGGGTAGTTGTCCGCGATCAAATCTACGGTGAGGGCGTTGTAGGCATTGATCCAGAACGCCATCTTTTCAGCTCGGGCGGTGGGCTCGCTGGCCGTCGACAGCGATGACAGGTAGCCGTCCAGCGCCCCTGACGACTGGATGGCCGCATAGTTGACATCGCCACGGCGGTTGACGTGTTGGCGAAGGACCTGGTCGAAGGCGCTGTGATCGAAGGCCAGGGCAGCAGAAATCATCGCGATGAGCAGCATCGGTTCATCTCCCTTCAGGGGGTGTAGTCAGAGATATGCCGATCGAAAGGATTCGGTCACGGGTGCTACTGTCAGTCCATGGATTCGGTCCGCCTCCCCCACATCGAGATCGATCTGGTCCGGCAGGAGATTCGGCGCCCGGACCATCCCCCGATCGCCTTGACCGTCAACGAGAAAGCGCTGCTTGATGCCCTCATCCAACGCGCCGGGCAGACCGTCTCTCGCGCCGAGCTGCTGCGCGCCCTCGGCTATAAAGCGCACCTGTCGACGCGCGCGCTGGCCAACGCCATGCTCCGGCTGCGGCGTAAGATCGAGCTCGATGCACGCGATCCACAACACCTCAAGACCGTCTACGGGTTCGGATATCGGCTGGAGCTGCCCGCTGACGTCCGTCCCGCAGTTGACGATGGGCCGGTCTCAGCGGTGTCCACGGTGCATTGTGTGGGCCGAGAGGATGCGCTCCGGCAGCTCTCGACGGCCCTGTCTCCCGGCGCCCTGGTCACCGTCCTCGGCCCGGCTGGGGTCGGGAAGACCACCCTCGCGCAGCGTTTCATCGAACACCGGTCCGGCGCTTTTTTTATCGAGCTGGCGGAAGTCTTCGATGAGTCAGGGGTGCTGCGAGCGGTCAGCCGCGCGTTCGCTGTCACACCGGGCAGCGAGCGCTCCCTCCACGCACAGCACGAGCGCATCCAGCGCGCCCTCGTCAGCCACGGTTCAGTCTTCGTTGTGCTCGACAACACAGAGCAGATCAGCGATGCGGTGGCGCAGATGGTTCGGCGGTGGGCTGCTGCCGCTCCGAAGGCGCGGTGGCTCATCACCTCCCGCGCGCCGCTGCGGTTGGCTCAGGAACAGACCCTCCGCCTCGGGCCGCTTTTAGAGGCAGACGCCATTGCGTTGTTCTGTGCACGGGCCCCTCACATCGATCCCGCCGATCCGATCCTGCCAGCGGTGGTCCATCGCCTCGACGGCCTGCCCCTCGCCATCGAACTCGCGGCCGCTCGGTGTGATCTCCTCACCCTCACGCAGCTCCACAAGCGGCTGTCACAGCGGTTCTCTGTCCTTCGCTCCAGGCGGCGAGACCTCCCCGATCGGCAGGCGACCATGGACGCCGCCATCCGATGGTCCTGGTCGCTGCTCGATGCGGAAGAGCAGACCGCCATGTGCTGGTTATCGGTCTTTGATGGACCATTCTCGCTGGATGTCGCCGAAGCGCTCCTGCCAGAACCGCTCGACGCCTTCGAGCTGGTGACCGTCCTCGCCGAGCGGTCGCTGCTGTCGGTGCGCTGGGACGCCGAGCAGCCCCAGTTTCGGACCCTGCTCTCGGTGAGAGCGTTCGGCCGAGCGCAGCGCAACGCCGACCTGCGCGCCCGAACCGAAGATCGACATGCGGAGGTGTTCCTGGCGCGCGCGGAGCGGGCTGCGGCGACGATGCACCGCGGCCAGCTCCAGGATGCCCAGGCAACCCTTCGGGCCATCGAGTCTGAGCTGCTGGCCATCCACCGGCGGTTCTTGGTTCAGCAGCCCGAACGCGCCGCGCGGGCGGCCCTGGCCTTGAACGCCCACTGGCTCGACCGGGTCGGATATGACGATCATGTCGCCATGCTCGATGAGATCCTTCAGCAGCCGATGCCGAAGACCGAGCGGTGGGTGCGGCTGATGGCGGCCCGTTCCCAAATCGACGTCCACGCCAGCCGGCTCGCCGAGAGCATGTCGCGGCTCGATGAGGCCCTGGATGTGGGGACGATGGCCCCGCTGACCCGCGCCATGCTGCTGCGGTATCGGGGCAACGCTGCGGTCCGACTCGCCCAACCCGCAGCGGCGCGCGCGGATTATCTCCGCGCCTTGGAGATCGCACTCGCCCAACAGGATGCATGGCACGAGGGGATGATTCGGTTCGAGATGGCTGTCGCTCACCACTATGCCGGACGCATCGATGATGCCGAGCGACTCGCGCTGCTCGCTCAGCCGCTGCTCCGGCAGACCGGTCACCAACAGGGCGAAGCCTGTATACTCCAACTCTTCGGACGCCTCGCCCTTGCACGCGATGAGTTGGCCCTCGCCCTGGACTACATCAAACAGGAGCAAGCGCTGTGGGTGTTGCTGGACAGCCAGGTCAGCATCGCAGACTCTCAGGTCCGCATCGCCTCGCTCCTGCTCAGCCGACACGACCCGAAGACCCGCGTCGTTCGAGACACGTTCGATCCGGTGACCGCTCTTGACAACCTCAATCAGGCCGCAACAACGCTCGCTGGCGATGGGTGGAGCTTCCTTGAAGCGATCATCGACATCAATCGTGGCGCCGCCGCCTTGTTCCTGGCCCGTTTGAAGGACGCACAGGTGTATTTTGAGCGCGCGGAGGAGATCCTCATCAAGCTGCCGGCTCACTGGATGCGCGGGTTGGCACGGATTCTCCGCGCGGTCACCGCCGCCCGTATCGGTCAGGTTCAGCGCGCGGCGGCTTATCTGCGTCAGGGATTGCTCCTCCTGGACGCGCTGCCGCGCCCATACGCAGAGGTGATTCGTATGCTCGCCCACGCCGCTGTGGGGCCCGACGCGGACGTTGAGGCTGCGTTGCAGCAGTGCCCGGTCGACGCCGATCGGCGATCAGAGGCCGTCCACCTGCTCGTCGGGTTGTTGCTCGGCGCCCGCGAGCAGTGAGCGTTCAACGGCCGACCAGTCTGGCGGGGTGTCGCTGGTGGTGATGACCTCAAGCCGGCTGTCGCCTCGCCAGCCGGTCGATGACCAGCGGACGCCGTCGATGTCTGCCTGGACCACCCGCCAGCCCCGCTCCGAGAAGAAGACCCCTTTGATTCGGAGGACGCCAGCCGCGAGAAGGTCCGTGACGGTGCGCTGCACCGACGCCGCGGAGAGCCGGGTGGTCGGTGGGATCCGCCAGCCCGCGGTCGAGAAGTCCGGCCCCGACCACATCCGCCGGGTCAGCCGGCGGACGGTCTTCGGGGACAGCCGACCGGTCTGCTCCATGATCTGTGGCGCATGCAAGCCGTGGGCGTGGTGGTGGGAAAGCTCATCCGGCGGCAGCGGCACGTCACGCGGATCCAGATCGAGCAGGGCGGCGTCGACCTGGCCGTGGCTGGTGGTCAGGATCTGCTTCTTGGGCGGATAGAGCGCCGCAGCGTCGGTGAGAAAGGTGCGCAACGCTGCGTCATCGGCGAGATCGCAGCGGTTGGCGATGAGGATGTCGGCGGCCTCGATCTGGCTGCGCCAGTCGCCACGACGGGTGAACTCTGGATCGCCGAAGTGACGCGGGTCAACGACGGTGAGCGTGGCCCGCAGATCAACCTGCGAGGTGAACGGCGGGCGGCGCAGGGTGTCGATGATCTGCCCGGCCTGGGCGAGGCCCGTGGGTTCGATCAGCACCCGATCAGGAGACAGCTCGTCGAGCGCACGGGCGAGGGTCTGCTGGAAGGGCGCGTCTCCAGCACAACACAGACAACCGCCGGCCAGCTCTCGGACGGCGAGGTCAGCCCCCCCAACGCCAGAACCCCCAACGCCAGAACCCCCAACGCCAGAACCCCCAACGCCAGAACCTCCAACGCCAGAATCCCCGGACAGAATCGCGCCGTCAATGCCGATTTCGCCAAATTCATTCACCAGGATGATCCAGCGAGCATCCGGCGGACGTTGCGTGGCGAGGTGTAGCAACGTCGTCGTCTTTCCGACGCCCAGGAAACCCGCGATCACAGTCAACGGAACAGCCATACCTCCAACGTAACGGACCTTGGCGAGGGAGCGGCTGGATATGACACAAGGGCCAGACCGGGAGGGGGGGATGTGGACGCGGTGGGTGTTTTTTGGTGTGATGGGGTGTCGCGCTGGCCAGGACCGCGAGTGTGAGGCGGTGATCGCGCTGATCAACCCGGCGTCACAGCAGATGCAGGCGGTGTCGTCTCTGGATCTCAGCGCGCCCGAACAGACCCGCCAGAACATGCAGCAGATGGGGGTGCGCGCCCGTCAGGTCGCAGCAGAGATGAAAAGAGTGCCCCTGACGTTCGATGTCCTCCAGGAGATCGCTGCAGAGGTTGTCTCGAATTACACCCGGTTGGCCCGGGTAACCGACGACACTGTCGACATCATCGATGAAATCGCGCGGCTGGAGGCGGCGGTGACCGCACAGAGTGAGGCGCTCCAGTCCAGCGTCCAGGCCTTCGGCGCCGCATGTGCGAAGAGCGAGGAGAAGGAACGTTGTCAGCGCCTTCTCCAGGCGGTGCCTCAGGATGTTACGGTGGCTGGCGCCCTGGATGCATACATCGCGAAGGCGAAGGGAACGTCCTTCTCTGATGCGAGGCTGGTTACGACCCGAAACCCGTATCTCCAAGCCCTGTCCGGCCTGAACGAGAGCATGGGCGCGATGGGCAGGCTGGAACAGCGAGCTGCTGACTTGCATCCGCGAATGACTGTGATCGCCGATCGTGAGTCCAAGCTCGTCGAGCGGATCAACATTTTCTGTGGAGAATAGGCCATGACGTCTTCAAACGAGAAGCTGCGCGCAGAGTGGCGCACGCTGGCACCGGAGTGGATTGAAAAGGTCGGGGATGAGGGAGACGCCGCTCGGGTGATGCTCGATCCATGGGTGCAGGCGCGCTGTGTAGAGGCCTGCGGTGGCTCGCTTGACGGGCGGCGGGTGGTGGATGTCGGCTGTGGCGAGGGGCGGTTCTCTCGATGGCTGGCGTCGAAAGGAGCCGTCGTTCATGGCATCGATCCCTGCCAGCCTTTGATCGAAGAGGCGCAGCGGCGAGCGGGTCCGAACCAGACGTTCTCCCTGGCTGCATCGGAGGCGCTGCCTCTGGCAGACGAGAGCGTTGACCTTGCGGTGAGCTATCTGTCCATCTGCGACATGCCTGACCTGGACGCTGCGATGGCCGAGATGTCCCGCGCTCTGGTCTCTCGTGGCGTCGCGGTCATCTGTACGCTTCATCCCATGATCACAGTGCCTGGGAGCGTAGGATGGATCCGGAATGAGAACGGTGACAAGCTGTATCGGAAGGTAGACCGGTACTTTGACGAGGGTGGGCTGGACTGTCCCCTATTCAGCGCTGTGGTCACCAACTTTCATCGCACCCTGGAGACGCATATGGAGAGCTTCGCACGTGCAGGCTTCGTGTTGGTGCGGCTCCAGGAGCCGCGCCCCGGCGCGGCCACGTTGGAACAACATCCCCAATTGGGGGATGAGCTGCGGGTGCCTGACTTCATCCTGTTCGTGTTGCAGAAACACGCATAGCGCGTCAAACCGGACGCCGTTTAACGGCAGGGCAGGTCTTCCAGGCGCAGGGTATTGTTGGCCTCATCGCATTCACCGATGAGTCCCGTCGGATCGTCGCCTGGGTCGTCGACGCGAATGAGCAGCCCACTGGGGCCGATCAGCTCGACCGGTACGTCGAAGGTGAACGAGGGCAGGGCGCCGCCGCCGGGGATCCCTTCGGGGAGGCTCTCGGTGTGAAGCAGCTCGCGGATGCCACCGTCGACGGCATAGATCGATACGGCGATGGGCTCGGAGATGTCTGCGGCGCCGGTGTTGCTGACCTGCACCGCGATGGAGAGCACGCCCTGGTCGAGGTCGCAGTTGGAGGCGCAGGTGTCGACGAGGTCGATGCGCAAGTCGCTGCGGGCGGTGTCGACGGCGGGGCGCGCGCGGTAGCTGTTGTTCAGCAGCCAGAACAGCGGTGGTGGTGATGGAAGGCGTCCATCTGGTGGCGCATTGCTGACGGCGAAGTCATGCACCCCCCAGCTGGTCCCCGCCCGCGGCCAGCCCGTGCCGGCGTGTCCGAGGACGGTGACCGTGGCGTCGAGGTCGCTGGTGAAGCTGTTCGACACGAACACCACCTCGGCGGCCCGATCGTTGTCGACGTCCGCGATGACCGGGTACTCGAACACCGTGCCCGAGGCATGGCCGGTCTGTTGGAAGCGCAGGCCGCCGGTCTCTCCGTCGAGGACCAACAGATCGAACTGGTCGGCGAAGAGCACTTCATAAGCGCCGTCCCCGTCGAAGTCATACCCCGAACACCCTGCAGAGCCGCCCTCATCGGAGATGGGGGTCGACCACTTCGGTGTGCCATTCAGCTCATAGGCGACCAGCTCATTGCCTGCTGGCCACGCGATCTCGACCCGCTGATCGCCGTCAAAGTCGGCGACGCAGGGCGGACCGGGCTGCCGGGCCTCATCGGTGAAGATGGTCTCCAGGACCGTGCCATCTGGGTCCAACACCTGGATCTCGCCGCCGCCGATCATGATGACTTCGCCCTCGTCATCGTCGTCTACGTTGACGATGGCCGACCAGTGGCCGATGAACCCGCGGACCGTTGAGACCCACTCGACCGATCCGTTGGGTGCGAAGCAGGTGTCCCCCACGATGATCTCCTGCTCGCCGTCCAGGTCGATATCTCCCACCGCCGGCATGGCATAGGAGATCCCGGTGATGTCGGAGTCCAACGTGGTGAGCAGGGTGCCGTCCGCGCCTGAGAAGATGTGCTCGCGCGTGATCACCTCTGCGACGCCGTCGCCTTCCAGGTCGGCGACGGTGAGCATCGGCCAGCCGGAGCGCTCTGGGGTTCGGGCCTTCCAGAGCTGACGCATGGTCAAGGACGCGCCGACGTCCGGAGCATCCAGGGCGATGACCTGGTTGTCCGCGGTGATGGTCAGGATATCGGTTACGCCGTCCAGGTCGACGTCTGCGAGGACGACCTCAGCGGAAGAGGCCATGCCGGTCCGTTCTCCCTGTAGGGTCCCATCCGCTCCGCTGAGAATCAGGAGCTTGCCCTGGTTGTCTTCATCATAGGCGACCAGCGCGATGCTGGGGACGTCATCGGTGTCCACATCGCCGTCGCCGTCGGTGTCCTGGAGGTGACCGACCTTCGGCGTGACCCCGCTGCCGAAGTTCGGCGCCGAGAACGGGATCTCCCACTCGACCTCGAACAACCAGGGATCGCGGACCTCGACGTCAGGGACCAGACAGGTCTCGTCGACCGGCACCGCTGCGGCGTCGGCACCCGCCGGCGTACAAATCGGACGGCACTCCGAGATCGCGTTCGTCCGGCTCTCCCCCTCACAGACGGTGTTGAGCGGGTCCTGGACGATCAGGGTATTTTCGCTGCAGCCGAGCAGCAGAAGGGCTGCGAAGAGTCGTGCATGTCGCCGCATCGAGAACCTCTGGCAGGCCTATCAGGGTAACGGAGATCGCAGCCCTTCGCGGCGATTATCCCAGATGCAGGCTGTCAGCGGAGGGGATGATGGGATACACCCTGCCTCCTTTCGCATCCTGAACGCTCAGGGAGGAGCCCATGCGGTTCATCGTGTTGAAGTTTGGTGGCACCAGCGTCTCGACGCTGGCTCGGTGGAAGACCATCGCAGCGCAGGCCCAACAACGCGCCGACGAGGGCGCACGGCCGGTGTTGGTCTGCTCGGCGGTCTCTGGCGTCTCGGATCTGCTCGACAGCCTCCTGCCTGCCGCCAGGCGTGGCGAGCATGACGCTGTCCTCGAACAGATCGAGGCCAAACACCGGGCCCTGATGGCGACGATGGACCTCCCCAGCGACCTCCTCGACGATCACTTCAGCCTGCTCCGGCGGCTGGCCCAGGGCGTCTCGCTCATCGGCGAGATCACGCCCCGGCTCACCGCCCGCGTCATGTCTCATGGAGAGCTGATGAGCACCACCATGGGCGCCGAATGGCTCAACGGACAGGGGCTCAAGACCGCCTGGATGGACGCGCGCTCGTTTATGCGAAGCGCGCCGATGGCCGATGACTCGCCGCGGCGGCGGTATCTCGCCGCGCGCATCCCCCACGACGCCGAACCAGCGCTCCAGAAACAGTTCGCCGATGTCGACGCCACGGTCATCCTCACCCAGGGCTTCATCGCCTCCTCGCCCGATGAAGAGACCGTCCTGCTCGGCCGCGGGGGCTCGGACACCTCGGCGACCACGATCGCCGCGAAGCTCGGCGCCGAGCGGTGTGAGATCTGGACCGATGTGCCGGGGATGTTTACCGCCAACCCCCGGCAGATTCAGGCCGCGCGCCTGCTCAAAGCCCTCGACTATGACGAAGCCCAGGAGCTGGCCTCGACCGGCGCCAAGGTGCTCCACCCCGCCGCAGTCAACCCCGTCCGCGCCGCAAAGATCCCCATGCATGTCCGCTCGACGCCGCGGCCTGACCTGGCTGGAACCGTCGTCTCCCTCGACCAGGGCGACCGGCACGCCTCGGTGAAGGCCATCTCTGGACGAAAGAACCTCGTGCTCATCGTGATGGAGTCCGTCGGCATGTGGCAGAGCGTCGGCTTCCTCGCCGATGTGTTCGGATGCTTCCGCGCCCGCGGCCTCTCCGTGGACCTCGTCGCCACCTCCGAGAGCAACGTCACCGTCTCCCTGGACACCTCAGCCAACCTCATCGATGAAGACGCCCTGCAGGGGCTGCTCGAAGACCTGGCGCCCCTCTGTCAGCCCTCGGTGATTCGCGGCTGCGCCTCGGTGAGCATCGTCGGACGGAACATCCGCGCGGTCCTCCATGAGCTCGCCCCCGTCTTTGAGGTCTTCGAAGAACACCGGATCTACCTGGTGACCCAGGCGGCCAGTGATCTGAACCTCACCGTCGTTATCGACGCCGCTCAGGTCGATCGGATGGTCAAGCAGCTCCACGGCCTGCTGTTCTCCAACAGCCAGCGCGATGAGACCTTCGGCCCCAGCTGGGCTGCCCTGTTCGAGGACGCACCCCAGCAGATCACCCGCGGCGCGCGAAGCTGGTGGCGGGCCCGGAAGGACGAGCTCATCGACATCGCCCAGGAACACTCCCCCGCCTACGTCTACGATCGGGCCACCGTCTCTGCGCGGGCCGAAGAGGTCGCCGGGCTCCAGAACGTCAGCCAGGTCCTCTACGCCATCAAGGCCAACCCCCACCCGGAGCTGATGAAGATTGCCCGGGCGGCCGGCCTGGGCTTCGAGTGTGTCTCTCCAGGAGAGGTCGCGCGGGTGCGGGCGCTGTTCCCCGACCTGCGCCGCGATCAGGTGCTGTATACGCCCAACTTCGCTCCGCGTGAAGACTACGCCGCCGGCTTCGACGCCGACGTCATGGTCACCCTCGACAACCTCCACCCGCTCATCGCCTGGCCCGACCTGTTCGAAGGCCGCGAGATCTTTGTCCGCATCGACCCGGGGCAGGGCAGGGGACACCACGCCCACGTCCGAACCGGCGGCGCGACCTCCAAGTTTGGCGTCGCGGCCGATCAGATCGACGAGCTGCTGGGGCGGGCCGCGGCGGCGTCCTGCCGCATCGTCGGCCTGCATGCGCACGCGGGAAGTGGCGTTCGAACCCCGGACAACTGGCGGGAAGTGGGAAGCGTTCTGGCAGAGCTGGCCGCCCGGTTGCCGGACGTCCGGGTCCTCGACGTGGGCGGTGGCCTCGGCGTGCCCGAGAAGCCGGGGCAGACCCGCCTCGACCTGACGGCCGTCGACCAGCGGCTCGGACAGCTGCGGGCCGCCTTCCCCGACAAGCAGCTGTGGATGGAGCCGGGACGGTACCTCGTCGCAGAGGCGGGGGTGCTGCTCGCCCGGGTCACCCAGCGCAAGCAGAAGGGTATCGTCCGCTACGTCGGCGTCGACGCCGGCATGCACTCCCTGATTCGGCCAGCGCTCTACGGGGCGTATCACCAGATCGTCAACCTCAACCGGATCGATGATCCCGCGACCGAGACCGTCAACATCGTCGGGCCCATCTGCGAGACGGGCGACGTCCTGGGGCGGGATCGGCGAATGCCCCAGAGCGAAGAGGGCGACGTCCTGCTCATCGGGACCGCGGGAGCGTATGGGCGTGCGATGGCATCGGAGTACAACCTCCGCGGGTTCCCCGAAGAGATCCTCATCTGACTCAAACACAGAAAATGCTGGCCGATGACCTTTTTCAACCT
>JBCBLB010000970.1:0-1931 GCA_038520555.1 Myxococcota bacterium | reverse complement strand
CGCCGCCGTCGCCGCCGCCGAGGGAAAACCTGAGATGCCCGCCGCTGTCCAGACCGTTGACTTCGACGTCTCTCCTTCAGCGGCGATGGGCACGCTGACCGACTTCGAGTCCTATCCCACGTTCCTCCCGGAGCTGAAGCAGGCCCGGATCCTCCATCAGGAGGCGAACGCCTGGGAAGTCCAGTTCACCCTTCAGATGATCCGACCGCTGGTCTATACCCTGCGCCTCCACCAGCCGTCGCCGCTCGCGCTGCAGTGGAGCCTTGTGGAGGGCGTCTTTCGGGCCAATGCGGGGGGCTGGGTCTTACAACCGATCGATGACGGCGCGCGGACAGCTGCCCGATACACCATTGAGATTCAGCTGGGCATGTTTGTGCCGGCCAACATCATCCGCTCGCTGGTGAGCGAGGACCTTCCCCGCACGATGTCGCGGTTCAAGGCTGAGGTGGAGCGCCGGGTTCGTTGAGCTGCTCGCGGAAGAAGCGGGCGATGCGGTGGTTGATGGTCTCGGGCTGCTCGATCAGGGCCGCATGGGAGGCGTCGGCGAGCACGAGCATCTCGGCCCCGTCGATCGCGTCGACCATCTTCTGGCTGCACCACAGCGGGGTGAAGGTGTCCTTCTCAGCGGCGATGACCAGGACGGGCTCGTCGATGTCATCGAGGCTCTCCCAGGCGGAGTGAAGGTTGAGCTGGCAGACTGATTCGATGAACAGCCTGGCGTCGAGGGAGGCGATGTGCTCGGTGTACCGCTGCAGATCTTCACGTCGGGTGTAGAGGGGGTCGACCAGATAGAGGGCGCAGGCCACAGGCCAGGCCAACGGCGAGTGCAGCGCCGGTCGCATGATCTCATTGGCGGCGGGCCCCAGCGAGGACACCAGCCGGCGTAAGGCGCGGAAGACCAGGGGCGAATGCTCCCAATCGAAGAACGTATCCAGCGCGCGGCCGGCGGTGCCCAACATCAGGACCATCGCCTGGACGCGGCCGGGGTAGCGGCGGCGAAACTCCAGGGCGACCTGGACCCCCATGCTGTGGCCGATGAGGATGACGTCCTGGTGGGGGCGCAGGGCATCTTCGACGACGAAGTGGGCGTCGCGGGTGTGCCGGAGGACAGAGAGATCGGCCTGTTCGGGGTCGATGTTCCGGGAGCTGCGGCCGTGGCCACGGTAATCCCAGAGGATCACGGTATACTGATCGCGGAACCGTTCCACGAGGTACTTCCAGAAGAAGGTTCCGACACCGACGCCATTGTTGCAGAGGATGGCAGGACCGGTGCCGATCGCCCGCCAATACAGCTGGATCCCATCGTCGGCGATCGCATAGCCCGTTCGGACGTCATCTGCCCGCTGTGGTGGGCGTCGTGAAGGAGTAGACATACCGGTAATGTAGCCTCCCTGTAAGGTGCGCGCCCTCGGATGACATAGACCCCGCGCCGATTTCGTAAGTGTCGGTCGGCGGAGCATCGGCCCGGCGCAAACACACACCACGGCGTCTGGGTGTCGGAAACCCGACCACAATACCAGGAGGGAACAATGGAAGAGACGTGGGTCGCACCGTCGCAGTCCGAGCAGGAACAGATCCGGTACTACCAGAACATTCAGGACGAGGCGCAGGCGAAGGTCGACGCTGAGCGGCGGCGGACGGAGCGCCTGAGCTTCCACACCGAAGTCACGGTCTCCTCAGAGACCAACTTCTTTATGGGATTCTCGGAGAACATCTCCGAGGGCGGCCTGTTTATGGCGACGATGAGCCCCCCGCCGGTCGGGGAGATGGTCTCGTTGTTCGTCCGGCTCAACAGCGGCGAAGAAGTGGAGGTCGAGGGCACCGTCCGCTGGCACCGCAGCATCGGCAACACCGCCACCGGCTGCGGAATCCAGTTCAATCACCTCGATGATGAGGCCAAGCACCGCTTCGAAGACCTGCTCATCAACATG
>JBCBLB010000943.1:0-2695 GCA_038520555.1 Myxococcota bacterium | reverse complement strand
GGATCGAACGGCTTGGGGATGAGATACTGCGGCCCGAAGGTCAGCTGCTCGGTGTCATACGCCGTCAAGACGACGTCGGGCACGTCCTCTTTCGCCAGCTGCGCGAGGGCCCGGACCGCGGCGAGCTTCATCTCTTCGTTGATGCTCCGGGCCCGGCAGTCGAGCGCCCCCCGGAAGACAAACGGGAACCCCAGGACGTTGTTGACCTGGTTGGGGTAGTCGCTCCGGCCGGTGGCGACGATGGCGTCGGGAACCGCAGCGATCGCTTCTTCATAGCTGATCTCCGGATCGGGGTTGGCCATCGCGAAGATGATGGGCCTGTCGGCCATCGTCTTCACCATCTCGCCGTTGAGCAGACCGCCGACGCTCAGGCCGATAAACACGTCCGCGCCCTTGAGCCCCTCGGACAGCGGGATGGGCGAATGATCCTGGGCGAACATCTCCTTCTCGGGGAACATCGTCTTTGACCGGCCAATATAAACCAGACCATCCGCATCGAACATCCAGATGTTGCTTCGACGGACCCCAAGCTCACACAAAAGCTTGGCCGTCGCGACCGCCGCGGCACCCGCACCCGCGAAGACCACCTTGGCCGACCCCATCTCCCGGCCGGTCAGCTCGATCGCGTTGAGCAGCGCAGCGCCGCCGATGATCGCCGTGCCATGCTGATCGTCGTGGAACACCGGGATGTCCAGCTCGCGCTTGAGCTGTTGCTCGATGATGAAGCAGTCCGGTGCCGCGATGTCTTCGAGGTTGATCCCGCCGAAGGTCGGGGCGATGGCTTTGACCGCGGCGATCACTTCTTCTGGGGTCTTCGCATCCAACTCAATATCAAAAACGTCGATGTCTGCGAACTTCTTGAATAGGTTGGCCTTGCCCTCCATGACCGGCTTGCCCGCCATCGGCCCGATGTTGCCAAGCCCCAGCACGGCGGTGCCGTTGGTCACCACCGCCACCAGGTTGCCCTTGGCGGTGTAATCAAAGACGTCGTCGGGGTTCTTGTGGATCTCCCGGCAGGGTTCGGCCACACCAGGACTGTAGGCGAGGGTCAGATCCCGTTGGGTGAGCAGGGGCTTGGTCGGGACCACCTGGAGTTTCCCTGGCCGGCTGCCCTTATGATACTCCAACGCATCTTGCTTCTTCGGCATTCAATCCTCCAGAACCTACACGATCTGCTGGTCAGGCCCCATTTAACGCTCTGCTCGCCTTTGTCGCGTTTTAACGAAGCCGCCCCGGCACAAAGGCCAGGGCGGGTCGGAGAAGGTTGTAAGCCGAGTTTTGTTCCGCGTCGGGTCACCCCTGCCGCGGCGACGATCATTCATCTAGGCCCGCCGTCACCGACAGGCTCCAGCAGCCAACCCGGGAGCATCAGGCGAGCAACCTTCAAGCGCTCCTCGTTCAGGCCTTGCTCCAGGTGGGGTTTACCTGGCCACCCCGATCACCCGGGGCGCCGGTGCGCTCTTACCGCACCGTTTCAACGTCGCCGATCCCGAAGGACCCCGAACCTCGCGCCCGCCGTGCCAGAACCGGATGGCGAACGCGCGGTGTCGGATGCGTGCATGGCGGTCTGCTCTCTGTTGCACTTTCCTGCAGGTCACCCCGACCAGGCATTACCTGGCACCCTGCCCTACGGAGCTCGGACTTTCCTCCCGCGATCCGAAGACCACCGGCGATCGCCTGCTCCTCTCCAACCCCACACCCTTATCCGTCCGCTGGGCGAACATCAAAGAAGAACCGACCGCACCCCCGACAGGTGTGGATCCGCTTGCCGCTCTGAACTTCCAAAACATGCTGCGGCGGCGCTTCGGTATAGCAGTGATCGCACGCCGTCCCCAGAAGCCGCGCCAACACATCCACCCCCCGCTCATGGAGCAGGATGTACTTGCGACGCTCATCGATCGGAAGCGCCTGAATCAGCGGCTCCCGCGCGGCCGTCTTCTCTTGAATCTCACCCTTCAACCCGGGCGAGCGCTCATGGTATCGCGCCCGCGACGCCTTGTCCGCCTGCCGCGCCGACTCCAGCGCGGCCTGCTGCGCTTCGGTCGCCTGCTGGGCCGCCTCATGGCGCTCCATCACCTCCAGCAGCTCGGTCTCCAGGTCATCTGCGATCTCCGTGAGCTGGCTCAGCTGCTTGGCGGCGGTCTGATAATCACCAACCTGACCGGCGTTGATGAGCCGATCCGTGTCGTCGCGGCGCCTGGTGTACTCCGCGAGGCGGCGGTTCAAAGACCGCTCTTCATCCTTCAACGCGGACTGGGCCGCCTCTGCCTCCGCGAGGGCCGTCTTGTTCTGGGCGACCGCGGCGGTGGTGCCTTTGACCGTATCGATCATCTGCTGGACGTCCTGTCGGGCGTCTTTGATGGCTTGATCGAGGGTGTTCAGATCTCGGATGACAAACAGCGCGTCTTTCACGAAGGCCTCATCATGGGGTTTTCAAACAATAACGCCCCCAGAAGGGGGCGTCGCGGTCAAGAATGGGCCCACCAGGACTTGAACCTGGAACCCTCCGGTTATGAGCCGGGTGCTCTAACCAATTGAGCTATAAGCCCGCATCATCCGCACAGATAACATACTCTATCTGCACGCCTTCAGCCAAGAAGACGACCGCTCAACCTTCCAGGAACGCGCGCAGCCGCTTGCTTCGAGACGGATGCCGCAGCTTGCGAAGCGCCTTCGCCTCGATCTGGCGGATGCG
>JBCBLB010000202.1:0-14007 GCA_038520555.1 Myxococcota bacterium | reverse complement strand
GCCGACGAAGTCATCCTCACTGGTGGTGCCACCCAGGCGCGGGTTGAACTTTCGCTCCTCTTCCACGGTGGTGACCGTTCGCCCCCGATAATCGTGCGCCGGCCACAGGAGCGCCCTGGCCGGCAGCGACAGGATCTGCTCGGTCACCGACCGATACAGCGTCCGGGCGTCGCCTTGCTGGAAGTCGGTGCGGCCAGCGCCCCGGATCATCAACGCGTCCCCGGTGAACGCCGCCTGGTCGCCATCCAACACATAGGTCACGCAGCCGTTGGTGTGGCCAGGCGTCGCACGGACCGTCAGGGTGTGCTGCCCGAAGGAGATGATGTCATCCGGCTTGAGGTAACGATCGGCGCCCACCGCGCCGGATGCAGCGGCCAGCGCGATCTGAGCGCCGAGCCGCTGCTTGAGCAGCCAGCCGCCGGTGACGTGGTCGGCGTGGACGTGCGTCTCCAGGGTCCACAAAAGCCGAAGCCCCAGCTCTCGAATCAGCGCCGCGTCGCGGTGCACCTGCTCCAGGACCGGATCGATGAGCACCGCCTCTCGCGTCTGTTCATTGGCCAGCAGATAGGTGAACGTGCTCGAACGGCCGTCGATCAATTGACGAAAGAGCATGATCTCTCCTGAGAAACATCGGGCAACCAGGCCCCTGCCTTTGCCTCAACCGTCAATATAGCACGCGCTCGAACCTTCGAATCTGCCCGCTTTACCGATTCGTGCCCGGATCCGCATGGCGTCGTCGGAGCGCTGCGAGCCCGACCATCACCCATAGCCCCACCCCACCGACCGCTCGGCGGCGACTGGTCGCGCATCCCTGGCTGCAGCCTTCATCGGGTTTCGAGGGTGGAGTCTCAACGCCCGAATCCTCAGCGGCTGGGGCATCTGCGACGAGGGGATCGCGACCGAGCGCGACTTCTTCACCGTCACTCATCCCATCATCATCGGTGTCCACATCAAGCGGGTCGGTGAGGTATTCGTTGACTTCCTCACCATCCAGCAACCCGTCGTCATCGGTGTCTACATCGAGCGGATCCGTTTGATGCTCCTGGACCTCCTCCCCGTCGAGCAATCCGTCACCGTCCGTATCCGCGTCCATCGGATCCGTTTGATGCTCCTGGACCTCTTCCCCGTCGAGGAGTCCGTCTGCATCGGAGTCGTCCAGGCAGGGGTCGGTTCCCTCAGCCGCTTCTTGTGCGCCGCTCAAGCCGTCGCTGTCCTCATCATCGTCAGGGCTACCGAAGCCATCGCAGTCGTTGTCGATGCCGTCTCCACAGATCTCTTCGCGACCGGGGTGAATGTCCGCCGCCGCATCATCACAGTCGGTCGCGTCTCCCACGTAGCCCGCTGAGTTCGGGCACAAAGACGCCGCAGCATCCACGTCACCGTAGCCATCTTCGTCCGTGTCGGCGTACTGCAGCATCGGCGCGCCGATGCTCGCGTCGGTATCGTCGCAGTCCTCGTGGCTGCCCACGCCGTCTTCATCCTGGTCACCGAAGCCCCGGAAGAGGTAGACCGCCCCATTGGGCCGCGCAGCAGTCGAAGAGGCCAGGATGTCCCCGTAGCCATCGCCGTCCAGGTCGCCGAGGCTCAACAGGGATACACCAAAACCCGCCCCAGAAGTCGGATCCGAAGCCTTCACCTTCAACTCTTCCGACGTGACGCCGGTCGCAGAACCGTAGAAGACGTAAAACGCCCCAGAGTCTGATGTGATGTCATCATCCCGCGTGTAAGCCACAATGTCCGAGAATCCGTCACCGTCGATGTCGTCATGGGTGGACGGCGTCAGGCCCAGGGTGTCCATCCGAGACGCATCCGAGTGAGTGACCTTGTCGAAGGAGTTGGGTTCTACACCAGTCGCGCTTCCATAGTAGATGTACAACGCACCTGCGTAACTCGCCTTATCTCTGTCTCCATACGCCCCAACGACGAAGTCCCGATACCCATCGTCATCAACGTCTCCGCCTGCGCTCACCGATTGGCCGAGGCTGCTGGATTCATAGCCATCGGGGTCCCACAACTCTACCGGATCGCGCCATCCACTGGTTGCTCCGTAAAATAGAAAGGCTGCACCGCTGACAATGACGTCGTCGGTGACGTAGAATCTGCTGTCGGCGCCGATGAGGATGTCCGCGAATCCGTCCCCATCAACGTCCCCGACCCCCGCAACATTGACTCCAAATCGGTCGTTTCCATCCCCAGTCGGCGCGCTTACTTCGAGGGGGCTCTCAAAAGTACCCGTCGCGTTCCCGAAGAGAAGATAGGCCCCACCACCGTCCGCATCGTTGGTTCCAGACCCCACCAACAGGTCGGTATATCCGTCTCCGTTAACATCATTGGCATTGGAGAGGCTGGTTCCAAAGGCATCATTCTCATCCTTATCAGGAGAATATACCTTCTCAGCAAGCTCAATTCCAGATACTGAACCATGGAAGATGTAAACCGCCCCATTACCGCGGCTGTGCATACTGTCCGCTCGAGAAGCAATCGCAATGTCATCATACCCATCCCGGTTCAGATCTCCGAGACCATCAATAGCATTTCCAAAGTGGTTAGATCTACCATCCGGCATCGAAGGATAGATTTGATCGAAGTCTTCAAAGAGGGACTCTTCAGAACCGTAGTAAACATAGGCTACTCCGGTGAAACCGTCTGATTCCGTGAAACTATAGGGTTCCCCTACTATAAGATCTACGTAACCATCACCATTCACGTCACCATGACCAGTAGACTCTCCAAACTGAAACGTAGCCGTGCCGGTTGTCTCGGTTGGAGATGAGATCTTCATCACCTCAGACATGCCACTGCGACGGTACGTCGTCCAATGATGCCGGGTATGAATATCTTTCTGGACTACATCATCCGCGGTACCACAGCCAGTGACGCTGAAAATAAGGATCAGACTTACTCGCATTCATCACTCCAGTTCGGGTCACCTGAGTAGAACGCGCTGAGACAATCTGTCATCCTCTCAGAAGTATTATTTGCAGAGCCATTTTGGTTCAAGGTCGAAGAATAATTCGGGTCATTGATCGATGTATTCACGATCAGATTATGGATGTTGTCATTCTCACCAATCACTCCGGATGTATATGACCAACCTCCAGGAGATTTGAAAGTTCGATCTTTTCCTGAAATACTGCCTGCCGCAGTTCCTTCACGAACAAGACGGAAATATCCTGTACGAAGCGCATCCGGCGTGCTGATTGTATGTGCTGTGACTGTAATCTCCCAACGCGCTGACTCGTCAGAGAATGAAAGTGATGGGGCGGGTTTGGGAAGTGGAATATCCTTAGTAATGCTGCCGTCCAGATTTCGGATATCGTACCTTGAGTACGCTGAGATATCTGTGTACGTTGAGTTCAGCCGATGTTCGGCTGACGTAACAGGTATCATCGGGGCTCACTCGCCCTGGCTCACCGATGCTGATTCTCACGCTCTTTCATGCCGCGCTCGCCCAGGACACGTTGTTGCTCCGTGACGTCCGCCCGGTCGACGCGCGCGGTCCGCAGCCCCGTGGCGACCTGCTCATCGCCGGCGATCGAATCGCTGCTGTCGGTCCGGACCTTCTCGCCCCCGAAGGCGCCCACGTCATCGACGCCGGCGGTGCCTTTGTGACCCCCGGGATCATCGACGCCCACGTTCACATCAGCATGGCCCCCGGCGCACAGTGGCGGCCTCCGCTGAGCGAAGATGAGGAAGCCGCACGGCGCGCCCATCACCTCCGCGCCCTTCTCTCCTGGGGCGTGACCACCTTCGCCGACCCGGGCATCAGCCGCGAAGATGCGCAGCAGATCCAGGCCCTCAGCGAGCAGGGGCCCTCGCCGCGCCCCGTCTGGATCGGCCCCATCCTCAGCCCCCCCGGCGGCTACGTCGTCGACGTGATCCCCGGCCTGCCGGCGCCAGAGACCCCCGCGCAGGCCCGCCACTTCATCGAAGACTTCGACGCAGCCCTCGATCCCGTCGGCGTCAAGGTGACCATGGAGGACGGCTTCATCCGCCCGGTCTGGCCCCTGCACGACGACGCGGTCCTCGATGAGGTGTCGAGAACCTGCGCTGAGTACGGCCTCGACATCTATGTGCACGCCAACGAGGATGAGATGTACCGCCGCGGCCTGCCGCTCGCGCCGCGGGCCTTCGTCCACGCGCCGGTGTCGCCGCTGTCCGACGCGGTGCGCGATCAGCTGATCGCGTCTGGCACCTATGTGATCACCACGCTATCCACTGGGATGGCGGCCCTGCTGGAGGGGGATACCGCGCACTGGGATGATCCGCGCGTCCACCGTTCTGTGCCCCTGGATGAGCTGGCCACCGCCCGCGATCCGGCGATCGGTGTTGCTTACCGCCGCGCGGTCGCCGCCCTCGCCCTGCCTCGCGCCCGCTGGTTGCACGGGGCTGCCGCCCGGGTCGCCGGCAGTCCGCGGGTGATCGAGAACCAGGTCGCCAGGATGGCGGACGAGATCCGCGCCCTCCACGACGCCGGGGTGCCATTGGTGATGGGCAGCGACAGCGGCAACTGGCCCGCCCTTCCATATCTCCAGCATGGGCCCAGTTCTTTGTTGGAGATCGAAGGGCTGCAAGAGCGGGCCGGGCTGTCTCCGCTCGATGTCCTCACCGCCGCCACGTGGACCCCAGCGCAGATGCTCCGGATCGATGATGAGGTCGGTCTGGTAGAGGTCGGGATGACCGCAGACCTGCTGCTGCTCCCAGCGGATCCGCTCGAAGACATCCGCGTCCTTGGCCGCCCGATGCAGGTAATCCGCGCCGGTGAGGCACACCCCCCGGCGGACTGGCTCAAGGCGCGCTGATCGGGAACCGTCTCCGAAGCCCATGGTCAGAGCGCAGATGACCCTTCTGTTCGCGCTCTTGATGATGGCCGCCGAAGCCCGGGACAACACCCCGGCACTCCAGGCGGCGCAGCCCTGGATGGGCACCCCATATCAGTGGGGCGGCCGTGGAACCGCCAGCCACCCCGGGATGGACTGCCTGGGCATCCTGTTTCGGGCCTATGGCGCGGTCGACGGTGTGCCCTGGACCGCCTATGCCGTCAACCCCTCTGAGCTGGTGGCCAGCGGTCGCCTCGGGCAGCCGGTCCCCGGCCTGTCCGGCATCGAAAGAGGCCGGATCAACCTGGAAGACTTGAAGCCCGGTGATGTGCTCTACTTCCTGATCGAAGGCCATGAGATCCCGGACGCTCCCCTGCACGTCGAAGGGGACGCCCGGTTCTGGCCATGGCACACCGGGATGTATGTCCGTGACGGAACGGTCCTTCATGCGGCGCCCGGGGACGTCGTCACGGTTCAGCCCCTCGACGAGATCCCCTTCGATCGCCTGTTGGTGACGCGCCCGTGAGCCCGGACGCTACTCCAGCTCGAAGACCTCGATGAAGCCCTGCGCGTTGTTCCAGCCGGTGTAGCAGTCGTCGGTCGAGACGCTGTTCTGTGAGACCTGGACGGTCAAGGTGTGCTCGCCCGCGTCGATCGTGCCCGAGGTCGTCTCGCTACACCAACCCGCCGTCAAGGTTCCGCGGTGGTGGTTCCCCCCGTCCAGGTACAGGAAGTTCTCGATGGGACCCGGCACCGCGCACGACTCATCGTCGATCAGGATCTCCCAGATACACGACGAGGCCCCGCTGTGCGCCGTCCGCAGCGTGTCGTAGTAGTTGATACGGAGCAGGGTCCCGTCTTCGATCTTGTCGAAGGTCAGCTCTCGTCCGGAGAGCACGCCGTTATCGATGGTTTCGTTGCTGGCGAACGTGCGATACGAGCGCGTCCCGAGCACCTCCAGCCCTGAGATATCCGACGTGTTGTCCGAGATGTTGGTCGCATTCGTCGAGATCGCCGACGTGTTGCTGCTCACCGTCGAGGTCAACGACGTCAGCGCCGCGCCCGTCGCATAGTCGCCTTCGACGGTGCTCAGGCGAGCGTCCACCCCCAACAGCGCCGCAGACAGCGTGTCCAGTTCGGTCTCTGCGGTCTCCAGGCTGGTCTCCAGCGCCGCGATGGCCGCTGCGTTGACGCCGATGGCCGTCTCGTTGGCGTCGATATCCGCCGCATTCGTCACGATCAGCGCCGCGTTGGCGCCGATATCATCGGCATTGTCCATAATCGAAGACGCGTTCGCCGCGATATCGGTGGTGTTCGTCCCAATCGACGAGGCGTTGGCGGAGATATCGCCAGCATTCGTCGTGATGCTCGACGTATTCGTGGCAATCGACCCGGTGTTCGTCGAAATATCTCCAGCGTTCGTCGAGATCGACGCCATGTTCGTCGTGATATCAGACGTGTTGGTCGAGATCGAGGCTGTATTGGTCGCAATTGACGAGGTGTTGGTCGAGACATCGCCCTGCGTGGTGGTCAGCGCATCGGACAGCCCGGAGATCGCAGACGTGTTCGTCGCAATCTCCGTGACGTTGCTGGCGATGGCGGTGGTGTTGGTGTCAATGTCGGCCTGAGCAGCGTCCAGATCATCTTGAACCGTGGCCAGCTCACCGCCAGAGGACGAGACCGAGTCCTCCAGGGCTGTCAGATCGTCTTCCAGCACCGAGACCGCATCGTCGAGGGTCACGATCTCAGACGCGTTGGTCGCGATCGATGTACCATTCGATGCGATCGCAGAGGCGTTGGCCAGGATTTCTGTGGCGTTGTCGCTGATCGATGACGAATTGGTCGAGATTGAGCTTTCATTGTTGCTGATCGCAGACACATTATCGCTGATCGACGTCGTATTGGCCGAGATCGCGGCAGTGTTATCCCCTATCGCCGTGGTGTTATCCGCTATCGCAGTGGTGTTGGTCGCGATGTTCGATGCGTTGTCGCTGATCGCGGTGGTGTTGGTCGCGATGCTGGACGTATTGTCGCCAATCGAGGTTGTGTTCGTCGCAATACTCGACGAGTTGTCGCTGATCGCGGTGGTGTTTTCTGCGACGGTCGACGTGTTCGCGTCAATGTCGTCCTGCGCATTGGCGAGGTCGGTCTGGAGGGTCTCCAGCTCACTTCCGGACGAGGAG
This sequence comes from Myxococcota bacterium, assembly GCA_038520555.1. GTDB lineage: Bacteria > Myxococcota_A > UBA796 > UBA796 > UBA796 > JBCBLB01. Next base: position 7,004 of record JBCBLB010000202.1, on the reverse strand, counting down.
ACGGTGGTCTCCAGGGTGTCGAGGTCGGCTTCCAGGGTAGAGACGGACGACGACAGGCCGGAGAGCCCCGTCGCGTTGGTGGCGATTGACGAGGTGTTCGTCGCAATCGACGAGGTGTTCGTCGCGACGGCGGCGGAGTTCGCGTCGATGCTTGTCGTGTTGGCCGTGATGTTGGTGGTGTTGGCGGTGATGTTGGTCGCATTGGCGGTGATGTTGGTCGCGTTGGCGACGATATCGGTCTGAGCGGCGGTCACCTCGTCGCGGATCGGCGTCAACGACGCATCGGTGAGGTACTCCTGGGCGATGACCCACTCTTCGGTGGCGGCGCCTTCTTCGAGTCCGGTGATGCGCGCGGTGTTGTCGGCCACATCCTCCTGGAGGTCGGAGACATCTTCAACTTCAGAGAGGGACGTCTCTACAGCGGAGAGGCGCTCCTCGAAGCCCTGAAGAGCGGCGACATCCGCCTCCAGGGCATCGATTAGCGCCTCATAGTCGGCGACCTGTTTCTCCAGGTCAGCGATCCGGGTGTCGTCGTCATCTGCCCGACAACCGATGACGAGGAGGGCGAGAAGAGCGGAGCCACGCATAGCAATCTCCCATAGGAAGGACCGGTCGCCTGTTCGGCGCCAGTGGGGGGGGGGAGAAGAACTTTACATGATGTCTGTCTCTTCTCGGCCCCCTTCTGGAGAGCCGATCATGACAGCCGATTGCTCCTACTGAAAGCCGCCGTCTCTCCAGGCATTCAGCAAAGCGATCTCTGCATTGGAGAGGGTATCGGGCCCGAGGGGCATGGTCCCTGCCTCGATCTCTTCCAGGGCGAGATCGAACTGTGCGATCCAGTCTTCTGCGGTCTGCAGCGTCACGGTGTTTTCAGGGGTGTGGCAGCCTGCGCAGTTCGTCGCGGTGATCGGCTCGATGTCGTCTTCCCAGGTGACATCGGACGGGAGGACGTCGAGCGTCAGAGAGGTGACGATACGAGCGCCGTCCGCCCATGCGACCTCTGCCTCAACCGTGACGGTCCCTTCGGGCAGGTTCGCCGGGTCGAGGGTGATGGTGCGCGCATCCACGTCGAAGGGGACGGGCTCGCTGTTCACCAGGGCCCACGCGGCATCCAGATCGGCGGCGGTCGAGACGGCGAGCGCGACGGTGGTGGGCCGGGTGAGGACGGCGGGCGCGGCCATCCACTCCGCCCAGCGGCGGGTGCTCAAGCGTTCGACGCTGGCCCCGTCCTGCACCAGCAGCCGATCGGCGTCATCGACGGCGAGCCATGATCCGTCTCCAACAGCGACCGGGGCGAGGCCGTTGACGGAGCCAACGAAGCTGCCCTGGCTGGTCCGGATCCAGACGAGGCCACCGTCCGGGTTGCCCATCATCTCCTCGATGCTGCCGGGCAGCTGGACGGCCTTCCAGTCGGCGTCGTTGGGAGTCCGCAGCCAGATCTGCTCGCCATCGTCGAGCCAGGCGGCGCCGGTATTGTCCACGGCGATGGAGACGATCGCCGAGAAGTCGGCGCCGTCGATGGGCTGGAGCGCGGCATCGACGGCGACCGCCTGGGCGCCGTGGGCCATCCAGGTCACCGGCTGCCCATCGCGCATGCCGTTGGGCGCGATCGCCCCTGTGACATCCTGTTCATCGAGGCGCAGCCGCTTCAAGGTGTCGTCCTGCCAGCGGTAGACCGTCTCTGCAGAAAGCCACAGGGCGCCGGCCGCGTCGACCTGCATACGTGTCGGCGCCTCGCCGAGGGAGTCGCTGAGCGGACTCTGAGAGAGCGTGCCATCATAGACATGCAGCGTCTCATCGATCGAGACGAGCACCACGTCATCCACCGTGACGGCAGCGTTGAGCGCCCCATCCGTGAGCACGAGGGGTTCGGAGAGCCGCAGATCTCGGAGGACGACCTGACCGTCCTCCTCCGTCAGCAGCACTCCCAGCCCTGCAGGCGCGGCAGTGTCGACGTTGTCGGCCATCACATCCGCATAGAGGGACGCTTCAGCGGTGAGGACATCGACTTCTGCGAGCGAGGCCGTCTCTCCGACCGGCTCTTCGCCACAGCCGACGAGGACGCCCACCCCAGAAATCAGGATCAGGATTCGAGACATCATTCAGGCCTCCAGTTCAGAGCGGGTACCTTCGGAGGGAGCCCGCTCACCTTCACCGAAGTGATTGAGTATGGTGCGTAGTTGAGATGGTGTTCCAGAGCTGTCCGAGGCCGCCAGGACGCACATGAAGATAGCAGGTGTACGTATTTGGCCATCCACTGTTAAAATCATGTTTATACTTATACTATCTGTCGGAATTATATTCGGAAAGGGGCCTGAAATTTCTTCCCTCAATCTTATGGGCCACTGCCAAGTATGCTTTCTACACGGACAAATCCGCGACTTACCCGGGTGTTACACCTTCCATGATGCGCGCCCCCACCGCCTATACCTTCAACGTGCTGACCTCGATGCCGCTCTCATCGGAGTCGTTGCTCGGGCTGTTCCGAGCGTTGTACGACGCAGCGGGTCACCCCCTACCCGGACCTGGGGTCTTATCGGCGGTGTTGGCGAGCGCGCCGACAGATGACCTGTTTGACCTGTGTTCGGTGCCCGGGTTCAGCCGGAAGCAGGTCGCGGATCTTCATGCCGCCCTCGCTGTCCCGGAGCTGCCGGCGCTGCTGTCTTCTCATCTTCAGGCCATCACCCAGACGCCTCCTTTGGCCGTCTGCACGGTGTCGCCGGAGATCCCTGAGATCGTCCTTCCCGAGCTTCCGCCGGAGTGTGATCATCCCTTTGGTCCAGACGCATCGTTTCCGCCTGTGGTTGCGGACGCGCTGGGCCGCAACGACCATGTGCTGTACGGTGAACCCCGACCGTTCCCGGGCGCACCATTTTCCAGACGGCTGGTCCATTTTCGAGAGGCGGTCCGGCGGCCGATCCCGCAGACGGCTCTGGTGATTGGCGGCGGCTATATCGGCATCGAGATGGCCAACCACTGGGCCAGTTCGGGTGCCCGGGTGCTGTTGATCGAGCGCGGAGATGCGCTGCTGCGCACCTACTACGCCCATGAGGTCGCTGCGGCGCGAGCGTTTATCGACAGCGCTGGCGTCCGCGTTCGGTTCGGGGTCACCGCGCAGGGCATCCGAGAGACCGCAGAGCGGATCTATGTCGCCGGGCACACACCAGAGGGACCATGGATGATGGGCTTTTCGCTCGTGTTGGTGGCCATCGGGCTCATCCCGCCAGGAAACGGGGCCGAAACTTCGATCGATTCTGTTCGTTCAACCCATGGTCTCCTCAAAGACCGCTGAGCGGTTTGGGGTGGATTAATCTGATGTTATCGAGGATATGATGGAAAGATGGCTGACAGCACTGTTCGCGATGGGATGCAGCGAGTTTTCGGTTTCCCCGGTCGCAGAATCGGATCCGCTCGATGAGCCGGCGCCATTGCTGGAGATCACGCCGGACCGCTTCGACTTCGACGCGCAGATGGTTGGCTGTGAGACCTGGACGATCTTCACGCTGAAGAACATCGGTGATCTCCCGCTGGAGCTGGAGGACGTGTCGCTTGGCACCGACCGACCGTTCACCATCCGCCAGCCACCGGCGCTGACCACCTTGCAGCCTGATCAGCAGACCTCTGTGGTGGTCTCCTACCGTCCGGACGAAGAGACGGAGTACCGTGACGGGCTTCTGGTAGAGAGCAACGATCCGCGGGGCCAGCAGGAAGCGTTGGTGTTCGGGACGACCGATCAGACCGGCGCCTGCCAGGACCTTCGTCTTCAGCGGCGGATCAAGTTCGAGACGGCGGATGTGGCCTTTTTGCTGGACACCACCTACTCGATGAACGCCCTGACCGAAGCGGTCGCTGAAGACCTGGCCAACATCGCCAGCGACCTTCAGGACGAGATCGAAGACATCACCTTCGGGGTCGCCAGCTATCGCGACTACGGTGAGAATCCCTTCGGGCGTCCGGACGGCGACCTTCCGTTCCGCCTTGAGATGCAGCAGACGACGGCGCTGGAGCGGGTCTCTGGGGCGCTGAGCGCGCTGGTGGTCGACGGCGGCGGCGATCTGCCAGAAGCGGGCGCAGAGGCGCTGTATCAAGCGGCGACGGGTCAGGGCTACGATCTCAACTGTGACGGGACCCTCAACCCGGTCGCCGATGTTCCGCCGTTTCTGTCCAACGGCAGCGATGCCTTCCGGGGTCAGGCCGGGGGCACCTACCGTGTCGACGTCGAGGGGACGGGCACGGTGGGCGGGATGGGCTTCCGCGAGGGGGTTCTGCCCATCGTCATCATCGGCACCAACGACCGCCTCCGCGATCCGGGCGCTGGGGACGACGCCCCTGGCGGCTGCACCGACGCGACCCTGGCGGACGCCCGTGCGGCGCTCGACGCCATCAACGCGCGGCTGATCGGCGTGGTGGTCAACCGGCCGACCTCCTCTGAGTACACCGCCCAGATGCAGTCGGTGGCCGACACGACGGTGACCTGGTACCCCAGCAGCACCGCCTTCCGGCGTCTCATCGTCGAAGCGGTCCGCGATCAGGTCACGGAGGTCTCCTTCGACCGGGTCTGGCTCACCGTCAAAGACGACCCGCTGGAACTCATCGAAGAGATCGTCCCGCTGGAGTGGCGTGAGGTCGACTATGGTGAGGTCGTCTCGTTCAACCTGAGCACCATCGACAACGCAGCGATCGTCAATGAGCCTCGCCCAGGGGAGACCTCAGAGATCATCCTGGAGATGTACGGCGAGAGCGGCGACCAGTCCTGGCTGCTGGACACCTTCACGGTCTATGTCCTGATTCCCACGCCCTGAAGGGCCCTGTCTCGTTCAGGATCCGGGGAAACGGACCGGGGACAGCTCCACGCTCCACTCATTGAGATGGCCGGCGTTGTCGACGTAGTGGTCTACGATCTCCAAACGCCAGCGGCCTTCAACGGATTCATTGGAGACGTCGACGATCCAGGTCGCGTTGAGGTCATCGGTCGGGTCTGCCTGGTTCGGTCCCTTGAGACGAAACCGCGTGCCATCCGGCGCATACAGGTTGACCTCCAGATCGCCGCGTGCGCCATGAGAGATGTCCACGTTGACCTTCATCTCTCGCGAGACGAACGAGGCGGCTTCGATGGTCAGCTCGCGGACTGCAGGGCGGCTGATGTCATGAAGCGGCATCCCGGCGACGTCCGCGTACCGATGCATCCCAACCGATTCCAGCATGCACGCGGTGGGCGCGGCGATCTCACACTCGACCTCTTCAAGCATCGGAGCGGAGACGACCTTGTCTTCATGGGAGGCTTCATGCATCGCGAGGGAGAAAGCCGCCAGGATCATCGGGTTCATCGCAGGTCCTCTTCGCTTCGGGAGACGTCGTAGCTGACACGGATCATGTACCGAGGCGCGAATCTGCGGGCCGCTTAATCCGCGTTAATCGTCGCCCGTCCGCGGGCCCTGCGTCGGCGACGTTGGACGGTGTCTTCGTTGTAACAATCCCCTCACCGGAGAGGGCAGAGAGAGACGCCGACGGGGCCTGCGATGTAGCATAGACCTCCCCCGCACAGAGGTCGCGCACCATGATGCCCCTTCTTTTGTCGATGCTCTCGCCCGCGCTCGCCGCCACGTTGTCGGTGGATCCGTCTGACTCGACGGCCTACGCCGCGATCCAGGACGCCATCGACGACGCGGCCTCTGGCGACACCATCGAGGTCGTCTCTGGGACCTATAGCGAGTGTCTGGACCTCAGCGGCAAGAACCTGACCATCGAGGGGCTGTCGGGCAGCAGCGCGACGACCATCAACGGCAACGGCTACTGCAACTTCGCCCTCGTCCTCGACAGCAGCGAGACGCTCTCGCTCACGGGCTTCACCATCAAGAACAGCTCGAAGCGTGGCGTCCACGTCGTCGGCGGCGACGCGACCTTCGACGATGTCGCGTTCGACACGATGGGCGACACCGCGAACAACGGCGGCGCCATCTACGCCGACACCGCTGACATCACGGTCAAAGACAGCGACTTCGACAACAACACCGCATACAACGGCGGGGCGATCTACCTGACGCGTTCGTCAACGTTGAGCATCGACGGCGCCGTCTTCGAAGACAACTATGCCCGCTACTACGGCGGCGCGATCTACGACGCAGACACGGGCGAGACGACGGTCACCGACACGACCTTCGCCGGCAACTATACGGCGCACTCCGGCGGCACCATCTTCTTGAACGGGGCGGGGACCTACGCATCGTCGGACTCGACCTACACAGAGACGTACGCGGTCTACTACGGCGGCGCCGTATACGGCGGCGTCGACAGCGCGCTCACCTTCGAAGACGACACCTTCGATGACACCCGGACGACCAGCTACGGCAGCGACGCCTACGGTGGTGGGGCGATCCACCTTCGAAACCGCGGAGCGGTGGATGTCACCTCGTCGACCTTCAGCGACGCCCGGGGCCGCTTCGGCGGGGCCATCTATGGCACCGATGAGAACACCATCACCCTCACCGACACGGACGTTGACGATAGCTACGCCTACTATGGCGGCGCCGTCGCCCTCCGCTATGAGGGCACCCTGACCATCTCCGGCGGTGACTTCACCAGCAACGAGGCGTACTACTCGGGCGGGGCCATCTACAGCTCCAATGAAAACGACGTCTCGATCGATGACGCGACGTTCACCTCGAACACCACCAGCACCAGCTACGGTGGCGGGCTGTACAGCTTCTACTACGACGCGGTCTCGATCACCGACACCACCTTCGACAGCAACACCGCACACAGCGCCGGCGGCGGCATCTACTTCCAGCAGTTGTATGGCACCGTCACCCTGGCCCGGAACACCTTCACCAACAATACCGCCAGCGGAAGCCACGGCGGCGGCATCTACGTCTTCCACAGCACCGGGCTGAACGTCTCGAACACCACCTTCACGTCGAACACCGCCTATAGCGCTGGCGGCGGCATCTATAGCTATTACTACGGCGCGCTGAGCCTCTCCGACGTGGTCTTCGATGAGAACGTCT
>JBCBLB010000168.1:0-15292 GCA_038520555.1 Myxococcota bacterium | reverse complement strand
CTGCCAAAGGGACAAGCTCTCCTCATAGGGCCTGGCGTCGCCCGGGTTCTGATCTGGGTCCAGCGACTCATGCAGCGCGAAGACGAAGGATCCCGACAGGGCGGCACAAGCGCAGAAGCTGACCGGCCCGTAGTCGTCCGAGGTGTACCACCATGCGCTGTTTCCGATGGTTTCGATCAGATCGCCGCCGAAGATCTCCCAGGAGCGCCCGCCGTCGGTGCTCTGCCAGAGGTGGATCGCGTGGTTAGCGGCGCCGGTGCCGTTGATAATGCGGCCAGTGGCGTAGAGGGTGCCGCTGGGAGTCGACCACAGCGCCCAGTCACCGTCTGTGAACTCGGTGCCGGTGCTTCCGAAATACTGGTTGCTGCCGCTGAGAGGGCGGGTCGAGGCCTGTCCGGAAATGGGCGCGTAGGCATCAGGCAGGCGGACCTGTTCAATGATGTCAGCCTGGACGGCGTACTGAAGCAGGAATTGTCCCTCAAAAGCGATTAGATCAGGGAAGCCGAAGTCCCCAGGGCTGACGTCCGCCGGATTGTCCGCGTCGGCGATGTCCGCGCTGGCGAGCTGCACACGATCGAACCTCAGAGCCTCCTCGGAGCTGGCATATTGGTGGTAGCTGTCGAAGCGGGCAAGAGATGTGTCGTTGGCCCTGCCCCAGAACAGCAGGGAAACCTCGCCGCCAACAGCAGCCATCCGAGCCCGCTTGATGGTGTGCCCGTTGCCTGCAGTATCCGCGTCGATGTTGATGGGGCGGTCAAGAGCAAACCGGCTCACCTCCGTCCAGGTGTCGCCCTTGTCGGTCGAGCGATGGATCCGCCACTGCGCCTCGCTGGATTGGCTGTCGCGCACGAGATGACCGACCAGCAGGCTCCCATCAGAGGGCACACACACCGACGGATGAAGGCTGTCAGAGAGCTGGGCTCCAGGCGCATCGCCCTGGGTGTATACGTCGATGGGGCCGACAACAGACCCATCCCGCTCGACCCGCCAGAGACTTACGCGGATTCCCAGGACAGATACGATCTGACGCGTCGCGACCACCACCGCCTCTCCGGTGGGGAGCGGCGTGGCGTGTGGGCTGAGCGTGCCGTTGGTCCGGCTGGACCAGTTCAGGAACTGGTGGTGTGTGATTGAGATCGGCGGGTCCCACCCACGATCGCGTAGACCCTCAGCGTCTCCATTCTTGTACCAGCTGCCGCCGGCGCCGCCGGGCCGGACATGGCCTGGCCGACGGGTGGTGACCACGTAGGTGGTCGATCCGTCCTGCTCGCCGGAAGTCTCCAGGTGCAGCTTCGCCCCATCCGGGTGATCGACAACGCCTGGCTGGGGACTGTCCTCGCTGTAGCTCGAACGCGCGGCATCCAGATCAGACGGCGACAGGCGCCACGGGACCAGGAGACCGACCAGTTGGGATTGAATTATCTCGCCCATGCCTGCAGCTTATCCGCTGGCATGGGCCATAGTCCAAATAATCCAACAGGTCAGAGCGCTGTGATCTCCAGATATCGGATGCGAACGAAGGTATCTGCAACGGAGAACGACCCACAGTCGATGAACAGCTCTTCAGTTTCAGCGTCGTATTCGACGGTTCGTGGCCACCCCGGGCCAGCGTTGTATCTCCAGCACCCGAGCATGTTGCAGGCCTCCGCGTCCCACATAGTGTCCCTGAGTTCAGGAGCCGACACCCCCTGCAGTGCTTCGTCGCAGGTGAACTCAATCTCTTTGATGGCGACCTGGTCCCCGGTGGCCACAGTCTCCGGTTCTGTCCCACATGCCAGTACAAACAGCCACAACGCGCTCATCTCGACCTCCCAATCCGTCTACGTGTAAGGCCCGAGAGATCTTGCATGATGGAGGGATGGGGGTCAAGGAGGGGCGCCTTAAGGACATGACATGTCATGTCGACGTGTATAAGAGATATACCGTGCCGTACCCCGTACACATATTGTGTACGGGCCTCACACCAGGAGGGATCCATGTCCAAGCAAGCATCCCACCTTCAAGAGATGGTGGAAACCTCGAACCAAACGATCAAGATCCTCCGCAAAGGAAAGGCTGCTGTGGAGAGCGGCGATGTGAAGGCCGCGGCAGCTGCTGTGGCGTCAGTAGCGATGGTGCGTGTGTTAGCATCTCGTCAATCTGGCGAGGAATATGTCAAGCAAATCACCGAGCGAGCCTCGAACCCCGGCCGCTTCGGATCCTTCCGACAGCGCGATGGCAGAACCGGACGCCTTCACATCAAGCGACTTGCCGGTAAAAAGCTCCACCGGTGACAACAAGGTGGCCAACAAGGCTACCAAACAGAAACCCGGCGACAAGCGCATCAACATCGATCGCAACACGATCGAACCCATCATCGCGGCTGTTCGGCCCCTTCTGACGGGCTTGCTTGAGCAGGAGAGAGCGCGCCTTGAGAATCAAAAGGACGCGATCGAAGTCGAGCGACTGCGGATCGAGGTGCAGAAAGAGATCGACCTGGGCGACCAGGAGAACGAACGCCTCATGATCGCCGAGTCCACCAAGCAGGAAAACGCGAAGCTGGTGGCGCAGAAGGATCAGATCAGGCAGGCGCTGATTGGTATGGGTATGGTCGGCGGCTTCATCGTGCTGTTGACGACGATCGTTGGCGTCGCATCTGGGAACTGGATGCTCGCGGCTGGAATCGTGACCAGCTTTGGCGCCGTCCTAATTGCTGCGCTGGGTGGACTGAGTGCGGGACGGTATCAGGAAATTCGTCGTCAACTCGAAGACAGAGACCAAAACAAAGAGTAGGCCCTGCTCCGCGGTTAGGGCCACCGCTTACAAGCGCTCAGTACGGCGCTACGCCGACGACCCGCCCACGGTTCACGGCCGCGCTGGTCGGGCTGGCGCGCCGGTTTTCGTCCTGGCTGAACCGCCCGAAGTGCTCATAGACAGGCATGATCATAGGCTGTCCGCCCATGCCCTGGCCGCGCTCCATGTCGACAAGGCGCTCTTCAAGGCGCCGGGTCGCCTCCGGGCTCAGGACCCGGCCCCCGATCTGCGCCTCATACCGCGTCATGGTGGAACCCGCCGGGCCCGGAACCTCATCGGTGGCGCGCCCGCCCTGGTGCAGGCTCAAGCGGTTGATGGCGGCGAGCTGGGTTCCGAAGATCACCCCGAGCGCGGCGCTCTCAATGGTGCCGATCACCGGCCCCTTGGAGTAGGCCTGCATGATGCCGGCGGCCAGGCTGGCGGTGGCCTCCAGCGCCTTCAGTCGCTTCGTGGTCTGCAGCTGGCGCTCTGCGCCCTCCCGGTTGCTGTCGGCCTGGCGGCGCGCGCTCTCCTCTGAGGTCTGGGCCAACACCCCGAACGCGCCCCCGATGGCGTCCAGGCTGTCCAGGGCGGCGCGCCGTTGCTGCTCAGTGCGCTCCATCTCCATGTCGTGCAACTGCTGCCGTCGTGCCTCCAGCTGGTCCAGGTAGCCCTGGCGCAGGGCCGCGATCTCGTGCTCGTGCTGCATGGTGAGCGCCGCCCGCGCCGCCTCAGTGTCGATGGCGCCCTTACTCGCCTCTTCGATCTCCGCCAGCTTTTCGATCTGCTCGTTGTAGGTGAACAGCAGCCGGTCATATCCGCCCAGCACGGCGATGGTGGCGGTGCGCTCTATGGCGTTCACTTCATTGACCATGCGGGCGCGATCGGCGGCGGCCCGCTGGGCATCGCGCTCGGCCTGTCGCCGCTCCTGGGCGCGCTTCCTGAGCGCCTCATTGGCCGCGATCTCCTCACGGCGGTACTCGGCCAAGGCGTCGTTGACGGCGAGCTGATTCTGGATGTTCTGCGCCTCTGCCTCGCGCTGCTCGGTCAGCGCTGCCAGCTCGTCTTTCAGCGCTCGCACCTCGCGCTGCTGGGCTACAGAGACGCGCGTGTTGCGCTCCATCTGCTCCAGCTGTGCCTGCTGCGCCGCGATCTCTTCATCGAGCGCGTCAAGGATTTCTTGGCCCGACTCGCGGATCGTGTCCGCGCGCCTCGCCGCTGCCAGGCCGAACTTGTCCGCCTCGCCGGTGATGAGGCGGAACTCATCGACGAGATCCCGAGTCACTCCGACCTGACCCTCCATCGCTTCAGTCAGATCTTTGGCGCGCTCTTCGGCGGCCTTTGCAGCTTCAGCGGCTGCACGCTGCTCGTGCTGGTAGATGGCCAGTGCAGCGGTAAGGACCCCGACGGCAATCGCCGCAGGCCCCAGACCCAGACGAAGTACCGTGAGGCCCCGGGCCAGGGTGCCCACCGCACGAACGGCTTGGGCCGCTCGGGGGTCCACCAGGGCGATCACAGACGCGAGGCCTTGGATACCGCGGCTGGTTCGGGAGCTGCGCTTGCCGAGATCGTCGAGCCCCTTGTTGATCCCGCCGAGCTTGTCCTCCAGGCCAGAGGCGAACCCGTCGGCGACGTCGTCGATCTCTCCAAGGCCAGAAGGATCGACGGCGAACCCCACCCCGACGGTCAGGGTCTCTACGATTCCGCTCATGCAGCCTCCAAGGTCTGGCGCGCATCGATAGCGGCCGGGTGATCAGCAGGCAACGCGGCGACCAGGCGCCGCGCAGCGCTCAGCTCTTCGGGAGAGGGCGCCCGTTCGCGCCAGGTCTCGATCCCTGCCCTCAACCGGGCGAGGTGGCCGGCCGGCATGATGGGCTTGCCGTCCTTGTCCAGTTCGAGTTCATATTGCGCTTGGATGATGTTCCGGGTGTGGGCGAGGTGGAGCGTCAACCACTCCGCCGGCAGCTGGAGCAGCGCCCGCGGATCGACCACACCCAGCCGCTGCGCGGTCTCCATCAACAACCCCAGGCGCGAATACCCGCCCCGACAGGGGCTCAGTCGTTTCCCGCCGTCTCCAGCTGCTCGTCGGTGATGTGCTTGGTGAGCCGATCGGATGCCTTCCGGATCTCCAGGACCTGCTGTGCGGTGAGCCCAGCCGCATTGAACATCTCGCGCAGCTGGCCGGCATACACGGCCCAGACAGGGCCGCTATCGGCAGGCGTTTCGGGGATACCTTCCTCGCTCGGTCTCAGGGCCTCTGCGGCGTAGATAAGCCCGATGTCAAGGGCCCAGGCGTGCGCCTCACCATCGGTGGCGTCAGGGTTGGCGTCTTGTGGGTGTGAGTACTGGACCTGGACGCGGTCGTCAAACAGCAGTGGCCGGGCGTGGACGGTGTAGGAAACGGTCTCAGGGCCGCGCATGAAGGTGACGGTCTCGGTGTGGGGCTGGGTAAATCCGCGCATGGTTGCTCCGTTCGCTGCGTTGGGCGGGCTCAGGTGACGGTCGGGTAGTTTTCGCGGTCGGTGATCGATGCTTCAAACGTGGCCTTGCCGCTCTCACCGACGAAGTCGCAGCTAATGGAGTCCAACTTGCAGAAGCTGAACCGGACCTGCTGGGTGGCGCCGCTGTCCGGGTCAAGCGCGGTCACCGTGAGCCGGAACATTTTCTTGTTGCCGCGGCCGACAGACACCCATGCCGCGGCCCCTTGCGTGAAGGTCATCGCCTCGTAGGGGTGGACACGGTTGATGCCTTTCATGCTGGTCAGCAGGCCCGAGAGGCTGATCGATACATCTCCGTCGTCGCCCTCAACCTCGACCGGAATGGAGAGGTGACGACCGCGGTTTCGAGCCTCTGAGCTGGCCCGGCCGGTGGCCTCGAAGGAGAAAGCGCCCTCGAAGATGCCGGACGCGCTGTTGCCGGCGCCGTCCTCAATGAGGATCGCGCCGGCGCCGGGCCAAGAAAATGGGGCGAGACCGTCGATGGCTGCCATGGTGAGTCTCCTGTGCGGTCAAGCCGCGTTGCGATCGTTGAATCGTGCCGACCACTCCCCGACGGCCTGGACCTGTCGGCGCCGCATCCCGCTCACGGGAGCGAGGCGACGAATGCGCACTGCGGACTGGAAGTAGATCGCCGACGTACCCACCGCTACAGGGGCGGCTGGATCGGTGTAGTCGAGAAAAGGGAGGCTGGTGTACTGCAGAGCGGCGCGAAGCTCGCTGGCCACCTGATCGATCTGCCCCAGGTCTGTGGCCTGCTCAGGCCAGAACAGGTCCAGGGTGACCAGCAGCCGCAACCGATGAGCGGTCTGGGTCTCGGACGCGCGCCCTTCCCAGATCGGGTCCAGTTCGTCGAACGTCGCGCGCACCCAGGGGGTAGGCTCGGCGTTCCGGCCGCTCTCTTCTGCGTCGCGCACCGCCGGCGACCCAGCCAGAGTCAGACCGTCCAGGAAGGTCAGGACCCGAAGGCGCGCCCAGTCTGTGCGAGCGGTGGGATGCAGGCTCACTGGCTGTTCTCCCATGCGGCCTGGATGCGCTCCATCAGGGCCTCATAGAAAACTCCGCCAGGTTGCATTTTGGGCCGAGCGTTCGCCACGGCGATCGCCACATGGTTGCCGGGCGGGGTGTCCGCGGTGCCGCGTTCGACCTCATCTGCATACTCGACACCGCTGTAGAACGTGGCGCGCCCAGAGCCGACCTCCACGGCGGCATCATCTCCTTGTCCACCGCCGGAGCGCGACAGCCGGGCGCCCTGGGCGTAGCTGCCAGACAACCGTCCACTCTCGGATGGGACGGTGTCTGAGACCTCGTCGAGGATGCTGGCCAGCGCATGGCGCGCTGCGGTCGTCGGATACACGCGCAGCCGCACCCGGAGCTTCCGGAGCCTGGCTCTCAGCTGAGTATCGTCGACTGTGATCATCCTACGACCCCATTACCAGCAGGTCATAGGTGATGGTCTCGCCCAGGTCGCTGGCGACCCGGATGGCGTCACCGACGTCTGAGATGGTCCAGCCGTTCGCAGAGGGGTTGATCATCAGCGCAATGCCCCCCGGGTTGACGGTGACACCGTCACCGAGGCTGAACAACTCGCCGGCGTCGCCGCCCTGCAGCGTTAGGAACAGCTCGTTGTCGCCGGTGTTTTTGACTGCTACGATCCGAGCGTTGCTGATACCGATAACGGTGCCCTCGAAGTCGGTATCGTTCTGGCGCAGCTCCAAATTGTTCTCGCTGTCGGTCAGGGTCTGGTTGAGCCGCTGTGCAGCCCGGTTCACCTGGTCCGCCTGATCACCATCAGTCCAGCTGATTTCCTGGTTCAGCAGTGGCCTGAGCTGGGCGCCATGGTCGCCGTCGACGAGGCCGGAGATGCGCACGGCAGTCTTAAGGCGCAGCAGGGTGGGCATCGGTCAGGCTCCAGTGTCGCCGGCAGCGAGCAGATAGACGTTGAGGGGATTGTTGCTTCGAAGGCCGATGCTGTCGCCTGCAGCGTAGCCAGCGGCGCCAGGGTCCACGATGAGAAACAGTCCGCCAGGGCCGATGGAGTGTAGCGGGTTGGTTCCGTTGAGGATGCCCGCGTCGTCGCTGGTTGCGGCATCGAGGAGCCCCAGTTCGCTGGCGGTGGTCGAGAGATTCCGGATCGCGAGCACCTTCAGAGCTGCGATCCCCAGCGCATTGCCCTCGAAGTCTTCGACGGTGCCGAAGTCAATGTCTGAGCTGGAGGACGTCAGGGCGCGCACCTGATCCTGAAAGACGCGGCTCACCTGATCGGCGCCCTCTCCGGCGGTCAGCGTCTTGTCATACGACCAGCTGATCACCTGACGGGCGCCGTCATCACCGATGAGGACGCCTTCAATCTCGACCTCTACACGCAACGCTTTGACAGACTGGGCCACGAGGCCTCCTGGATCAGGGAGAGCGGCGGGCGATGAGCCGCCAGTGGATGGACAGGGGGTCCAGCTGGGGCATCACCACTGCATAGGTCTCGCCGTCGATGGTGAGCGTGCTGTCGGTCGTCGGGGGCGTGCTCAGGTCATCGTCGAGCACTCGGACGACCAGGTCGTCCATCTGGTACCGGCCGCCGCTTGTCTCGACCTCTCGAAGTGACAGAGGCTCCAGAACCGCCGACAACTGGTCGGTCTGGTAGGCGATGTCCTGGGTCAGGGTGCCCGAAACGCGGGTGACGGTCGTGGGCGTGCTGACCTGGATGGTGCGGGCGACGTTCGGATCGGTCAGGCACCCACGCACCGACGCCAAGATGGACGCGCGCCCGACGTCAGACAAGCCTGCCATCCAGCGGTTCATCACCGCACCTCGGTGTAGCCGCGGTCCATGGGCAGGGCGGCGCCCGGGACAACGTTGAGGGTGGCGACGTCGCCGCCATACATGGTGATCAGCTGCCGGATGTGCTGAAGCGCAGCGGTATCGTCGATGTTCAAGCCATTGAGGCTGAAGCGGCGCGCCCTGCGGATCGCGTCGGTGTACAAGATGCGCGCTGCAGCTGCGGTCGCTGCCCGAATGCCACCCTCGCTGGCCAGCAACCCATCCAGCTCCTCATCTTCAAACGCATACGCGTTGGCGTCGGTGTCCGCGAGGTTGAGGCGGACCCGGTCGCGATCAGAGGCGAGGGCTGGCGAGTAGGTGAAGGCCATGGCTCAGGATGCGGCCTTGTTGCCGCAGAGGGCGTAGCGGGCGTTGTCGATGCACGCGCCGAAGTAGAACTCTGCCTGGACGACGATGTCGCCGTTCTCCTTCTCCTTGGCCACAATGCGCGGTGCGCCGGAGTCGTAGATGCGCATCCCCCTGCGCTCCTGGATGATCCACCAGGCCGCGGCGCTCGTAGCGTCCCGGAGCGCGCGCCAGGGCAGGACTTCGAGCCTGCCCCGGATGGGGTTGATGTCGTTGTTCTGGCTGCCAGGGATCAGCTCCGAATTGATGATCCGCTGAGCCTGGAACCGAAGCCCCATCGGCACCACCAGGTGCGTCGGCATGATCATGATGCGGTCGCCGCGCTCGTCGACGGCGTTGTCCGACTCCATCTTGGTCAGGCCATCCTGAACCCCGTCGATCCCCAGAGTGGTCGTGGGCAGGTGGTTTGAGAAGGTGCTGGAGCTGCCCGCGAGCGGGTGGGCCTCGTCGAACCAGGGCTGGCCGTCATAGATCACGCCAGGGTTCGGATCGGCGTTGTCGGGGAAGCTGTTGTCGAAGTACCGCGTCGACCCCGCGGTGAGCGTGCCCTTCTGAAACATGCCGGCGATGTGGTCTTCTTTGTGGAGGATCGCCTTTTCTCCCCACCCGTTGGCCGCGCGCACGATCGACGCCCGCGCCCGCTGAAGGTCGTTGGCTTCTCGAACGCGGCTGGGGATGGTGATGGCGCGCGCCCACTGGTCGATGTTGCATTGCCAGTTGAACGCCTTGTCCATCGTGCTGTCATCGAACTCCGCACCATCTTCGCGCTTGCGGAAGTCTTCGACGCCCATGAAAACCGTCCCACGGTCGCCATACAGCGGCATCCCCGCGTCGGCCGGGTTGATGACCTCGCCGAAGTTCTGGTAGACGGGCGGGACGCGGTCATAGGTCTCAAACATCGCCGGGTAGCCGTCGTTTTCGATCAGCTCCACGATCTGGGTCACGCTGAGGGCCATGGGGCCTCCTGAAGGCTGGGCCGCCTCAGAAAGACGGCGAGGGTGCAGGGTGCGGCCACCAGGTCAGGGTGGGGCCGAGGAGAGAAGGCAGGCCGGGATCAGGCGACGCCAGCGAAGGCGGGCCGGATCTGGACTTTGAGGGTGTTCTCGTCGGTGTAGACGTCGATGCAATAGATGTCGTCTGTCGCAGACGCGTCGATGTCGATGCTCGCGCCGTCGGCGCCGATGTCCATGGACTTGAAGCGGAGCGCAGTGGTCACCGAGCCGGCGTCAGGGCTGGCGAGGTAGTTGGTGTTCGGGCTGACATCGACGAGCACCGTGGCGCCGCCATTGGCCGCTGGGCTTTTGACGACCTCCAAGGAGACGCCCTTGACAGCGTCGCCGCTGCCGTCGACCTTCTGGTAGAAGCCGGTAGCAGCGCCGGTGTCGGTGATGACATCACCGACCTTGATGTCCGCGGTGCTGGCCGCAAGGGGCAGCCGAACCAGATCACGCTGCGGACTGTTCAGGTACTTCAAGCCCATCGGGGCCTCCTGTGTTGGGCCCCGAGACGATGCGGATCAGGCTGGATGCTGACCGAGCGGGCTACGCGCCCTTGCGCTCTTTCCGCCTCTGACGGGGCAAGTAGACTTTTTGGTAGTAGGTCTCGGCGTTGCGATAGCCGTACTTCTGGGCCTCTCGCTCGACCTGAGCCTTGACGTCGGCGGGGATGGCAGACTTCTTGTTGCCCCCTTCCCCACGGGTTCGCGTCCCGGCAGGACGCTTGAGCGATACGCCCGCCATCGCGGCCACGCGCTCGATCTGGGCCGCGGTCTCGTCGGCGCTGAGTCCGCCTGGCACCAGCGCCCGATGACTGGCTGGCAGGGCCTTGAGGTTCGCCGTGTTGCGCTTGTTCAGCGCTTCGACCCGGTCCGCTTCGCGTTGCTCCAGTTGAGAAAGCTTCTCTGCAGCCTCCTCGGCCCGGTCTTTCTCTTCTTTGTACAGGCGCTCGAACTCGCCATCCTGTTCGGCCTTCTTCCGGGCGCGCTCCGCTTCGGCGTCCTTCAGGCGCTTCAGTTCGGCCTCGGCCTCCTGCTTCTTCTTCCGCTCGGCAGCCAAAGCTGTTTGCAGGCCCCTCTCTCGATCGGAAAGGGTCGTGTCCGTATCTGAGTCCGGATCGTCCTTGTTCTCGTTTTTGGTGTCCCCATCCCCATTCGAGCCGTCCCCACCCTCGCCCCCTTCCGGTGGGTCCTCGACTTCCCAGTCCTCTTCGCCGGGCATCTCCTCCTCGAAGCACATCCCACCCGACAGAGGTGTCGCTGCGTCGGTAGGCTGAGGATGAGCGGAGAGAAAACACAGGGGCAGGCTCTCGAAGCTGGTCATGGGTGGGTCTCCTTTTCGCCCGTTGGAGTCGGTCGGCGGCACCTGAGACGGGAGTATGATATCTCGTATTTGTAGATTAGTGCAAATAATCCAATACGGATACTTCTAAAGGGGGGCGAGGTGGCGATCGAGCTGAAGCAGGTAGGCACAGAGTGGGCAATCATCGACACCGATCACCCCAACCGCCGCCCCTTGGAGCGACACGGCAGCAAGGGCCACGCGCTCAAGCGGCTGAAGCGACTGCGGACCATCGCACAGAAGTCGCTGGACAAGCGGCAGGGGGATCAAGATGGCGACGCGGCCACTCAGGCGTCGGGTTCTGGGAAGCCTGAGCAGCCAAGCGCGGCGGACGCAGCCATCAAGGTCGCGCTTGAGGGTTCGGTGAAGACCGTGTTGAGCGCGATCGAAGGCATCACAGACGCGGACGTGTTGACGCGATGGGGCGAGCTGGAAGCGGCTGGCGCTGATCGCCCCGCCATCACCAAGGCCATCAACACCCGCCTACAGGGCCTGTCTCTCGACGCATAAGCTATTTTTGGCCTGTGGTGCTGGGTATCCAGCCATGTTCGGCGCGAACCTGATCAACGAACTGCAGGGCGCGCTGAGCCAGCCAGATTTCAGCTTCTCGCTCGCTGATGCGGTCGCCTTCGTAGCGCAGCCGGCCGTGCGCGGCGACCTGGACGATCTGGCCACCCTCTTCCCTGATGGGGTGCAGTGTCAACCTCAGCTCAGCGATCGGGGGATCGTTGCGGGCGTCGTGGACCAGCTTCTGAACACGGGCCTGGTCAAGGTTGATCAGGTCTGCCATTACTCTTCGTCCTCGAAAGCGTTGGTGTTGTCGGTGTCGGTGTCAGCGTCTTGCAGTTGGGGCGGCGTGAGCGCCTCGCGCTCTTCATCCAGGCGGCGGACGTACTCCTCTGGATCGACGTCGTCGGGGATAAGGTCCAGCGCCTGAAGGTGCCGCACCGCGTCCTCGCGCAGCAGGAGGCCCATGTCCTTGCTGGTCTTGATCTCTTCGAGGCGCGCCTTGACGTTCGCGGGCAGCAGGGGTGGACCCTGCAGGGTGACCGGGTGCGCTTCCGGGTCGTACGGCCCGTTGCGCTCCATGGCCACGGCCATCGCCAGCGCCTTCTCCAGACCGCCATAGATGCGCTTTCGCAGGTTCCGGTACTTTGTCTCGAACCGGGTCGCGAGCAGCTCCAGCGCCTCCGCTGACAGGTTTGATGTGCCGCCGCTGAACAGAAACTCCGGCATCGTCGCCCGGACGTCCTTGAGCAGCCCCTCCAGGCGATCGGAGATGACCTTCAGGGCGTCAAGCCTCGCTTCCAAGTAGAAGGCATCGGCGTGCTCGACCTTGCCGCCGAAGAGATTGATGATCCGGCCAAAAAGCGTGAGCTTCGTCTTCTGGTCGACCTGCGCGCCTTTGATGACGAGCTTGGGGTTCGCGTAGCGATCGGCCACGGCGCTGATCTGGCTCATCAGGCTGTCGCACTCTGCGAGCGCTCTGTGCATGGCGTGGGTGATGGGCAGGCTGTGTTCGGGCTCCGCGATCGGGATGCAGCGCAGGTGCACCAGCGGCACCGCGCCCAGGCCGTGAAGGGTGGGCACCTCCTCATCGACGCGCTCAAGGGGCCCTTCGCTGCCATCATCCAGTCGGGCCCGACGGTTGCCGATGGTGGCCTCTTCAATGCGCGTGTCGTTGAGATCTCGCTGGTAGGTCATGAGCGCGCCCAGCTCGCTGACCGTGCCGTAGGCGTCCACTGTCGCCGGACCGAGAACCTGATGGGTGATGACCGCGCGTTCCAGCGTCACGCCCAGCTGATCGTCGTACTCGCAATACACGGTGCGCGGGTCATGGCTACACAGGCGGGTCTGGTATGGCGGTGTGGCTGACATCCGCACGGGCTCGATGAACACATCTCCAGTCACCGTGAGCAGCGTCGCCCACACGTCGCCAAACTCTGCCGGCTGACTGCGCTTCCAGATCTGCCGGGCGAGCTGCTGGGCCTCCGGGTCAGCGCCTTCGACGTCGACCAGGGTGAGGGACGGGATGTCCAACGCGGAGACCGCGACCTCGACGACGAACACCAAGTCACGGTGTAGGCGCCGCGCGCGGGCGATGACGTCACCCATCTCATCGATCGCCCGAAACAGCTGCAGCGCCTCGACCATCTCGGTGCGGTAGTTCTCACCGTTGTGGGCATCGAGCAGGTACTGATACCGATCAACCCACTCCTCGTGGTGCTGAGGCAGCCGGAGTGGGTCATCGATCGTGCTCTCGTAGGGGCTGCCATCAATGCGTCGTGCGCGGCGGTCAACGATGGACATGGGGCGGCTCCAGCTGAGGGTTGGACTATTTTGGGTATTCTATGCCGACGGTGGACATGTGTCGCGAATGGGTGGCGCATCAGGCAGCCGTGGCGTTGAGGGTGACCTGAGACCGCCCACCACCGGAGACCAACCAGAAGGCACGCTCTGCGCTATCCGGGCCGTCATCGTGTGCGCCGGTGGGCACCTGGCGGAACTGGTCCTCAACGACTGGATCCAGATCATCGACGACCTCAATCCAGCCCAGATCAAGCTTTGGCTGCAGCTTCACGATCCGATCGATCTTGTTCTCGGTCGAGGTGAATCCCTGCAAGTCGAGCTTCCAGGGCTTGTTGGCCTGCTGGCGCTCCTGCTGCTCCCGCTCCAACAGGTCGCCGATCATCACCTGAAAGCCGTTGTCCTCATAGCCGTATAGAGCCCGGGGGCCATGGATGTCGAAGGCGGCCCAGAGGTAGCCGAGCTGCTGGAGGGTGTCGACGCGGGCGAGGCTCACCCGAAGCAGGAACTGGTAGCCGTGCTTGTCCTCCGCCACCATGGACACCCCGGCGTAGTCGTTGGCGGCCAGCTCGCGGCTCGCGCGTGGGTCCAAGAAGAAAGCGATCTTGCAGCTGGTCAGCGAAATCTTGCGCCCTGCAGAGGTGGTGATCCAGCGCCCGTCGAACCGACACCGGCGCCAGCGCTCTGGATAGAAGACCTGGCGTTCCGGGTCGTGGGGTTCGTTCTGTTTCTCGCTGAAGAACGCCGCCGGCCCGTCAGACCACAGCTGCTCGTAGAGCTCAAAAAGATCCTCTCGGGCTTCCCACAGCACCTGGGCGCCGCGGTCCATGTCGTCCCGGTTTCGCTCATAGAATCGCCGGGCCGTCTCCTCTCGATCCGGGTCGGTCAGGTCCGCCCACAGCCGCTTGCAGGTCTCCCACAGCCCAGTGTTCTTGGGCCAGGAGATGATGCTCTTCCACAGCGACGTCACCCAACCGGCCTTCCGGAGCAGGTTCGCGAGCATCGAGTCTGGATGCAGGACCGTCCCGACGACCTGATAGACGGTGCGCTTGTCGCCGCACTTCAGGATGTCCTTCGTCAGAAACGACCACTTCTTGGCCCGCTGGACGGGGCTTCTCACCTTGTCGGGGTGCTCGCCGTCGTCGATGACTACCTTGGTGGGCCGGATGCCGGCGTGCTTGACGCCGCGGATCTGACCGCCGAACGATCCGGCCATCACCCGACAGCCGCGTCGATCGCCGCCGGGCGTGTGGACGACGAAGTCGGTCTCCCCGCCGCTGATCTTGAACGGTCCATACAGGCTGTGCAGGTCGGGGTAGGCCTCTGGGGAGGTCAGCGCCCGGTGCAAGTCCTTGACCAGGTCCTCTGACAAATCATAGCCGTGGCTGATGAGGACCACGAACGCTTCGTAAGCGTAGCAGAGGTCGTGCAGAATGTCGGCGAAGCTGATGATGGTCGACTTCGAGGCGCCGCGAGGGGCAGCGTCGGCGATCCGCCGGATCTTGCGGCGCTGCTTCCAGCCGGTCTTCTTCCGCTTGAACAGGGCCTCGTGGAACGCGTTGAACGGATCCTGAACACGCTCGCCCATCACCATCAAGGTGAACAGGCGACGGTCAAACTCGCAGCGGGTCCACAGCAGGTCATCAACGACGGCCTCGTGCACAGGCTGGCGCAGCTCCTGGACGAACGCGTCGGTGTCCAGGTCGAACACCCAGCCATAGCCCAGCGCCCGCAGCAGCTCTTCGCTCTGGCGCTGCACCGCCGCGTCCGCATGGCCGTTCAGCTCCCGGATGCGCTGAACGGCGCCGGCCGTACTCAAGGCTTCCATTTGGCGCTCCGAATACCAATCAAGCGTTCAGATAGTGTAAGGAAATGGATAAGCCCATCACTACAAGCTTCGAATAAGCTTCGCCGTCCGGGGAGTACAAGGCCCTCCCTGCCATCAATCACCCTGAACAGGATTGCGGTGGTCCTGGGCTGCATCAGGCCTCCCCGTCCGGGTCGCCGTCTGGGTCGCTGTCTGGCGTGACATCGATGGGGTCTTCCGCGCTGGTCGTTGTGATCGCCACCTGCTTCGCCAGCCGACCCAGCCGATCGGCCCGGGACGCGCCCCCACCCTCGCCGGCCTGGACCTTCTCGGCCAGGCTGTCCTCCAGCTCCGTGAGACGCGCCACCGCGCCCCAGCTGCCGTCCGCCTCT
>JBCBLB010000117.1:0-17667 GCA_038520555.1 Myxococcota bacterium | reverse complement strand
CTGAACCTCGTCAGCCAGGGCGGGTTTTTGTTGTCGAAGTTGTTGGAGGATTATCGCGCCCTGCACCCCGCCCTCCATCCGCTCCTCGACCAGCAGGAGATCGACACGGGCGCCCTCGCGTATGCCGTCCACCGGCTCCCCGCTGAGGTGACCCGGACCACGTTCTATTTTTTGACGCCGCACCTGCCGACGCTGTACGTGGACCCTGACGAGAAGTTTACGCCGGTCTCGACCCGCTCGCGTCGGCGGTACGCCTGGCAGGCGCTGCCGGGCAAGGTCCATGTGCTGCTCCGCGATGGGATCACGGACATCACGGACCTGTTGACCTGCCTATGCGTCTACGCCGTCGAGGCCCGGAAGATCCGCCGTCGCTGCAGCACGCCGGAGCTGCTCCGTGCCCTCTACCACGTTCAACAGGGCGATCCTGCGGTGACCGAAGATGCCCTCGTCGAGATGGTCCATCTGTCTCCCGAAGAATTGGCGGGCCTGCGGGCGATCTGGCCAGAGGACTTCTGGATTCGGTTCCGGGACATCCTCACCCATCACGAAGACGTCGCCCTGGAGTGCGACTTCCAGATCGACAATTACAACGCCAGCGCCGCAGAGAAGTGGGTCCGCCAGATCCGCGAGGTGGCGGCGAAGATGGTCAACCTCGAGGACAGCCGCCTGCAGGTGCACATCATCTCGTCGAACACGCACTCGGTGGGCAACTGTCTGTCTGCCTTCGTCGCCCGGCGGGCCGAAGCGATCCTGGCCTGGGGCAGGGAGAACCATCCCGAGCTGACCGAGAGCGACTGGCGGGTCGAGCGGGATCTGATCTACGCCTTGATGCGCCACTATATCGATGAGGTCGAGGGCGCCTATGAGAGCTGTGTGCAGGAGGAGCGGGCGGCGGGTCACCATCGGCTGCGGGCCACTGCGTTCACCGGCATCGCCGTCGATCTGATCTGTGCGCAGCAGCTTGATCCGTCCCTGATCGATCCGTCCCTGACGATGCAGCGGCCTGAGAACCCTGTGCTCATCGTGAACGTTGACTATGCATTCGGGCAGCAGGCCGAAGAGATCCTCGCCAACCTGCTGTTCTTGTTCGGTCGCCAGGTTCGTTCGGTGAATGTGCTCGGCAAGGCGGGGGGGCTGATGGGCGGCCGGGGCGATCTGATGCTGCCGCGTGCCACCCTGCTCCAGACCAACGACGAGCTGTACCCGCTGCCGAACGCGGATCTGGACGCGGGTCTGCTGCAGCGGATGGCGGGCGAGCTGCCCATCCATGAGGGGCCGGTTCTGACCGTGTCGGGCACGCTGCTCCAGAATCGTCAATTGCTGCAGTTTTATCGCCGAATCTGGAAGTGTGTGGGTCTGGAGATGGAGGGCTCTTACTTCGCACGGAAGCTTATCAGCGCCATCGAGATGGGGATCGTGCGCCAGGATGTGGCGTCGCGGTTCGCCTACTACATCTCAGATGTGCCGCTGGACACCGATGAGAACCTGAGCGCGCGGATGACGCCGCAGGAGGGTGTGCCGCCGCTGTATGCGATCACGCGGACGATCCTTCAGCAGGTGTTCGATCAGACGCGGCGCTGATCCGGGTGTCGCGGTTTGTCTTGGTGGAAGCGTTCACACACCGGCTGTTGCCGTGATGACCGGAAGGCACATATATTGCATCAAAAGGGACGGAAGGAAACGGAAGGAACGGGCTGCGGACACACCCCAGGGAGGCACAGATGCGAAACACGATGATGATCATGATGGGCGGACTCGCCACATTGCTTGCTGGCTGCACGACAGAGCCGGAGCAGAAAGAAACGCCTGCGGATGGCCCCCAGGGGGCCGAGCTGTATCGGTTCAACAGCTGTGCGGAGATGCGGTCGACCATCGCCGACACCTGGACCGAGACCCTGGCGAACTCCTACTATGGTTACGGCTACTATTACGGCGACGTCGCGCTTGAAGATGATGCGGAGGCATCTGACGGTGATGGGGGAGGGCGCAGCGACGGCCCAGACGATTACTCCGAGACCAACACCCAGGAAGCCGGCGTTGACGAGCCGGACATGGTCAAGACCAACGGCGAGCACATCTACATCGTCCAGCAGGGCGAGCTGGTGGTGGTGGACAGCTGGCCGGCCGAGTCGACGGCGGTGATCGCCAGCCAGCCCCTCGCGGGCTCTCCCTACTCGATGTTCTTGCGGGACGACGAGCTGGTGGTGTTCTCCTATGACTACGGCGTCGACGTCTTCATCGATACGGAAGAGGACTGGTACTCGTATGCGACCCGGGTGATGATCTTCGACGTCAGCGATCCGGCGGCGCCCGCCCTCTCCGACGAGTTCTTCCTGGAGGGCAACCTCACCGACGCCCGCCGGATCGACAACGACGTGTATGTGGTCACCAACGACTGGGGCGACCTGCCATACAACCTGTGGCGGAAGCTGTGGGATCGGGAATTCTCGGATCTGCCTGAGCTGGACTATGACGCCCCTGAGGCGGAGCGGGACGCTGCGCTGGTGCTCGCCCGTGAGACCTTCCGTCCGATCGTTGAGGAAGCGCTCTCCGAGATCCCCACCGCCCACCTGTTGCCGCGGTACAGCGATGATGGTGTGACCGCCCAGCCGCTGATGGGCTGCCGGGACGTCTTCCGCCCGGAGGTGATGAACTCCACCTCGACGCTGGCGATGGCGCACCTCGACCTGGACAACCTCGACGCCGGGCCTTCGGGCTCCGCGGTGATGAGCGACGGCTGGACCGTCTACGCCTCGCAGGACCACCTCTATGTCTCCCAGACCTCTTCGAATTGGAACTGGGGCTGGTGGGGCGAGGACGAGGAGTACCAGCTGGAGACCCGCATCCACCGCTTCTCTTTGGAGGGCGCGGACTCGGTCTATGAGGGCTCCGGCAGCGTTCAGGGGTGGCTGCTCAACCAGTTCTCCATGAGCGAGCACGAAGACCACCTGCGCGTGGCGACCTCGGACTTGAACTGGTGGGGCAACCAGTCCGACCCCGCCAACAATGTCTATGTTTTGGAGCTGGAGAACGGCGGCCTGGACGTCGTCGGCGAGATCACCGACATCGCGCCCGGCGAGCGCATCTACTCTGCCCGCTTCATGGGCGATAAGGGGTACCTCGTCACCTTCGAGCAGATCGATCCCCTGTTCACCCTCGACCTCAGCGAGCCCACCAACCCGCAGGTCATCGGCGAGCTGAAGATCCCCGGGTTCTCATCGTACCTGCACCCCATCGGCGACGACCATCTTCTGGCGGTCGGCATGGACGGCACGGACGAGGGCGTGATCACCGGCCTGGCGGTCAGCCTGTTCAACGTCTCGGACTTCGCCAATCCGGCGCTCCAGGACAAGTACACCTTCGCGACCTCGGACTGGTCGTTCTCTGAGGCCCTCTACGACCACCACGCCTTCACCTACCACCGCGAGACGCTCGCCATCCCCGCGTACAACTACGACTGGGACGACGGGGAGTACTTCAGCGGCATCCTCAGCCTGGACGTCGATCTCGAAGCGGGCCTGACCGAAATCGGTCAGATCGACCACGCCGACATGGTCGCCGACTCAGAGTGCTTGTATGGCGGCTGGGAAGACTGTGAAGAGTACTACTGGTACGCATGGATGCGCCGCGGCGTCATCATCGAAGACAACCTCTACTCGATCTCCGACTATGGCGTCAAAGTCACCAACCTCAACGACCCCAGCGAGGTCAAGGCGCGGGTGCTCTTCAACCCTCGATGAAGAGGGGAGCCATGTCTGGGACCCTCACGTAGCGACCGCCAGCCGGTCGCAGGACGGGTAGGGCCAATCGTCACCGTTTTTTCAAGGGGCGAACGTCGTCAAGACGCTTCGCCCCGCTTCTTTGGTTCATCGCATATTTTGTCGCACGACATCCCGGTGAATGATCCCGCTCTCCAGACGGCTTGTCTTTGTTTGTCTTCATGGAAGATATGGGTCTCTCAGGCCTGCGCCGGTGGTTGCCATCTGCCGATTCTGGGACACACCCAATTGGGACTCAAGATGGAGGATCGCATGAGAACCCCGCTGACCTGTGTGACTTTGATGGCCATCACCACCGGGTGCACTGCAGAAGACGCAGACACCCTGAACTACACCCTCAAATCATCGATGTCCGGGGTGCCCCTCGTGCAGGCGCCCGCCCTCCGAAATGCCCGCGGTGACGGAGAAGAAGATGAAGACGGTGGCGTCGGAGAGACCGGTTCTGAGGCTGGTTCTGACATCGAGTCCGAGACCGGGGAAGGCTCCAGCACTCCAGAGCCTGTCACGGCTGGCTCCGCATGCGATGAGGCGTCGATCACCGCCCTGCAGGCGGGCATCGACGCCGACACCTACGCTGCTGTGCCGCCCATCTATGACGCGGACTACGACAACGTCCTCCGGCCTGTGGAGATCGTCCTCCTCAACGATGACGGCTGCTCCTCGATCGCGACCCTCAGCGATGAAGACTCCAGGCGCCTCCAGACCGCATTCGGATCCAGCATCGACACCCCGTCCACCCAGATCGTCTCTGAAGGGTTGATGCTTCGACTCCTCGAGCTGGACGGGGAGCTCGCCCTCTTCTCCAACGCCGATCCGCGCTTCTGGACCATCAACCCCGAAGATGGAGCCGTCACCGCGAACGACGCCTTCGATCGGCCTGTCTCTGGCGCCATCGAAGACGGCGACGGCGGCGCCTGGATTGTCCAGGCCAACGGGCTCGCCCTCGACAGCTCCTCCAACGTTGATCCCGACGCCTCTGTCCCTGCACGGCTGATGCGGCTCGACGACGACTACACCGTCCTCGACACCATCGACCTGCCCTTTTCGCCGATGCTCACGGGCATCACCCATGTGCCCGAAGGGTCCGACTATGGGTGGGCCCTCTTTCTGTCCAACGATCTCACCATCGGCCCGGACGATGACCTCTACGTCCTCAACTCGGTCACCGCGGAGATGGCGATTGTTACGCCGGACACCGGGGACATCTCGACCCTGTCCCTCGACGTGACCTACCCGACCGCCGTCGCCTATCAGGCCGATCAGATCATCGTCAACTCCGGCCTGATCGTCTTCGCAGAGGAGAGCACCACGCTCTCCGAGGCGCCTGGGCTCCGCGCTGTGGACCTGTCGGATGGCACGACCACCCTGGAGATGGCCCTGCCCGCGCCCGAGGGCGGGTGGGTGAGCAACCCCGGGTTCATCAACATCGACGATCCGGACGCCATGGAAGGCGTCGTCATGCTCAACTGGTTTGACATTGAGCCCGTCGGGACGGGCGATCTCATCGTCGCCGACCCTGCTGAGAACCGGGTGATGGTGATCGACTGACTGACGGACTACTCGATGGCGCCTTCGAGGATCCAGGTCTCGATGATGGCCCGGTCCGACGCGGAGACCGAACCGGACGGCGGCATCTTGTTGCCGGACCCGCCCGCCGCGCGGTGGGTGTTCTCGATCTTGAGCCAGATGTAGCTGTTGTCCGGGTCGCCGGGTGTGATCTGGTCCATGCTCCGGATGTCGCTGGAGGCGACGCCCACGGTCTTGCTGTAGGCGTTCGACAGGCTGAGGCCGCCGCTGCTGCCCGTGGTGTGGCAGGTGCTGCAGTCGTCATTCCAGATGCTCTGGATGTCGTCGTGGCTGTAGGTCTCTGAGCCGACGTCCTCATCGATGCTGCCGTCGCAGTCGTTGTCGTTGTCATCATCGAAGTCGAACGCCGTGCGCGGATACGACAGCGCGGAGCGGTCATCGCAGTCGGTGTTGTCCAGGACATACCCCGACGAGACCGCGCAGCTCAGCGTGCCGGCGTCGTCCTCATCGCCGTAGCCGTCCTCGTCGTCGTCGACATAGATCGTGATGGCGCCGATGAGGTCGTCATCGTCGATGTCAATGTCCCCGTCGCAGTCGTCGTCGACGCGGTTGCAGATCTCAGTGCCTTCGGGGTTGATGTCTCGGTTGAAGTCGTCGCACTCGGTGCAGGCGGGATACCCATCGCCGTCTGCGTCCTGGAAGCCGGTCGACCCATCGCAGTTGTAGTCGTTGGGGTCGGTGCAGTCATCTTCCACCGCGTCGGGGTTGAACGTCGGGTCTTCGTCGTCGCAGTCTCCACCGAGCGGCACGGTGCCCTCAGGGCCCACACAGGCCACCACGACCGACGCGGTCTCGCCGTAGCCGTCCTCGTCGTTGTCGGTGTACCAGGCCGGGGCGTTGAAGCGGTCTTCGTCATCGTCGTCGACCAGCTCATCGCAGTCGTTGTCGATCTCGTCGCAGACCTCAGGGCCGCCAGGGTAGACATCGTCCCGGCTGTCATCGCAGTCGGTGTTGTCCGCGACGTAGCCGGTGGGCGCGGCGCAAGCGCGGACGGTGTCGCGGATATCGCCGAAGGTGTCCGCGTCCGAATCCAGATACCAGTCCGCGGCATCGATCACGGCGGAGTCTTCATCGTCGACGAGGGTGTCACAGTTGTTGTCCACCCCATCGCAGCGTTCCTGGGCGCCGGGGAAGATCGCTGCATTGTTGTCATCGCAGTCGCGATCGGCGTCGAAGCCGTCGCCGTCGGCGTCGACCACGGTGTCCGCTTCGTCTTCCGCAGACGGGTCGTCGACGGGCTGGGTGACGCCTTCGCCTTCCTCATCACAGCCGATGAGCGCCAATGACACGAACAATCCCAGAAACAGTCGCATGAAGTTCTCCCCTTGAGCACGGACGGCTGGTCAGTGTACAGGCGATGCACAATGTTTGTATGGGTTTAATGGAAAGCCACAACGATCAACGTCTTTTGTTGCGTTTGATCGTGACCACCGCCAACCCACAGAGGATGAGGGCTCCACCGCAGATCTCAACGAAGGTGGGGATCTCGCTGAGGCAGATCATCCCCAACAGGGTGGCGCCGACCGGTTCGAACAGCAGCGTCGCGGCGACGATGGCGGCGGGGATGTATCGCACCGCATAGTTCAATCCGATGTGTCCCATCAGCTGGGGGCCGATGGCCATCAACAGCAACGCCATCCAGGATCCGGTCGCATAGCCGTAGAGGGGAACCACGATGTCCCGCGCAGGCAGCATCACGGTGGCGACAGGGAGCAGCCACAGTGCGCACGACAAGCACACCAGAGCGCCATAGGGTCCGATGCTGATCCGCTGCCGGACCGCGCCGCCGACGGTGAGGTAGGCGGCGCTGAGCATCCCGGCGACGACGGCGAGGCCGTCACCGGAGAGCGATCCGGCCACACCACCGGCGCGGCTCATCACCGCGACGCCGCAGAGGGCGAGGGCCACGCCAGCCCAGAACCGTCCTGTCGGCGCCGCGCGCATCACCAGCCACTGCAGCAGCCCCGCCCAGACGGGAGTCAGACAGACCAACACCGTCGAACGCATCACCGAGGTGAGCTGCAGAGAGGCGAACCACAGCCAGAAGTGAAGCGCCAGCAGCCCGCCGGCGACGACGATCAGGATCAGGTCGATCCCCCGCAGCCGGGGGCGCTCGATGAGCAGCGCCGGCGCCAGGGCGGCCCCCACCAGCCCGGTTCGCCAGAAGGCGACGGCGACGGGATGGACATCGGGCGCCATCCGCACCAGCACCGCGGCAGCGCTGATCGCCGACACCGCCAACGCCAACACCGGCGCCGCTCGTTTTTGATGGACATCCTCCACCCATGCCGCGTATCTCATCGACGGGGGGAGCGGGATGCGAACCACCAACGCGCCGATGTGAACGATCCGCGCGGCGTGTCCCCATGCGCTCTGTGAACTGAGCTGATCTCGGCGCATTTTTCGCAGGGTTCACGTATTTCTGGTTGAACCCCTTCGGTGGGTCTTTCGGTGATGATGTTCGAGCAGTGCTTGTCGTTCTCGGCAGAGTGGATGATGTTCATCGATGGGGCGATCCTGTTCGATGATTTCGAGATAAACGAACCGGAGCGCGCCAGGGAAGGGAGCGAGCATGTCGGATTCCAAGAAGTCGGATGCCCAGAAAAAAGAGATCAGCCCAGAAGTCTACCAGCAGCTCAAACAGATCGCGGAGCGGGTGTACCGCAAGCGGGGCTTCGGCCACCACACCATCCAGCCGACGGTGCTCCTCCACGAAGCGTGGATGAAGGTCTCGACCTCCACGACCACCTACAACTCCCGGTCGCACTTCCTGGCGGTGGCGGCGCGGGCGATGCGCCAGATCATCATCGACCGGGCCCGCATCCAGAACGCCCAGAAGCGGGGCGGCCCGGACCAGAAGCGGACGACGCTGGCGGGCCTGGCGGGCGACTCCGGGCAGGTCGTCGACGCCATCAGCCTTCATGAGGCGCTCAACGACCTCGAAGAGATCAACGCACGGGCCGCAGAGATGGTGATGCTCCGGACCTTCGGCGGGATGCTGGTCAGCGAAATCGCTGAGGCGATGGACGTCTCGAAGCGCACGGTCGATCGCAACCTTCGCTTCGCCAAGGCGTTTCTGGCCGATCGGCTGAAGGCTGAGTAGCGCTCACATCGAAAACGTGAGCGGGTACGAGAACGCGTATCCATCGGGCATGTCGTGAGCCGGAAAGGCGGTGTAGCGCACCAGATCCCGTGCGCAGCCCACCATCGAGTCGCTGAGCCCCTGGTTGCTGGAGACCCGCACGTCGCGGACCCGCCCGGAGCAGGCGACCACGATCTCCAGCTGGGCGTTGCCCTGGGGCCATGCGTCTTCAGCCTGTGCGCAGCGGCTGAGGCGGTTGAGGTAGACGTCCATCGCCCCCTTGACCTGGGCATACGACAGCCCGGCGCTGGCCATCATCTCCGGCTCATCGTCGCTGAGGTCGTCGAGGGACGGCCCCTTGAGGCAGGCCTTCTCCTTCGGCATCGACAGCCCGGCGAGGGGCGCACCCCCACCCCCACCGCCCCCACCATCAGAGGAAGCGGGCTGTCCCGTCGATCTTCGGGACCCGCTGCGGCGTCGGGGCGTCGTGTCGGCCACGGCTGCGGCGGGCGGGGTGTCCTGGGTGGGGATGATGAGGACCTGTCCGATCTCGATGAGATCAGAGCGTAGACCGTTGGCGGCCTTCAGATCCGGGACGGTGACGTCATAGGCGCGCGCGATCTTGGAGAGGGTGTCGCCCCGGACGACGGTGTATTCCACCGGTGGCGGGGCGGTCTCCCCGTTGAGGGCTTGTTGGATCGTCTCACAGCCGCCCAGCAGCGTCATCATCAGGAGTACAGTCCGCATCACACATCGGGGTTTCGGTTCGAGGGAGGAGTAACGTAATGTCGATCGGGATCATTGAAGGCTTCTACGGCGAGGACTGGGGCTGGCAGGCGCGGACGTCGGCGCTGCCGTTTCTTCAAGCGGAGGGGCTGGACTTCTACTTCTACGCGCCGAAGGGCGACGCCTACCTCCGAAAGCGCTGGCGCGAGGCGTACCCTCCCGGGATGCGAAAGGATCTACGGGACTTCGGGGCGGCCTGTCGACGGCATCAGATCGCCTTCGGCGTGGGGCTGAGTCCGCTCCGGCTGCATGAGACCTGGAGCAGCGGCGCGGCGCGTTCGGATCTGCTGCGCCGGGTGGCGTCGCTCAACGCCCTGCGGCTCGACCAGCTCGCGATCCTGTTTGATGATATGCCCGGCAGCTTCCCCGACCTGGCACAGACCCAGGCGGACATCGTCCACCTGGTCGCCGATCAGGGCGTCGCCGAGACGATCATGATGTGTCCGACCTACTACACCGATCAGGCCATTCTGGATCGGCTGTTCGGCGCGCGGCCGGCGGGCTATCTCGAAGACCTGGGCCGTCGCCTGGATCCAGCGGTGGAGATCTGCTGGACGGGCCCGAAGGTGGTCTCGACGCGCTATCCGGACGATCACCTGGATCGGGTGGCGGGCCAGCTTGGGCGGCGCCCGTTCATCTGGGACAACTACCCGGTCAACGACGGGCCGCGGATGTCCCGGTTTTTGCACCTACAAGCGCCGGACCGGCCGCCAGGGGTGATCTCGCGGGTCAGCCGGCTGGCGATCAACCCGATGAACCAGAGCTGGCTGAGCCGGATCCCGATCGCCGCGGCTGCCCGGACGCTCCAGGGCCTGGACGCCAGCCTCGATCAGGACGCCCGCACCGACGCGAGCATCGATCGGCTGGTTCCTGCAGCGCTGGCGGCGTTGCTGAAGCGAGACTGGCGCGCGTTCCAGTTTGAGGGCCTGGATGCGAGCAATGACGCGGAGAAGGCCGAGGGGATCGCAGAGTATTCAGCCATCGATCACCCCGCCGCCGCCGAGGTTGTCCGCTGGTTGAAGGGGGAGTACATCGTCAGCGCCGATATCCTGACCGACGCCTGAGCGCGCCGCGGGCTATGATCAGCGAACAATGCCGAAGACTGTCACCCTCATCCGCCATGCGAAGTCCGCTGTCCTCGACGGCGTCCCCGAACCCGACTGGCCACTGACCGAACAGGGCCACCAGCAGGCCCGCGACCTCGTCGGCCTGTTCGCTGACTCATCGATCGCGGGTGTCCATGCCAGCCCGTTTCTGCGGGCCGTGGATACGGTCCGGCCGTTGGCCCGCGCGCTGCGAATCACCGTGCGGGTTCACCCCGATCTGCGGGAGCGCCACGTCCAGGACACGTTGATCGATCCGTTCGAGGCGTTCATGGACGTGATGAGACGAAGCTTCGCAGATCCCGACTTCGCCCTGCCAGGCGGGGAGTCCAACCGACAGATCGCCGATCGGGGCTGGGCTGCGTTGGAAAAGATCCTGGATACCTACGATGAAAACGAACACATCGTCGTGGCTTCTCATGGGAACCTGATCTCTGCGATGCTCCAGCGGCTTGAACCCCGCATCGGGTTTGCGTTCTGGCAGGAGCTTCCCAACCCTGCGATCATCATGCTCGAACGTGACACAGGGGGTTGGCAGATCCTCGACATTCCCTGAAGGCGTCTGGGCCGAGGGGTGCGTTATACCCGACGCTCAACTGTGGGAGCGGTGATGCGACGGCTGACAGCGGAGGGTGTGGAGAAGGCGTACGGGGATCGGCGGATCCTCCGGGGCTGCGATTTGCGGGCAGAGGACGGCGATCGAATCGGTCTGGTCGGTGTAAACGGCTCCGGCAAGAGCACCTTCGTCCGCATCCTGTCCGGTGAGGAGACGTTGGACCTGGGGCGGGTCGAGCGGGCTGGCCGGATGGCCTTCTTGTCTCAGGATCCGGAGCTTCCGGGCGCCACGGTCGGGGAGAGCATCGAAGAGGCGATGAGCTGGCACCATACGCTCCTGGAGGGCTACAACGCCGCGCTGGCAGAGGGGGACATGACCCGGGCGGGCACCATCCAGGATCGGCTGGACGTGGTGGGGTGGGATCTGACGCACAAGGCCGACGCGATGCTCGACCGGCTCGACGCGCCCCCGCGGAGCGCCCCTACGGTGAAGCTGTCTGGCGGGGAGCGGCGGCGGGTGGCGCTGGCCCGGGCGCTGTTGGCCGGCGCGGACCTGCTGTTCCTCGACGAGCCGACCAACCACCTGGACGCGGCCACGGTCTCCTGGCTGGAGAGCTACCTGTCCGGTTTCTCGGGAGCGGTGGTCCTGGTCACCCACGATCGGTATCTGCTGGAGAACGTCGCCACCCGCATCATCGAGATCGAGCGGGGCGTGACGGTGGGCTATGAGGGCAGCTACGGCGACTACCTGCTGGAGCGTGCGGAGCGGCAGATGATGCTCGCCCGCGTCGAGGAGCGCCGGATGGGGCTGATCGCCAGCGAGGCGGCGTGGGCGGCGCGGCAGCCGTCGGCCCGGGGCACCAAGCAGAAGGCGCGCCTGAAGCGGCTCGAAGCCCTCCAGAGCCAGGAGAACTTCCGCGCCCGCAAGGACATGAGCCTGGATTTTTCGACCGGCACGAAGTTCGGGGGCACCCTGCTCGATGCACAGGGGGTTCGGAAGTCATTCGGCGATCGGACCCTCATCAACGGGCTGTACTTCAGCGTCGCCCCAGGCGATCGGGTCGGCATCATCGGGCCCAACGGCGCCGGGAAGAGCACCCTGCTCAAGATGCTCCTCGGGCGCCTGTCCCCCGACACCGGGGAGATCCTGCTCGGCTCCCGGGTCAAGGTCGGCCTGCTCGACCAGGAACGCACCGGCCTCAAGGAGTCCGATACGGTCTTCGAGGCCGCCGGCGGGGGCAACGATCATGTCAAGGTCGGCGAGAACTTCATCCATGTCGCCAGCCTGCTCAGCCGGTTTCTGTTCGACCGCACCTATCTTGATCAGCTGGTGGCCGGGCTGTCCGGCGGGGAGCGGGCGCGCCTGTTGATGGCGAAGCTGTTGCTTCAGGGATCCAGCCTGCTGATGCTCGACGAGCCGACCAACGACCTGGACCTGGAGACGCTGCGGGTGCTCGAAGAAGCGCTGTTGACCTACGACGGTGGGGTCATCGTCGTCACCCACGATCGGGCGTTTCTGGACCGGGTGTGTACGTCGGTGCTGTCCTTCGAAGGCGATGGCCAGATCGTGCAGTACGCCGATCGGTCCCAGGCTGAGGCGGCAGCGGAGCGGGCCCGACAGCAGCGCGCCGAGGCGGCGGCGCCCAAGGTGACAGAGACCAAAACCGAATCAGGACGTCGCGATCGGGCGGCGCGGCTGTCGTACAAGGAGAAGCGCGAGCTGGAGGCGCTGCCGGGCAAAATCGACGCCCTGGAGACCGAGCAGAGCGAGATCAACGCGACGCTGTCCGATCCGGCAACCTACCAAAACAGCGACGGCGCGAAGGTCGCCGCCCTCACCCAGCGGCTGGCTGAGCTGGAGGGTGAGCTGGAGGCCCTGTACGCCCGATGGGGAGAGCTGGACGAACGATCCTGAAAAGAAAGGTGGATCGGTTCTTCTCTGGATGAAATGTGTTTGAAATAAAGATTTTTGGATCCATCTGTCGGGTGGCGTGAATTGTAGAGGGGTGCCGTATCCATATGCGGTGACCCCCAACCAACCATCCAGGATCGGGGCAGGACGGAGTCCATGAACGTACGCACGGATTCGCCACATTGGAGCCTGTGGATGGTCGATCCACTGGTTGAGACCATCGCGTTGCCCGAGACGATCGATACGACGGTCAATGGCTGGGAGGCGGCCTGGGACATCCGTGAGGTGACCTCGACGTCGACGCGGGCCGCGATGGAGGGGTCGCTGTCGATCCGGTTCTCGCGGGCCGACGGTGTGGCCCAGATGCAGATTTACCAGGACATCCCGATGTATTGGCAGCTCGGGGTGGAGACGTCGGTGGCGCTGGTCTGTCAGGATGGTCTGTTGCTCCGTCCGCTCCGGTGGGACACCCACTGCATCACCCGGACCGCACAGGGTGAGATCACCGAGACGCTCGGCGCCCACGACGCATACATCGACGACAACATGCTGATCTTCGATGGGCTGAGCCAGACCGCCATCGACCTCCCCGATGCGCCGCTGACGTCGACGTGGTCTCTTCTGGCGGCGTTCCCACGGATCGTCGCGTCGGGCGAGTCGGCGTTGTCGTTCTGCGTTCTGGATGAGCTGCTGATAGCCCGACCGGACCAACGGCTCATCGCCTTTGGCGCGGTCGAATTTCCCACGGCGGCGGGTCCGATCACGTTGTTGGGGTATCGGCTGCTGGGGACGGGGACCGCGCCGGTGCACTACTGGGTGACGACGGACGGCTGGCCCATGTTCATCTGTGGCCTGCGCCGGGCGTTCGTGGCCCGCTCGATCACCCCGCTGCTGGATCTGGAGCGATAGCGATGCGAAAACCGTCCACAACTGGCTTCTCCCGCCGCGGTGTGCTGAAGGCGAGCGCCGCAGGCGCCGCCCTGGGGGCGACCGCCAGCCTGCCGTCGCGGGCCGATGGGTCGTCCGGGCCCAACATCGTCTTGATCGTGACCGATCAGTGGTCCGGGCGGGCCATCGGGGCGCACGGGTACGACGGCGTCTCGACGCCCAATGTCGATCGGATGATCGCAGCGGGTCGGTCGGTGATCGGCTCGTATTGTTCCGATCCGGCCTGCTGCCCGGCCCGGGGTGTTTTGCTCACCGGGCGGATGGGCAGCGAGAACGGCTGCATCATCAACCCCTTCCCGCTCCGGGACGATGTCCCCGACCTGGGCTCGTGGCTCAAGGAG
This sequence comes from Myxococcota bacterium, assembly GCA_038520555.1. GTDB lineage: Bacteria > Myxococcota_A > UBA796 > UBA796 > UBA796 > JBCBLB01. The sequence goes on along the minus strand of JBCBLB010000117.1, from coordinate 3,574 downwards.
ACGTCGGGCTATCGGCCGGTGTACATGGGCAAGTGGCACATCCCCGGTCGGCCCGTCGGCCAGGCCTTCGACCTGCTGTCGTACTACTCCGGCAACGGCGAGAACTGCGACATCGCCCTGGCCCGGTCGTTCGAGGGGTTCTTGACCAACTACACCGAGTCGCGGCCGTTCTTCTCGGTGCTCTCGCTGTACAACCCGCATGACATCGTCTACTACGTCACGCTCCAGCGGGGCTCCACGGATCCGGCCGACTATGGGCTGACCGCTGACGACCTGCCGGATTTGCCGCCCAACTTCGTCATCCCAGAAGAAGCGGCCCTGATGAGCCGGGTCAAGCGGGCCAGCAGCGACCAGTCCTGGTCTGAAGCGGTCTGGAAGACCTACCGCTGGCTATACAACCGGCAGGTTGAGATGGCCGACGGCGTCGTCGGCCGCATCCTGGATCTGGTGTGGAACTCCCGGTTCGCCGAAGACACGATGGTCATCTTGACCGCCGACCACGGCGACGCCCAGGGCGAGCACCTGCTGGTCAACAAGCAGTCGCTGTATGAAGGGGCCAGCCGGGTGCCCTTCGTCGTCGCCTGGCCCGGCGAGTACCCCGCAGTGGGCATCGACGACCAGGCGCTGGTCTCTGGCGCAGACATCGTGCCCACCGTCTGCGACCTCGCCGGGATTTCGGCGCCGCCCAACCAGCGGGGGGTCAGCCTGCGCCCCTTGTTCGAGGGCGACACGTTCGAACGCGAATACGTCCCCTCTCAGTCTCTCATCGAGGGGCGGATGATCCGCAGCCTGGACTACAAGTACATTCAGTTCCGCAACGATCCCGTAGAGCAGCTGTTCAACCTCCGTGATGACCCCTGGGAGCTGAACAACCTCGCCGGAGATTCGGCCTACGCCGCTATCCTGGACGACCACCGCCGGATGCAGGATGATTTTGAGGGCGCGCTGGACAACACGGCGCTCTCCATCGCCGGCTACGACGCCGTACAGGAGGCCCTGGCCAATGGCGACTATTGAACGCATCGCGCCGCTGTGGGCCGTGGGGCTGCTGTTCGGCTGCGAACCCACCCCCCCCGCCGCAGGATGCGAGACCACATCCCGGTTCTACGATCGGGATGGCGACGGCTACGGCGATCCGACCCGGCTCGAGCAGCGGTGCATCGACGATGCCGACTGGGTGGACAACAACCAGGACTGTGACGACGGCGACCGCTCTCTGCATCCCGACGCGGCCGAGATCTGCAACGGCCGCGACGATGACTGCGATGGCGTGGTCGATGACGATGATCCGGACTGGGACAGGTCGGGCGGGGTGGAGACGTTTCTGGATCTGGACGGGGATGGCTTCTATGACGCCGCAGGGGCGGCACAGATGCGCTGCCCGTCCGACGCGCCCCTGGTGGCTGGTGACTGCGATGACAGCCAGGCCGCGGCCAACCCCGACGCGGAAGAGCGCTGTGGAGATGGCATCGACAACGACTGCGACGGTGTCGCCTCGAGCTGTGTCCTCCCCGATGAGGTGGACGATGCGTCGGTTCAGCTCAACCACCGGACCCTCGGCGTCGGCGCCGGCCTCGCGCTGGGACTGGCCGATCTGGATCGGGACGGCCGCGACGACCTGCTGATCGGGGCACCTCACGACAACGCCGGCGGGAAGGGGGCGGGCGCGGTGCTGATGCGGAACGGCGCGGCCCTGGGCGCCGACACCGCGGAGATGACCGCAGGCGTCCAGATCTTCGGTGACCAGGCCGACGGCCTGGGGGCAACGATCGCCACCGGGGACTTCGATGGCGACACGATCGCCGATGTGCTGATCGGCTCCAGTGAAGGAGAGGCGGCGTGGATGGTGTCGGGCCTCGACTTCCCGACCCTCGGCGTTCACCTGATCGACGACGTGGCCGCGGGCGTGGTTCAGAGTGAGGCCTTCCTGGGCTTCGGCCGTGAGGTGATCAACGCCGGAGACCTCGATGGGGATGGCATCGATGAGTTCTTCATCGGCGAGTCGTCCGGCGCCGCCGGCGCAGGCGCGGTCCACCTGTTTTATGGCGGAGACCAGGACTGGACGGCGCCGTTGGCGCCAGCCTCCGCGGCGGCAGCCTTCCTGGGGACCGAAGCCAACGAACGCATCGCCGTCCGCGGCGATGCCCAGGCCGACTATGACGGCGATGGGGTGAAGGAGCTGGTCCTGACCGCCCGCAACCACGACGACGGCGTGGGCCGGATCGACGTCTTCAAGGGAGCCGGCGGCCGCTACAACGGCGAGATCCGGGCGGCAGACGCCGACAGCGTCCTGCGCAGCGAGACGGGGGGATACCTCGGCGGCAGCGTGGCGACCCTCGGGGACTGGAACCGGGACGGCTACACCGACCTGGCTGCAGGCGCCTACTTCGACGACGAGGGCGGTGAAGACGCCGGCGCCGTGCATGTCTTCTACGGTGACGCCCTGGGCTGGTCGGCGACGAAGACCGCGCCGCTGGTGATCGTGGGCGAGACGGCGGGCGGCAGCTTCGGCAGCGCGGTCTCCGGGCCGGGCGACCTGGACGCGGACGGCATCGACGACGCAGTGTTCGGTGAGGCCGGCTACGGCGTCGACAGCGGCGCCCTATACGTCTTCTTCGGCCGCGAGGGCACCCCGACCGGCGTGCTGTCCATCACCCAGCACAGCCATCGGATCGTGGGGACCGTCGACTATGCTCGGCTGGCGCACCGCGGCGCCCGCGTCATCAGCGGAGACGTCAACGGTGACGGCTTCACCGATGTGATGGCGGGCGCACACGGCGCCGACGAGGTGATGATCTTCTACACCGGCGGCCTGTGAATCACATCCGCGTCATCGTTCACTGTTCCATACAAAGCAGACGCTTCTCAACAGTGCAGGTGGCACGATCAAAGTTGGTCCACCCCTCATTATCCCATTCCAGATACGGCGACCCATACACTGCCTTCGAAGACGTGTCGTTGGTCGTCCATCGCTGGCACACGCTATTGTTGGTGAACGTATCGTCACGACCAAACCGGTTCGTTCCCGTCCAGACCTCCGTGTCCTCATCTGCCAGGGCCACCTCATTCTCGTCCAAACGGATGGGCGCCTCCAAGCCGTTGATGGTGAGCGAGGTCCGCGAGGCTGCGACCACTGTGCAACGGTCAGCGAGATACCACGGCCCGACATCTGCGATCCGATCAATGGCATCATGGGCATCATCATCCGGGGACTCCCTGGTTGAAGAGAGCCACGCCTTCCAGGTTCCCCCAAGCTCAGCCAAATCAGCGTGAACCTGACACAGCGCGTCCGCTCCCGCAAGGCCACCCTCTACACCCAGCGGCTCTTCTAAATCACCAGAATACTTCGCTGAGGTGATAAAGACGCGCTTCCCTTCCGGATCACAGTCGCGACATGGGGGGCATGGCCCACCACAATCCACGCCCGCCTCTCCCTGATTCTGAAGCTCATCATCACACGTCGGATCCGTATCCGTATCCGTATCCGTGTCGGTGTCGGTGTCGGTGTCGGTGTCGGTGTCGGTGTCGGTGTCGGTGTCGGTGTCGGTGTCAGTGTCAGTGTCGGTGTCGGTGT
>JBCBLB010000759.1:0-4420 GCA_038520555.1 Myxococcota bacterium | reverse complement strand
TAAAGGTGCCGTCTAATTCGACGTTTTCGCTATGAGGATGGTAGTCGGAGGGCCGCATACACATCCGCTGCAAGAATTCCTGATCGATGTTTTCGCCGACACCGATGGTGATGATCCGCCCGCCGGAGCGTCGGATGCGCACGCACTCACTCATCGCCGCCTCGGGGTCATCGGGGTGGCCGTCGGTGAGGATGACGAACACCCGCTGCATCCCGGCTTTCCCCTTGAGGCTCTTCCGGGCGAGCTGGAGGCCTTCATGAAGCGGTGAGCTGCCGATGGGGATGATCCGGCTGAGCGCCTGAGAGATGTCGTCGACGTTCCGGGTCGGCCGGGTCTTCTGCCCGCCGGGGAAGGTGTAGAGCGCCACCGAACGGTTCGGCCGCATCGTGTTCTTGGCGAAGCGCACCGCGGCGGTCCGGGCATGCTGGATGTTCGCGCCATACATCGAGCCGGAGCTGTCCATCAGCAAGGCGACGTGGACCGGCACGCGGTTGCGGGCGACGTCTTCGAGGGTGACCGAGGACGCCGCGACGCGGTGGGCGAGGGTCTGCCCGGTGTTGAGGTCCATGGCCTCAACCTCAACGATGCCGTTGGCGTTGTACCGGTAGGTGACCGCGAGCCGGGACTGGCCCGCTTGCCGGGGCGGGATCCCATAGAACTCGAAGTGACCGAGGACGTTGCACTCCATCGGGTCGGGGTTCTCACCCTGAATCAGCCACAAATCCATGACCGTCTGGCCGTCATGGGTGGTGACGAAGTAGTCCCGGGTGTGTTCGCAGGGGATGCGGCTGTTCCGGCGGATGATCGAGGTGTTGTGCAGCCGCCCTTCTTTGTAGACGACCATCCCCAGAGAGTGCCCGGCGACGTCGTGGGTGCGGATGTCGATGGGCGGCTCTTCGCCGGCCAGCGACGCGCTGTCGAGGGCCGCCGTCAGCGCGGCGCCCATGGCGACACATTCATCGGGGTTGATGTCCCGGGCCGGCTCTTTGTTGAACATCTCCCGGATGAGCCGGCCGACCATCGGCATCCGGGTCGACCCCCCCGCGAGCAGGACGGTGTCGACTTCAGCTGCGGAGGTCTTCGCTTCGCGGAGCACTTCTTCGGTGAGCTTTCGGCACCGCTCGAGCAGATGTGCGGTCAGCCCTTCAAACAGGGTCCGCGGGATCTTCTGACGGAGGATATGCCCCTGATAATCATAAAACAGGGTGACTTCCGGCCGCTTGGTGAGGGCGAGCTTCGCCGAGACGCACTTCTGTCGGAGATCGTGGTGAGCGGCGAGGTCCTGCCGCGGGTCGACGCCGTGCTTCTCCTGGAAGGCCTCAGCGGCGTAGGCGATGAGGCAGTCATCCCAATCCTTGCCGCCGAGCTTGTTGTCGCCGCTGGTGGCGCGGACGAGGATGTCTTTGCCCTCAAGGTCGATGATGGTGACATCGAAGGTGCCCCCGCCGAGGTCGAAGACCAGACACCGCATATCGCGGCCGATGTTGTTGAGGCCGTAGGCGGTGGCGGCGGCGGTGGGCTCGTTGATCAGGCGGAGCACGTCGAGCCCGGCCATCTCGCCGGCCTTGATGGTCGCTTGCCGTTCGCGGTGTCCGAAGTAGGCCGGGACGGTGATGACCGCCTGGTGGACGGCGTGGCCGAGCCGCAGCTCGGCGTCGTGCTTGAGCTTGGCGAGGACCAGGCTGGAGAGGCGCTCTGGCGTGTAGCGCTGGCCGCGGTAGTCGAACGACCAGTCGCTTCGGCCCATATGGCGCTTGACGAACTCGACGACCTGTTCGGGGAAGGCGACCGCCGCTTGCTTGGCGTAGTTGCCGATGATGATGTCGTCTTCGTCGAAGAGGATCGCAGAGGGGGTGATACGGTCGCCCTCTGCGTTGGGAAGGACTTCGGGTACGCCGTGCTTGTTGACGATGGCGATGGCGGAGTGGGTGGTGCCCAGGTCAATGCCGACTGCGTAGCTGCTCATGAATTTGTTGTCATCCTATGCAGGCCTTTCTGTGCGAGCCTATCCGACTCCCGACAACGAGGACAGCGCCCACGGACGGCCCAGGGTACTATAGTGATCGAGCCTCTGGCCAGCAGAGCGTTCGACACCCGAAGGCGCCGCTCGCTGACGCTGATGCCCTCACTCTACAACGAGTTCTCTCCCCAACGCGCGACCAAGAGCGGATTCCCGGACGCATGGACCCCTCCATCGAAGAAGACCCTCTCCACCTGCTCGCTGACCTCATCGACGACATCGCTGCCCACCTTGAGTGGCGTGCGGCCTGCGGCGCTCAGTTGTTGCCGGTCGGGGGACCTGACCTTCCGCCGCTTCCTGCACCGGAGCCCGAGCCGGATCGTCGCGCGCCAGCCCCTCCCGGGCCTCCCCAGGCTCGCTCTCCTCAACGGCAACCCACCCAGCGCCCACCCCAGCATGCAGCCCCCAACCCACCCCGGAGCCTGGCGCCGCAGGCGAAGAAGCCCTCCGCGCCGCCGCAGAAGCGTACGTTGTCCAGCCCCTGGGAGAAGCTGGTCAACGCGCCGAAGAAGACCCTCACCGGCCCCGCCGGAGTGCGGCATCTCGCCTCCCGCGTCGGCACCAGCGCGGTCTGCCAGACGTGTCGAAATCGTTTGCTTGTTGGCGATGGCGAGGGGGCTTCGCCCATCGCCATCATCAGCGGCCAGACGTTTGTGCCCGAAGCCGACATGATGCTCACCCGGATGCTGAAGCATGTCTTACGGGTCGATCGGCGGCAGGCGTTCGTCATCCACCTTCACCATCGCTGCAAGTCGTTTTATCGGCCCGGGCCGGCTGATCCGATCCGTGACTGTGGTGCGCTGCTTCGGGAACAGCTTCTCGCGCTCCGACCCCGGTTGATGCTCGCCCTTGGCAGCGAAGGGTCGCGGGCGCTGCTCAGCCCCCGGCGCATCCAGGTTCGTCGGGGGGTGTGGGTCGACTATCGCGTCGGTGATCTGTCTTTGCCGACGTTTATGACGTTTCACCCTAATTTTCTGGTGCAACATCCGGAGAACAAGCGGCACGCGTTCTCTGATCTGAAGGCCTTCCGCGAGCGGATGGACATGGTCGAGCGAAACGGCGCGCCTACTTGAGCTTGAGACCGCTGAACAGGTCGGCCATGGTCCCGAGCGACTGGTTTTGTCTGGGCTGCTTCTTCACCGCGCGGCGCGTCTCTTCGGCCTCTGCGTCGTAGCTCTCGTCGTCGGCTTGCTTGATGCCCAGGTCCAGCCGCTGTCGCTCCACGTCGATGCCCAGAAGCCGTGCGTCGACTTTGTCGCCGACCTTAACGACATCGCCGGGGTGAGAGACGTGCTTTTTGGCGAGGTTGGAGATGTGGACGAGGCCCTGGAGCCCCGGGGCCATCTCGACGAAGGCGCCGAAGTCGGTGATGCGGACCACGCGGACCGGGTAGACCCCACCCTCGACGAAGTCGACGCCCACCTTCGCCCAGGGCGAGAAGGCGGGATCCTTCATCGACAGGGTGAGCTTTTTGGCGCCTGGATCGATGTCCAACACCCGAACCGTCACCGCGTCGCCGCGCTTGGGCGGCGCGGTGTCTTCGCCCCAGCCCAGCTCGCTTTTGGGCACGAGGCCCTGAATGCCGCCGATGTCGACGAACACGACGAAGTCGCGGACGTTGGCGACGATGCCCTGGGCGGTGTCACCGGGGCGGGTGTTCTCCCAGAGGGCGGCGGCCTGCTCTTTGACCTGTTCATCGAGCAGCTCTCGCCGGGAGAGGACCACCTTGCTGCCCGCGACGTCGATGACACGGAAGGCATAGGTCTGACCGACGTACTGTTCCAGGTCCTCCCCGACGATGCGATCGATCTGGGAGCGTGGGCAGAAGGCGTTGAAATTGCCGACCTGGACGGTGAAGCCGCCGGCGTTGCTGTCCTTGATCCGCCCCTCGACCGGGACACCGGCGTCCATCGCCTGGATGAAGGTGTCGATGCTGGCTTCTTTTCCACCGAGCTTCTTCGACAGCCGGATGCCCCGCCCGCCGACGCGGAGGACGTATGCTTCGACGACATCGCCCAGCTCGGGCTCCTGCTCCAGCTCTTCGCGGTCGAGGATGGCCTCAGCCTTCGCCCCGATGGCCACGAAGACCGCGTCGCGGTTGATTCGAACGATCTCACCGGAGACCTTGTCGCCTGGAGAGAAGCGCCTGGGCGCGCCCATCGACAGCATGGCGCTCAGCTCATCGGGGTCGATGTCGTTGATCTCGTTGACCAGGGCCTGTGCATCGAGGGTCTGCTTCTCTTCGAGGGGCTGTCCCGTCTCCGCGGCCCGCTCGTGCTCGACCCGCTCAGCGGAATGTCGGGCGGGTGTGGCGGCGGACGGCATGGAGTTGGGGTTGCTGTCCTTCGGCGGCGGCGCGTTCTTTGATCGCCGGCGGGCGTTGGGGTTCTTTTCGCTCAT
>JBCBLB010000055.1:0-22813 GCA_038520555.1 Myxococcota bacterium | reverse complement strand
GCGAGGCCGACGCCGCCCGCCGCCCCGAGGACGACGAGGGTCTCGCCGGGCTGGAGCTTCGCCCGGTCCTTGAGGGCATGGTACGAGGTCCCATAGACCAGGATGAACCCCGCAGCGACGGCTGGATCGACGTCGTCGGGGCAGGGGATGGCCTGCTCGGCGAGGATCTTCGCCTTCTGGGCGTAGCCGCCCCAGGTCATCCCCGCGATGATCCGCTGGCCGGGAGAGACGGCGCGGACACCCTCACCAATGGAAGACACCACCCCCGCGATCTCGCTCCCTGGTGAGAATGGAAGCGGCGGCTGGAACTGGTATTTGCCCTGGATGATCAGGGTGTCGGGGAAGTTGACCCCCGCCGCCTCAACATCAACCACCACTTCGCCCGGACCGGCGACGGGATCGGCCACTTCTTCATAGACCAGCGCGCTCGGCGGGCCGAGCTCCTTACAGCGAATCGCGAACATACCGGAGTCCTCTTTGTCGAGGTCCTGGGGTATCCTCCGATCCGCCCCTCGCCAGCTTTGATTGAACGCCTGTCCCTCAGAGGTTGCGCCGGTACTCGCCGCCGACTTCATAGAGCGCCTGGGTGATCTGTCCGAGGCTGGCGACGCGGACGGTGCGCATCAGCTCGGCGAAGATGTTGCCGCTCTCCAGGGCGACCTGCTTGAGACGGGCAAGGGCTGCCGGCGTCTGGGCGGCGTGACGGGCCTGGAAGTCGCGGACCCGGCGGATCTGGTCCTGCTTCTCTTCGGCAGTGGCCCGGCGAAGCTCGACGTCCGGCTGCTCGTAGTCGTCCGCGAGGGTCTGCGGGTCGAGGAAGGTGTTGACCCCGATGATGGGCAGCTCACCGGTGTGCTTACGCTTCTCGTAGTGCAGGCTCTCTTCCTGAATCTTGCTGCGCTGGTACTGGGTCTCCATCGCGCCCAGCACCCCGCCGCGCCGGTCGATGGCTTCGAACTCTGTGAGCACGGCCTCTTCGACCAGGTCGGTCAGCTCGTCGACGATGAAGGCGCCCTGGAGAGGGTTCTCGTTCTTGAGCAGCCCAAACTCGTGGTTGATGATCTTCTGAATGGCCATCGCCCGTCGGACGCTCTCTTCGGTGGGCGTGGTGATGGCTTCATCGTAGGCGTTGGTGTGCAGAGAGTTGCAGTGGTCCTGGAGGGCGAGGAGCGCCTGGAGGGTGGTGCGGATGTCGTTGAACTGGATCTCGCGGGCGTGCAGCGACCGGCCCGAGGTCTGGATGTGGTACTTGAGCTTCTGGCTGCGGGCGTTGGCGCCGTACAGCCGCTGCATGGCGACCGCCCAGATCCGCCGGGCCACCCGGCCGATGACCGTATACTCCGGGTCCATCCCATTGGAGAAGAAGAAGCTCAGGTTCGGCGCGAAGGCGTCGATGTCCATGCCCCGGGAGCGGTAGTACTCGACCAGGGTGAAGCCGTTGGACAGGGTGAAGGCCAGCTGGCTTATCGGGTTGGCGCCGGCTTCAGCGATGTGGTACCCGCTGATCGAGACCGAATAGTAGTTCCGGACTTCGTTATCGATAAAGAACTGCTGAATGTCCCCCATCATCTTCAGGGCGAACTCCAACGAGAAGATGCAGGTGTTCTGGGCCTGATCTTCTTTGAGGATATCGGCCTGGACAGTCCCACGGACGACCCTCAGGGCGCGCGCGGCGATCTCGGCCCGCTCATCTTCGGTCGCCTGTCGGCCCTGCGCCGCTTCGAACCCGTCGACCTGCTGGTCGATGGCGGTGTTGAGGAACATGGCGAGGATGATGGGCGCCGGGCCGTTGATGGTCTTGGAGACCGATGTGGTCCGGGCACACAAATCGAAGCCCTTATAGAGGACCTTCATGTCATCGAGCGAGGCGATGCTGACGCCGCTGGTCCCGATTTTTCCATAGATATCGGGGCGCTCGTGTGGGTCTTCGCCATACAGGGTCACCGAGTCAAAGGCGGTAGACAGGCGGGCGACGGGGTCGTCCTTACACAGGTAGTGGAAGCGCGCGTTGGTCCGGGCCGGGCCCCCTTCGCCAGCGAACATCCGCTTGGGCTCTTCGCCGCGGCGCTTGAGGGGAAAGACGCCAGCGGTGTAGGGGAAATGGCCGGGGAAGTTCTCGCGGTACATCCATCGCAGCCGGTCGCCATCATCGGAATAGCCGGGCGTGGCGATCCGCGGGATCTTCAAGTGGCTCAGGCTCTCTGAATACATCGGCTGCCGGATCTCGCGACCACGGACGGTGTAGACGAACTCATCGGCGGTGTAGCGGTCGATGGTGTCCTGCCAGGACGCCAGGCGCTTGTGGTTGGTCGGCGACAGCTCATCGGCGATGGCCCGCCGCTTCGCGGTCAGGGCGTCCGTTGTGGGGTCACCATCGAGCATCGCGATGACCCGATCGATGGACTGAAGCCGACGGGCGGCGTCAGCCTGCTGGGCGCCCTCATCATGGTAGCTGCGAACGGTCCGCGCGATCTCGCCGAGGTAGTTTTTCCGTGCGGTGGGGATGAGAGCCTGTCGGCTGGAAGAGATTCGGCTGTCGGGCTTTGGCAGCTTCGAGGCGTAGGCTCGGCCCGAGTGCGGCGTGAGCTGCTCGATCAGGAAGAGGTATGCGGCGTTGACGCCGTCGTCGTTGAAGTGTGCGGCGACGGTGCCGAAGACCGGGAGCGTTTCATCGTGGGCGTCAAACAGCTCGCGGTTTCGCCGGAACTGCTTCCGGACGTCGCGCAGGGCGTCTTCAGCGCCCCACCGGTCGAACTTGTTGATGATCACCAGATCCGCGAAGTCGAGCATGTCGATCTTCTCAAGCTGGCTGGGGGCACCGAACTCGGGGGTCATCACATAGAGGTGGACGTCGCTGACGTCGATGATGGCTGAAGAGCCCTGCCCGATGCCCGACGTCTCGACGATGATCAGATCGAACGGTGCGACCTTGCAGATCTTGATGGCGTCATGGATGGCGGCGGACAGCTCTGCGCCGGAGGCGCGGGTGGCGAGCGAGCGCATAAAACAGCGCTCGCTTCGGGCGGTGTTCATCCGAATCCGATCACCGAGCAGCGCGCCGCCGGTGCGCTTGCGGGTGGGATCGATGCTGAGGACGGCGACCCGGTCATCGGTGAAGTCTTCCAGATAGCGGCGGACCAGCTCATCGGTGAGGGATGACTTCCCGGCGCCGCCGGTCCCGGTGATGCCGACGATGGGGACGGGGTGCGCGGCGAGGCCGTTGTCGAGGCCGTTGTCGAGGCCCGCACGAAGGTCGGCGGGCATCATGGCGGGGTCGTCCTGAGCGGCTTCGGCGAGGCTGATGGCCCGGCTGATGGCGTTGAAGCGTCCAGAGGACAGGGCGTCTATGCTCGGCCCGCCCTGGGCGAGCAGGTCAACGTCGGAGCGCTCCATCAGGTCATCGATCATGCCGATCAGGCCAAGCTTTCGACCGTCTTCGGGCGAGTAGATCCGGGTGACGCCGTAGTCTTCGAGGTCGCGGATCTCTTCGGGGACGATGACGCCGCCGCCGCCGCCGAAGACTTTGATGTGGCCAGCGCCGTTTTCACGAAGCAGGTCGACCATATAGCGGAAGTATTCGGTGTGACCGCCCTGGTAGCTGCTGATGGCGATGGCGTGCGCGTCTTCCTGGATGGCGGTGCGTACGACCTCAGCGACCGAGCGGTTGTGGCCGAGGTGGATGACCTCAGCGCCGCCAGCCTGAATGAGCCGCCGCATGATGTTGATCGCCGCATCGTGGCCATCAAACAGAGAGGCTGCAGTTACAACGCGAATTTTGTGAGCGGGTTTGTATCGTTGAGCCGTCATACTGCCCCCATAACGCCCTGTCATGGGGCTCAGAAGTCATGCATTTGTTGACGTGCAGAAGAGCGGCTCATCTTTGGACGAAGTGTTAAGTGGGTGATCTTGTTCGAAATCGGAGGCCACGAATCCATGGCGGTTGATGCAGATACGTTTAAGGGGGCGATGTCCCGCTTCGCGTCGGGGGTGACGGTGGTGACCGTCCACACCGACGCGGGGGACTACGGGATGACCGCCAGCGCGTTCTGCTCGCTGTCGTTGGAGCCGCCGCTGGTGCTCGTCTGTGTCAAACGGACGGCGATGACTCACCAGCGCTTGATGGACGCCGATGGGTTTGCGATCAACCTGCTCTCTGCCGACCAGAAGGACGTCTCCAACCGTTACGCGGGATGGGGCGCGCTGCCTCAGGACGACTTCTCCGATCAGGGCGACGCCCGGGGCAGCGTCTCTGGCGCGCCGCTGCTCGATGGGGCGATGGCCTGGATCGACTGCCGCCGCCATGCGGTGCATGACGGCGGCGATCATTCGATCTTTGTGGGTCGGGTCGAGGGGGTCTCCCTGCATGGGGATCGCGACACGCTGGAGCCGCTGCTGTACTTCGCCGGAAGCTATCGCCAGGCGGGCGAGCGGCTCTAAACCGACTTCTGCGGGAGAATACGATGCCCAAGGCCCCTCGAGTGGTCGTCACTGGCGCGAACGGCGCGGTCGGCGCAGCGCTCGCACGGATTTTTAAGAAGAACCGCTATCAGGTGATCCTGATGGCCCACGATCGAACCGCGATCGACGCCCTCGCCGATGATATCGGCGCGCACGCGGTCCGCATCGACGTCGGCGACCCCGCCAGCGTCGAAGCTGCGTTTATGGCCGCCGGTCCCGTCGACGTCCTGATAAACTCCGCCACCATCTCCCGGCCCGGCCCGCTGATGCAGACCGACGTCCGGGTCTGGGAAGAACACCTTCGGGTCAACCTCACCGGCGCGTTCCTCTGCTCATTGAAGGTGCTGCCTGGCATGATCTCTCGCCGCCGTGGCCGGATCATCAACCTCGCCGGCCTCGCTGGCGCCCTGATCTTCCCGGGCCTCGCCGCCTACGACGCCAGCACCGCCGGCATCGTCGGGTTGACCCGCTCTCTGGCCGCCGAAGTCAGCGAGCATGGCATCCGCGTCAACGCCCTGCGACCCGGCACCGCCGACGCGCCCGTCAGCGCATCACTCGAAGAGGCCATCGAGCCCCGCGCGGACGAAGACGTCGAAGACCTCGTCGCCGATCTGCTGGAGCTGTCTGGACAACCCGCGCCCGTCGACGCCGAACGCATCGCCGCTGCGGTCTTCGCCCTCGCCACCGACCCCGGCGCGGACATCAACGGCCAGATCCTCGACCTCGACGACCAGCGGCTGGCTTAAGGCTCGAAGCGGTAGCCGACGCCGTGGACCGTGAGGATGTGCCGCGGGCTTGACGGAGACGCCTCGACCTTCTTGCGAAGCTTGAGGATCTGGTTGTCGACGGTGCGGGTCTGCATCGTCGGCGCATAGCCCCACACCTTCTCCAACAGCTCCTCGCGGGGGACGTCGCGGCCTTTGTTGTCGATGAGGTAGCCGAGCACCGCCGCCTCATGGGTGGTCAGCCGGACCTCTTTGTCCTGGTCTGCCCGCGACAGGATGCGCTTGCGCAGGTTGACCTCGACATCGCCGAATTTCAGGGGGCCCTCTTCGGTGCGGGTCCGACGAACCCAGGCCCGGACCTTCGCCAACAAAACCTTCAACGAGAAGGGCTTGGTGATGTAGTCGTCTGCGCCCAGATCCAGCCCCTCGACCCGATCGCTCTCCTCCTGGCGGGCGGTGAGCAGGATGACCGGCAGCTGGCTGTCCATCTCCTTGAGCTTCTGGAGGATCTCCAACCCCGAGATGCCAGGGAGCATCACATCCAGGATCGCCAGATCCGGGAGCCCCTCCGCCTCGACCCAGCGCAGCGCATCCTCGCCGTTGTCGAAGCGGGTCACGTCGTGGCCGTCCCGCTTGAGCGCATGGACCAGGCCCATCGCGATGGTCTCATCGTCCTCGACAAACAGGACCTTCACTGGACTCGACATACAACCCTCCTGTCCGATCTCGGTACCCTCTTACTCACTTCAACCCACCCTTCCCACCATCTATGCCCCTCCATGACGCATCGTGACGATGAACACAGGGACACACGGCGAGGCGAAGGGACGGAGGCCGTCGGTCGGAATTTGCGGTGAAGGTTGAGTATCCTCCACCGATTCTGGTACGAAGCCCCTACCTCCCTCGTACATGCCCCCCAGAATCCGCGGAGGAATCCCGATGCGATCGGTCGTTGTCCTGATGTGTAGCCTGAACCTCCTCGGGTGCTCTGAAGCGGGCTTCAGCACCGTCAACAATGGGCTGCAGGTCGATGGACCAGCCCTTCAGGTCTTTCCCTCTCTCCTCGATTTTGGCGTCTTTGAGGTCGGTGACCCGGTCTCGGTTCAGACCTTTACGATCAAGAACGTCGGCAACCAGACCCTCGACATCGAGCCGATGTTCGTCACCGGCGAATCCCCCGGAAGCTTCACCCTTCTTGAACCCGAACAGCTCCCCATCGAGCCCGATGAAGCCCGAACCGTCAACGTCGTCTATGTCCCCCGGGACACGGAAGAACAGCTCGCTGAGGTCGTCGTCTCCTCGGTCGTCGCCGATCCCGACGTGCAGCCGCAGCAAGCGCTCGTGCGCTTCCAGGGCCTCGGCTCGGTGCCCCTCCTCCAGATCGAACCGCTCAAGCAGGACTTCGGCACGCCGCGGCTCGATTGTCCCATCACGGAGACCTTTACCCTGACCAACGTGGGCAACGCCGATCTGCGTGTGGACGCGTTGAACCTTTCGAATCCTGCGTTCACCGTGATCGATGGGCCCACGCTCCCGATGACCCTGGCGCCGGCAGAGTCCAGCGCGTTCCTCGTCGAGTTCCGACCCCAGACCACCGGTGAGGCCTCGGCCGTGTTGACCGCCTACTCCAACGATCCAAACGGCCCGCGTGAGGCGACGCCCTTCGGCGAAGGATCCACCGATGGGCTCCACGAAGACCGATGGATCGGACCAGAGAGCCCGCCCTCGGACATCGTCTTCCTCGTCGATCAGAGCTGCTCGATGGATGAGAACACCGAGAAGCTCAACGACAACTTCGACGCCTTTATCAATGAGCTGGGCCGGTACTCGGACAACTGGCAGATCATGATCGTCAACGACGACGACGCCTGCAGCCGCACCGATATCCTCACCCCAATCACCCCGGACTTCGAAGAGATCTTCCGCGACCAGTCGCTCAAAGGTGGCGGAAGAAAGACCGAGGAGCTGCTGTCCCTGGCCGATCTGGCCCTCGCCAAGTCCATCCCCGGCCAGTGCAATGAGGGCTTCCTCCGCCCGCTGTCGCTGACCCACATCATCTTCGTCTCCGATGAACCCGACAACTCAGATGAGAGCTGGGACCTGTATTACAACCGTATCGAGGCCCAGATCCCAGACGACGGCGAGCTGCGGATCTCGGCCATCGTCGGGGACGTCCCCGACGGATGCGTGCTGGACGGAGAAGTCAACGAGCCCGGCTTCGGATATGTTGAGGCGTCTGCGGCGGCGGGCGGGTTGTTCTTGAGCATCTGCTCCGACTGGGCCAGCGACGCCAACCTCGCCCGCCTCGCTGAGACGTCGGTGGTTCAGGATGTCTACCTCCTCACCCACGACGCCTTGGAGTCCACCATCGTCGTCACGGTCAACGGCGTCGCGGTGGCCGAAGGCTGGGCCTACGACATCATCCGAAACGCTGTCATCTTCGTCGAGAGCCCGCCGACGGTGGGGGATGAGATCGTCATCACCTACAGCGGACCCAACGACTGTGAGTGACCTGTTGGGGGGCTCAGCGGTTGGCGCAGTACCCGAACTTGGTCTCGTCGCCGGGCTCAAGGGTGGCGTTCCAGGACATCCCGGTGAACCGGACCATGCCCCTGTCGCCGTT
Organism: Myxococcota bacterium; assembly: GCA_038520555.1. GTDB lineage: Bacteria > Myxococcota_A > UBA796 > UBA796 > UBA796 > JBCBLB01. The sequence goes on along the minus strand of JBCBLB010000055.1, from coordinate 15,007 downwards.
GACCTCTGCCGTCCAGTGGCTGCTGATCGTGCCCTCGATCTGCTCATCGACGAACCAGCTCACCGCGACGTCGGAGATGTTGCGGACATAGATGTCGCGGCAGTATCCGCTGTTCCATGACGAGACCGTGTCGCGCTCGATCTCCCAGTTGGGATCCTCGAAGGAGATGTCTTCGTCTTCGTCGACGCCGGGCAGCGCCTGGTCGGCGTCGCCGAGCGGCGCGGACAGCTCGTCGGCCTCGCCCTCGCGGGTGGTGAAGGTCGTGGCGGTGACGAGCGCCTTGATCCGCCCCTGGAGGGTGGGCTCGCTGGCGGTCTGCATCCAGCCGGTCAGACACTGGACCTCTTGTTTTTCATCGGTGCCGAGGGTGTGGGTCAGCCACATCTCGTTGTAGCAGTCCCGGACCTCGTCGCTGTCGGCCAGGATCTCGGCCAGCTCCTCGACGCCTTCGAAGACCGCGTCGGTCGATTCCGAGCCGATGATCTCGCCGGAGTCGTCGACCGGGTGCACCCCATCCATCTCCCGCCAGCGGCCGATGCTGTCGAAGTGCTCGAAGCTGAAGCCGATGCCGTCGATCTTCTCATGGCAGTCCCGGCAGGCAGGATCTTCGGTGTGCTGCGCGAAGCGCTCGCGGGTGGTGAGGTCGGGATCGACGTCTGGCGGCGAGGTGTCGATGTTCGCCGGCGGCTCGGGCAGCTCGTTGCAGAGCAGCCGGGCGCGGACCATCAGGCCGCGGTGAATCGGCGAGGTCTCTTCCGGGTTGGCGTAGGTCGCCGTGATGCTGCCCTGGGTGAGCAGTCCGCGGTAGGGGCCGTCGGCCAACGAGACCGCCCGGAAGCCCTGCTGGTCGGCCGGACCGCTGCCCGGGGGCAAGCCATAGAACGCGGCCAGCGCGTCGGTCATATACGTCGTCTCGGACAGCAACAGGTCGGTGAAGTCGCCGCCGTTCCGCAGCGTCTGCTCGGCCAGCCGCTCGGTCTCCCCGATCATGTCTTCGCGGATGCCCCGGGTCAGGGCGTCGTCGCGGGTCACGAACATCAGGGCGTCCAGGCCCAGCCACTCGTCGATGAACTGGTTGTAGCGGCCCGCGGTCCGCGTCGCCTCCAGCATCCGCTCGACCTGCTCGGCGCGGACGGCAGGGTCCTGCAGGGCGCCCGCCGCTGCGAGATCGAACAGCTCCCGGTCGGGCATGCTGCCCCAGATGAGGTACGACAGCTCCGCTGCGATCTCATAGTCGTTGAGGGTGAAGGTGCCGCCGCTGCCGGTGCCCAGCTCGCTCCGGTACAAAAAGCCCGGCGCCTGGAGCATCGCGGTGATGACCCAGCGGACGCCCTCGTCGAAGCCGTCGTCCTCGGCGACCATCTCCCACAGGCGGTGGTAGGTGTCGATCTCGCGCATCTCCAGCGGGCGGCGGTAGGCCTTGAGCCCGAAGTCGCGGATGAACTGGTAGGCGCAGTTGCCGTAGCCGATGTCCCGCGCGTTGCACTCGACCACGTCGTCCAGGTCGACCTGAGCGGCGACCGACTCGGCGGCCAGACGGTACTGGTCGGCGAGCAGGTTCGAGACGTCGAGCACCTCTGCGTTGTTCGAGAAGCCGTGGACCACATCGTCGGTGGCGAAGTCCTCGGCCTCTGGCACAGAGACCCCGACCAGATCCTCGACGGTGGCGGCGTACTCTTCGTGGGTGAGGCGGCGCAGGCGGCGCACGCCGGCGACGTCGTCGACGCAGTCGGCGAAGGTCTCGTCTTTGGGGTCGCAGTCCTCTGCGGTGCCCGAGACCCGCTCGACGAAGGCCTCCAGGGCGGCATACTTCGGATCCCCCTCAGAGAGGACCTCGCCACCACCGTGGCCCTGGATGTGCTGATTGGTGGGCTTCATCAACAGGGTGGACGCGCCCTCGGTCTGTTTGAGCGCAGCGGCCCGGGTCTGTTCGAGGTTGTGTTTCCGCCAGCCGTCCTGGTCTTCACGGCGGAAGACCATGCTCGAGCCGCTCGCCGCCCCGCCTTCGGCGTGGCAGAGGATGCAGTCCTGGGCGAGGACCGTGTCCCAGACGTAGTTCTCGAACCGGTCGAGGTCGTCCTCACAGGCGCCTTCGACCGTGTCTGACGGGTCGCCGCCTTTGTCTCCGTTGCTCTGGAGGCCGAGGGTGCAGCCCATGGACAGCCCCATGGACATCATGGAGAGAATCAGGAGCGTACGCATCAGAGGTTCTCCAGGGGGCCTTCGCCCGCGGCGGGGTTGCCGAAGGTGGTGTTGGTCAGGCCGAAGGCCTGGCAGATCGAGACGAGCAGCTGGGCGTGGTTGGTGTTCTCGTAGCGGAGGTACCGGCCAGGGGTGAAGACGTCAGGCGCGCCGGCGATGATGAAGGGGGTGTCGGTGCAGACGTGCGCCCGGGGGTCGCCCATCTCTTTGGCCCACAAGACGACCGTGGAGTCGAGCAGCGAGCCGCCGGTCTCCGGATCTTCAGCCAGGGCGAGCTGGTCGAGGAGGTAGCCGAACTGCTCGGCGAACCATCGCTCGGAGGTGACGAACTTCCCCACCCCGGTGGTGTCTCCGTTCCCAGAGTGAGACAGCGCGTGGTGGCCGTCGTTGATGCCCAGCCAGGTGGGCACGACCGGCGAGACGGTGTGGCTGAGCTGCACCGAAGCGACCCGGGTGAGCCCGCAGGCGACCGCTTCGACGGCGAGGTCCATCTGAAGCTTCGCGATGGCCGGGAAGTTGTCGTTGTTGCGGAAGTCCATGGCTTCGGGCGCGCCGCCGGGCTCGCAGACGCCGGTGGTGCTGAGCTGGGTCTCCACCGTGCGCAGGGACGCGAGGTGGCTGTCGAGCTTGACCCGCTCGGTGGTGCCGAGGCGGCCGTGCAGGTCATCGATTTCGTCGCGGATCAGGTCGAGGACGCTCATCCGGCGGGCGAGCATCTGCTCGACCTCTGCAGCGTCTCCTGCGAGGTCGCCGTACATCCGGGTGAAGACGTTGCGCGGATCGTCGTCCGGCGAGACGAGCGAGCCGCCGGGGCCATAGCTCATCCGGGTCTGCCGCCCGCCACCCCACAGGCCGGTGAGCGCGCCCATCTCCAGCGAGGCGAACTTCATCCCGCCGCCGATGGCCTGCGCGACGTACTGGTCGACGCTCATTCCGTCGGTGACGCCGCCGCCGTTGTTGGTGAGCATCGCCGCCATGCCCCCTTCGTGGTTGGTGGCGTTGTGCAGATCGAGGCCGTCGATGATGACCAGGCGATCCTTCATCGCCGCCAGCGGCTCCAGGATGCCGCCAGAGGGGAAGGTGAAGCCCGTCTCCCCGCCCACCGGACGCCAGAAGTCATGGATGGTGCCGTTGGGGGAGTGGAAGATGATGAGATTCTTCGCTGTGCCGGTGTCGGCATAGGCTGGTCGAGAGAGCATCCGCCAGAAGGGGGCAAGAACGGCGCTCTGTCCGGCATATTTAAGGAAATCGCGTCGTGAGGTCATCGCGTCCTCGGTGGAAGGGTGCGTTCGCCAGAAGACAAAGCAGGGACTGTGCCACCCTTCCATGATGGAGCAAGGCTTGTTTTCCGCTCCTGTCCACCACCGCGCATCCGCGCGCGCGAGCGCGCGGCGCGTCCGTTTTGCGACCGTTTGCTGGGATGCGGCCCGATGGGTCCCGGAAAGGGGCCCAAACGAGATGGTCCAGTCAAGATGGTCCAGTCGAGATGGTTCAGTGTCGTTTTCGGACCACCAGCCCGTGCTTCTTGATGAGTCGGGCGAGCTGATGGCGGCTCGATAATCCCAGCTCCTGCCAGACCTTCTCCTGGATGCCTTTGTGCTTGTCGAGGCAGGCCTGGATCTGTTCGGGGGACAGCTGCTCGGGCGCGATGTTGGGGACGGTCCGCTTCGGCGGCGGGGGCGGGGGCTGTTTCTTGAGCGACAGGCCGTTGCCCTCAACGAGGGTGATGAAGTCGCCGCGGCTCCCATCGATGCACTGCCACAACAGCCGGTGCAGCTCGCGGACGTTGGTGGTGTACCGATGCTGGGTCAGCGCCGCGATCAGGGGAGGGGACAGCCGTGGACGGCCGTCCTGGAAGAACTGTCGGGACAGCGACGGATCGCCGACGGCGCCCTGGCGGAGCAGATGGGTGACGATGAGCGGGATGTCTTCGCGGCGGTGGTTGAGATCCGGGATCAGGATCCGCTCGATGAGTCGGGCGAGCAGGTCGGCTTTGATCCGCTGCTCGGGGCGGTTGGTGGCGGCGATCAGGCGGAAGTCGGCCTTTCGGGCTTTGGACTCGCCCAGGCGGTGGTACTCGCCCTGGTCGAGGACCCGCAGCAGGTGGGCCTGCATCGCTTCTGGTAGCTCGCCGATCTCATCGAGGAACAGGGATGACCGATCGGCTTCTCCGATGAGGCCGGGGCGAGCGGGCATCCCGGGGTTGGGGTAGTTCTGGACGTTGCCGAACAGCTCGGCGTCCATCAGCCCTTCGGGGAAGGTGGCGGCGCTCCGGGCGACCAGCGGCATCCGCTTCCGGGGGGAGTGCGCATGCAACGCGCGAGCGACCAGCTCTTTTCCGACCCCGCTCGGCCCGCGGATGAGGATGTGGTTGGGGCGGCTGGCCAGCCGGACGATCTGCTCTCGGACTGACCAGAGCTGGTCGGACTCTCCGACGATGCCAGAGTCATCGGCTTCCCCGAACGGGAACGGGCGGAGCCCCTGTGTCGGGTGCAGGTATGGTGGGCGCATCACACACAACATCAGCAGCTGGTGCTCCAGCTCCACCAGCGCGCCCGGCCGCACCGTCGCCGCTTGCGTGACGTCACCGTTGACGATGAGCTTGCACCGGCCCACGTTCTCGATTTGGAGATGACGGCCCTTGATTTCAACCTTGAGCTGGGCACGAGAGAGCCGTCGGGTCGCAGGCAGACCGGTCCGTTTGGTGTCGCCTGGGCGCAGGCGGTGCAGCGACAGGTGCTGCGGAGTGACCGCGCTGCTCTGTCGGCCGAACACCCCGGCGCCATAGGTGTCGACGATCAGCACTTCACCCACACGATGAGGCTCGTCGAGCGACCACAGCACCGACAGCATCGGCACGGCCTCTCGGTCGCGGGTGGTCTCTCCCCACTGGGGAGAGGCATTGGTCAGGGTGATGTCGTCACTCACGGGCAATCCACATGTCTACCACTTTACCGAGAGCTGAACCTGTGCGGGAGACATCGTGATCGACAACCTGGACATCCCCACAGCACCGAGGCCCACCGCTGCGACGCCTGTGGCGGTTACGCCCAGCCCGACCCGCAACAGCGTCTCGCCGCGCTGGAAGTCCTCATCGGCCATCTCCCACTCGCGCACGGAGCCCGCGTCCACCCGAGCCTGATCGGCGCTCACCGCCATGCGCCGTCCAACAAGCGCCGTCACACCACCGGCGATGGCGATGCCACCCCCTCCGATCATCAGCGTCTGGGCGATTGGGGGGCTGCGACCGCGGATCGGCAGCCAGGCGTCCTGCTCTGGATCGTACATCCACGCCAGCGGTCCTTGCTGGAAGATCGCGCCGGACCGGGGCAGATCCGAGGTCTCCATCATCGCGTCGAGCGCCCGCCGTTCGCCGGGTTTTGAGGGGTCCAGCTGGAGGGGGTACGCTTCGGGCAGGACGATCTGAACCGCCTCGTCGCCGTTCACGAGAAGCAGCGCGCTCTGCCAGACGCCCTGCGGGGTCTGGTACTGCACCAGATGCGGCCCCGCGGCGACGGTGCTCTGCGCAGAGATGGGCTGCCCATCGACTTGAGCTGGCCGCTCCCAGGTCGGCGAGAAGACGGCCAGCGCGCGCGTGCCCGGTTCGAGCGGGGCGTCATCGAACAGCTCGCGATGATCTTCGCCGAAGTCGCTGTCCCACACGATGTCCCGGTTGACCCGCTTCGCCCATTGGAACCGTTGGCTGGCCAGATCGCGGTCATCGGCGAGGGCCGCGAGCAGCCCGGCCAAAAACAACAGCCGGCCCAGCTCAGCGGGTTCGACCGGCTCCTGCCAGCAGGGCATCCCATCGAGGGTGCGCTCTGCGCGTTGGATACCCTGTTCGAACTCCATATAGAACAGGTGGCCCTCAAGCTCGCTGATGAGGGCGTTGATGTCAGAGATGCCCGGACCGTCACACAGGGTCAGCTGTCCACCAGAGGCCCTCGGGGCGCCTTGAAGCAAGGTCTCCCACGACAGATACTGCCGCTCAGAGAACTGGGCGCTCGCGGTGGCCCGGTCCTGGTCGGAGATGAGCAGCGGCTGGGCAAAGGCGACGGACAGCGCAACCATCAGCGCCGTCGGCATGGCGCCTCCGATCGGAAGTCCCAACAATATCGAATTTCATCGGCGCCCACGATCAGGGTGCGCCGGTGGACGGTCCCATCCTCTCGGAGCATCACCACGCGATGGCGGCCCTCTGTCAACGCCCCCTGCCAGCCGGTCCGCCCCATCGCGCGCCCGTCAATGGTGAGCCGCGCAGGCGGGACGCTGTTGATATACGCCTGCACGGTCTCGGCGGGCTTCGTCTCATTCAGCGACTCTGCCAGGGGCGGCGCGACCTCAAGTGGAACGGATTCAGAAGGTTGCCCCAAATCTTTGGCTTGACGAGATGATGTCCCAGTCGACGATGTTTCAGTCGACGATGTCTCAGTCGACGATGTCTGGGGTGGGGTGGATCGAATCACGATGGCGGGCATCCGGGTGGGCCGTCTCGTGATGGTCTGAACGACGGGTGCGGGTCTGGGCTGAGGGTTGACGAGCAGCGTCACCACACCGACCATAATCGTGGCGCTGAGGGCACCGAAGAGGATCGCGATCCCTTTTCGGGCCGTGTCGTTGGGAGGAGCGGGGGTGGCATCGGGGGGCGGGGCTGTGAGGGCGTGGAGCATGTCCTGGGCTGATGAGAACCGATCCTCTGATCGATATCGGGTCGCTTGCCAGATGATCGGCCGGATGTGTTCGGGGACGCTCTGGAGGCGGGAGCCGTTGAGGGACTCCTGGTGCAACCCGTAGGGACGGCTGCCGGTGAAGGCGGCATACATCAGCGAACCCATCGAGAAGATGTCCGCGCGCGCGTCCACGGTGCTGGCGTCGAGGTGCTGCTCTGGGGCCATATAGGCGGGGGATCCGACCGCGGTGCCGGTCCGGGTCAGATCCAGGTCTTCAAACCGGGCGATGCCGAAGTCGCTGAGCTTCGGATCGCCATCTGCGGTGATGAGGACGTTGTGGGGCTTGATGTCCCGGTGGACGATGCCGGCGTCGTGGGCGGCGGCGAGGGCATCGAGCAGCTGGGCCGACCACCGCTCCGCGGTGACCGGATCGATGGGGCCTTCGTGTTTGAGGATCTGGTCCATCGAGCCGCCGGTGAGCAGCTCCATGACCATATAGAGGACCTCATCCTCTTCGCCGACGTCGAACACCTGGACGATGTTGGGGTGATCGAGCCGGGCCATGGCGCGGGCTTCGTTGAGGAACCGCCGCCGATGCAGATCGTCTTCGGGTTGTTGAAGCACCTTGATGGCTCGATCGACGTTGAGTTGGGTGTCCACCGCCCGATACACGATCGCCATGCCGCCCTGACCGATGGGCTCGATCACGCGGTACCGACCGCCGCGAAGCTCGACATAGTCGACGCTATCGGCAGAACTGTAGTCGGACTGATGGCGCAAGTGGTTCTCGATGCCTCCCCTCGGACTGGTAGGTAACAGCGTACAGGATGCCTGGACGATGCGGCGGGGCGCGTCGATCTCCTCTTCGGACGTTTGTCGCGGAACCTCAGTATGGGATTCGCATGATGAACCGTGCCCCGCCGTCGATGCCTTCGGTGCAGCGGACCGAGCCGTCGTGCGCGCGCGCGGTCTCATAAACGAACGACAGCCCCAGCCCGTGCCCACCAGACCGGCCGCGGCCGTCCCCTTCGACCCGGGTAAACTGCTCGAAGATGGCTTCGCGCATCTCCACAGGCACCCCCAGGCCGTTGTCGATCACTTCAAAGATCACCGCCCGTCGGTCTCGGCTAAGCGTGACGACGCAGACGCTGTCGCGCTCCGGGTGGCGGTACTTCAGGGCGTTGCTGAGCAGGTTGCTGAGCGCATCCCGGAGCAGCTCCCCGTCGGCGGTCAGCGGGGGCAACCCTTCCGCGAGGTCGGTGTCGAGGAGCACGCCCACTTCACTGAACCGCGGGGTCCACTCCTCGATCAAGTCGTCCACCAGCTCGATCGGGGCGAGGGGCGCCTTCGTCGGCGCGCCCGGCGCGCGGGTCAGCCGGAGCACTTCATCGATGCGGTTGCTGAGCCGCCCGACCTCCGACAGGATCCGTTCGATGAACGGCGTGCTGGCCTCCGGGTCGTCGAAGCCCATCTCCAACGTCTCGGCCATCAGCTGGATCCCGGCCAGCGGAGTCTTCAGCTCGTGGGTGACCCGGGCGATGAAGTCCCGCTGCCGCTGGTACAGCTCTTCGCGGCGGCGGTCTGCCTTGAACTGGGCAAACAACGCCAGCCCGCCGAGCAAAAGCGCGATCATGACCGGGACGATCTGGGCGTAGAATGCAAGCATATGCTTGTGCTGATGGCCCTCTTCTTCCAGCAGCCCCAACCGGAGCCGGCTCAGCAGGCGGCCGAACGCGACCTCCACCCAGATGTCTTCCCGAGAGATGTCTGTACGGTTGAGCGGATCCCCGGCCGCGTCGAGGATGATCGGCTCAGACAGGCCCGGAGTGGCTGGAAGCTGGGCGAGCAACAGCTCCGGATCCACCTGAACCGCGGCCATCCGTTCGTCACCGACGGCGCCATAGATCAGCAAAAAGCCGTCATCGCCGTAGGGATCGTAGACGATCTGGAGCTCCCCGTCGGTGAGCGGTGGGCGGGACGCGAGGCGACGGACGATCTCCTGATACGCGACCTGGCGACGCTCGATCCGGTCGAGGACCAGACGGATCTCCTTGAGCCTGTCGGCGGCCCCGATTCGCCTGAGCTCGCTGGGGATGGTGTACTGAAGATACGACAACAGCTCCTCAAGCTGTGCGGCGTCCATCTCAGCGATCTCGCGAACCGTGAGCATCAACAGCTCGCGCTGCTTCTCGATCAGCCCCATCATCCCATGGGCCTGGGCGCCGCGGATCCGCCGCTCGACGAGCAGGTTCAGCGGCAGCGTGTGCCCGGCCGCCTCATGCAGCGGCATCATCAGCGGAACCGAGACCTCTTCCAACGCGGCGAGGGCGTCCTTGGGCCGACCGGCCTGGAGCAGCAACACCGCGGCCCGCTGAGACGAGTACAGGCTGAATGGCGCCGCGATCTTGCGACAGGAGCGGTAGGCGGCGGCGGTGAGCAGCGGCTGACGATATCGCGCGGCCCGCTCGGCGTTCTTCAGGCAGGGGTGCTGATCAAGAAGGGCCGGGTCGGCGCGCACCGGTCGGCCCGGGTAATGCAGGATCGGGCGGCCCGGCCCTGGAGACCAGACGTATAAGGCGTCGAACCACGGCGTGGTCCGACGCATCCGCCGCTCGGCGAGGGCGACGTCCTGGCTCGCGGACGCCTCATCCAACCAGGCGCGCGCCTGACGGAACACGGTCTGCTCCCAGTAGGTCACCGTCCCCTGGAGCATGCGTTCGGCCTGTTTTTCTTCTTCCTCTGCGATGTCCTGGTGCAGCTGCATCGTCTGCTGAACCGCGAACGAGGCGATGAGCAGGAACGCCCCGCTCAACACCCAATACGTCAGCCGCCCTGTAGACCGTCTCGGCATAGATCGAAATTAATGTGCCGCGGTGACGGCAGGGCAACCAGAGACATTACTCGACTTCATCAAGGGTCGCCCGGGCGAACGCCCGGAGCGTCTTCTCCTGGGCGTGCGTGGCGGCTTCGATGCCCTGCTTGGCCTGGCGGCGGGCGCTGGCGGGCAGGTCTTCTCGACGCAGCATCTCAGCGAGGGCGTCCAGGGCGACCACCTGGCCAAGCTGGTCGCTCATCTGGCTGCGCTCGACGAGAACGGCGACGGTCTGGGTTGAGCCCACCCGGGTGAGCACCTCAAGGGTCTCTGGCGGCGCGTGGGGCAGCCGCTTGTCGGGGACGTCCGCGGTCATGGCCAGCAGCAGCGTCTCGGCCTCCACGCCGAAGCTCTGGATGGCGTCGAAGGCTTGTGGCGCGCCCTGGGCGGCAGCGATGGCGTAGGCGGCCATCGCACCCCCGGCGTCGGCGAGGTCTTCGAGCCGCTCCCCCTCACGCAGCAGGGCATCGGGGGCGGTGTCTGCGAAACGTCGGCTCCCATCGAACACCAGCGACGCATACGCGATGGCTTCCTGCTCGCGCTTGTCGACCGTGTGGCCGTCGGAGTGCTTCATCGGTCCAGGCTGCTCGGACAACCACCGCCGGATGTCCCGGCTGTCAGGGACGGCGAACGACTCACGACGCTCGAGGCGCGCCCGAAGGGTCACGATGGAGATCGCGATCTCTGCGGCGGCCTGAACGTCGCCCTCTTCATGATCGCGTAGGCTATGGAGGACGCTGAGGTGTTCGGCCTCACCGTGGGTCTGAAGATCGGTGATGGCGTCGAAGACGGGAGCGGTGCTGGGGACCCGTCCGGCGGGGTATCGCGACAGCAAAGTGGCGGCGTCGTCCGGGGTGCCTGCGATTGCGATCGGTAACGCGGCGAGAAAAACCCAGGACATCATCATGATTGCCTCCCATATACACCTTAAACGGATTCAACCGCGGATGTTGAATTCAAATCTGGTCCCGACACCAACGCCGAAGTAGACAACCCCTTGACAACGGCACGACAGATTCGCTACGTCTGAACGGTCATCATGTGGAGGATTCCATGACCGCTCGCACCACCATCCTGCTGCTCGTCACAGGACTCAGCCTGCTCGCCTGCGATGGCGAGACAGGTATCGAAGATACCGATGAGACCTTCGGCGGTGGCGACACCGATAATAACGACGACGACGACGACGACGATGAGGAAGAAGAAGAGATCATCCCCTTTGATCCCGTCGCTGTCGGTGTTGAGTTTGAAGCGGGTCTTGATCCGATCTTCAAAAGCGAATTCCTGATCTATCGGTATCAGTCCGCCGCGGAAACATTCTTGCGGCCCTTGGTTACCCTGTCAGTGACCAACATCGACTACTTCTCGCTGCCCGCAGGCTCCACCGAGGAGGATCGGAACGCCAACCGCTGCCAGCTGCTCGCCGAGTTTGACTACGTCATCGACGATACCCCGCCGACCGCGCTTGCTTTCGACTATGAAAGCGGCACCGGGTTCCTGTCGGAGAGTTATCAGCTGAACTTCTTCGCTGAAGGCGCGGCCAACATCATCGGCTACTCGGCGCTCCTGGATGAGACCGGCGAAGTCGTTCGCGACGCCGACGGCATCCTGGTCCCCAGCAACAACTGCCAGCAGATCATCGACCAGGGCGTCTACGATCAGCTCGACGGTATGCACCTGGGCATCGGCTTCGGCCCGATGAGCGACTTCATGCGCACCGAGCTGTTCGACGATTACGCGGACTTCGAAGAAGATCAGATCGACGCCATCGCTGGCGCGTATATCGCGATGAACCACCCGGCTGACAACGAAGACGGCTACAACTTCATCCCGACGAACTGGAACTACATGTACTACTTCGCCGGCGAGATCGAGCCCGATTCGGCGATCGACGCGGACGGAAACGCTTTCGACTCGGTTCTTGTCACCGTCGATCCCTCGTCGTCGAACCTTGAGTTCAGCACCCCGTTCGACGGCAACTTCGTTCGGGTCTTCCCCTACTGGTACGAAGACTTCCCGAACCTCGACCTCGACAACATGAAGGCAGGCGCGCCCGCCGCTGAGTGAGCGCCGGATTTAGCGCCGGATTTCAGGCCTTCACCCTGACCCTACCCTGAACCGCCCCGATCGGTTCAGGGTGGGGTTATCTTCTGGATATGAAGTCGCCGTTGATGCTGTTCATCCTGTCTGCCTCACTGTTCGCCTGCACCTCAAGCTCTGGGGGCGACTCCGGGTTCCCGGTGCCAGGGGGCAACGATGACCCTGACGACCCATCCAGGGATTCTTCGCTCTATTTCCAACCTGAACTCATCGGCTTTGAGATGGTCTCGGGTTGGGATGAGTATCGCGACAGCCTCATCGACTACTCGTTCAACGGCTCGGTCTATGAGCCGCAGCTTCGGGTCATCCTCGCCAACCGCAGCTACCTCGATCCGCGGGATACCGGGTTCCAGGAACCCGAAAACGTTTGCGAGCTTGTCACGTCGCTCAATGTACAGCCCGCTGATCTCGACGTGGAGCTGATCGAACCCACTGCAGGTGAAGTCGCCGCTCCGCTCCGCGGCAGCTACGTCGGCTCCCTGACGGTCTTCGGCTATGACGGCGGCGCCTGCCAGGACTTCGACCCGGCGGTCTGGGACAACGGTGAGCCCAAGTTCGCCTTCGATGGCATGCGCATCGGCGTCGGTCTGGGGGAGATGACCGACTTCCTCGAGTCGCAATGGCAGACCCAGACCCTGATGGAATACGGCCGCTATATGCTGGCCTCCTACTTCGCCTTCAACCAGCTCGATGAAAACGGCGATCTTGAGTTTGTCGCCAGGGATCGGACGACCTCGTTGGTCTGGCAGCTCGACCCGGACGCGGAGCTCATCGTGACCACCGATGTCGCCCCGCTGGGCCAGGACATCAATGAGCCCTGGCTGTACGCCTACCTCAGCGGCTACGCCTGGTACTTCGAGTCCCTCGAAGACATCCCCATCGACCGCCTCTCTGAGGTCGTCGACTGACCGTCAGCGGTCCTCCACATGGAGGAGGACGAAGGCGACCCGGCGGTTGGTGCGGCGGGCGTCCTCATCGGTGCCCTGTACCAGCGGATACTGCTCGCCGTAGCCCGTGGCCTTCAGACGGGTCGGTTCGACACCGCCCTGTGTGATGAGGTACTCGCGGACCGCGATGGCCCGCTCATCGGACAGCTCCATGTTGTAGTCGTCTTCGCCCTGATCATCGGTGTGTCCCTGGACCTCGACCAGCCGGATCTCCGGATGCGCCCGGATGACCTCGGCGACCTCATCGAGCAGGGAGTGGCTGGTTGCCTTGATCTGGGCAGAGTCGAACTCGAAGAAGATCTTCTCCGACAGCTCCAGCCGCTCCTCGCCGACGACGACCCGCGGCGCCAGCAGGACGACCTCCAGCTGCACCCGGTCGCCCTGATCCCCTTCGAGGACGCGGCGGGTGCGGGCGTAGCCGTCTGCGCTGACGATGATCTCATAGGCGCCCACCGGCATCTCACCGCGAAGGTCGCCGTCCACGCCGGTCTTCGCGTTGAACTCCCGGCCGGGAATCTGGACATGAGCGACGATGGGGTTGCCCTCGGCGTCGGTGACCGAGAGCGTGTAGTCGAACAGGTTGTCCTGCGGGATCTCGGTGACTTCATATTGGCGGGTGTCTGGTGGGGCAGGCATCCACCCGACGCTGGCAACCAGCCGGAAGTCCGGAGCGCCCAGCCCCTGGCTCATGCCCAGCCCGCCGCCCAGCGAGGCGACCAGGGTCTCCGTGGGAAGCGCCCGCAAGGACAGCAGCCCCTCCAGCGGCGTCGCGCCGGTCGCGCCCGACGAGTCGAGCAGCCGCTGGCCGGTCAGCTCACCAGAGACCCACAGCGGATCGCGGAGCTTCATGCTGGCGCCCACCCCCCAGGTCAGCCGAGAGCCCCAGGTCAGATCATCCAGAACCTGATCGAGGTCTTCCGGCGCGAACAGAAAGCCCAGGTTTGCAGCGACCACGACATCCTGGCCGGTCGAGGCGTTGAGCTGTGCCGCATAGGTTGCGGTGGGCTCTCCCAGGAAGGCGTCACCGTTTCCGGTCGGCAACCCCACCCGGACGCTCGCGCCCAGGCCCAGCGGTTGGGTGATCCGATCGAGCAGTTCGACTTTCCCATCGAGCCGCACATCCCCGAGGACCCGTCCGCCGGCCTCATCCAGCTCGAACCCACCTGAGGTGAGGTGTAGGGGGATGTCCACTCCGATCCGGAACGGACGCCAGTTGTAGTAGGCGGCGGCGTTGGCGGTGGTGACCTGTCCAAGAAGATCGATGTCTTCGATATCATCGTTGTTGTACCGATAGATGAGCGGGTCGTCGGCGTAGTTGAGCATCAGCCCGCCGCCGACGCCGTTGATGCCGACTGCGGTGTCATCGACGGTGGTGAGCAGGCGGCCGTCCAGCGACGGCCGAAACAGCTGGGCGTTGACCTCCTGGGCGCCAGCGACGCCGGGGACTGTCAGGGCCGCGGCGGCCATCGCGGTCCGGCGCCGACGCCGGAGGGCACCCATCAGCGCGGCCAGGGCCGGCCAGAGCATCGCCCCCCCGGGCAGGCTGCTGCAGGCGCCGCCGGTGAACTCGCCGCCGGTGAAGCCGAACACGCCCGGCTCAGCATCGCCGGTGTCATCGCCTGGATCGATGGGGTTGTCGCCGCAGGGCCCGTCGCTGTCGTTGGGATCCTGGAAGTTGCGGATCTCATCACAGTCCACGTCGCCCGTCCCCTCGTCGATGTCCAGGGCGCCGTCGGCGTCCGAGTCCCGGTCGAGGTAGTCCGGAGAGCCGTCGTCGTCGGTGTCGACGTCTTTACCGCCTTCCTCCAGGGTGGGGATCGTGTCTCCGTCATCATCGTCATCGCAGAAGTTGGGGAAGCCGTCGCCGTCGAAGTCGCCCAGGTCCTCATCGATGTCCAGGACGCCGTCCTGATCGCCGTCTTCACTGACGCCCTGGCACGCCTCCTCCAGGGCATCGGGGATGCCGTCCTCGTCCGCGTCGACGTCGTCGGAGGGATCGTTGGGATCCGTCTCCCACTCGTCCTGGCGGCCGTTGCGGTTTCGATCTTCCGCGTCGTCGTCGAGCCCGCCCTCGTCGGTGTCGGCGATAGAGGGGTTCGTGGTGGTGGACGGATCTGCGTCGGCGACGAAGCAGTCGGCGTCCAGGTTGGTGTCTTCGAGCGGCTCGACCACGCCTGCCTCCAGGCCGTCAGACAGGCCGTCGCCGTCGCTGTCGC
>JBCBLB010000839.1:0-3757 GCA_038520555.1 Myxococcota bacterium | reverse complement strand
TGCTCCAGAAAGCGTAGAGACCGATCGGTGCCGGATCCGGTGTTATCTGCCGGGTGACGGTCCGAAGCTCTGTGCTGCGACCAATACGACCTACACGCACCTCAAGCCGTGGATGCCCTGGGCCATCGGCGATCAGACGCCCGAAAACGCCGAGATCCTGGTGAGGCAGTTCCGTGGACGATGGCTGCTGGCCAACGATTTCATTCTTGGGATCTGGACTCTGGATGGGTCTCGGCTCATCGGTGGGACAGGCTTCCATCTCCGGCATGGCCCGCTTTCCCTCGGCATCGCGGAGATCGGGATGTGGATCCATGTCGACGAAGCAGGCCAGGGGCTTGGGACCCATGTGCTGGAGACGCTGGTTTTTTGGGGGTTTTCCGAATGGCCCTGGCGGCGGCTTGTCTGGCAGTGCGATGGCCGGAACCTCGCCAGCCGCCGGGTCGCAGAGAAGTGTGGCTTCCAGCTGGAAGGAATCACCCGAAAAGACAGCCAGGATCCCCAGGGCCAGATACGAGACACCGCCCGCTACGCCCTGCTGAAGTGAACCCATGCTCCTCCTGTTGTCGCTGTGGGCGTGCACGACGCCCAGCCATGAGGTCGACGATCCGCGTCCCAACATCGTCGTTGTTGTCCTCGACACCACGCGTGCCGATCGGCTGTCGGCCAACGGCTATGGTCATCAGACCACGCCCTACCTGGAACAGATGGCCGCACAGGGCACCCGATTTTCTCGGGCATGGTCGACCTCATCGTGGACGCTGCCCAGCCATGCGTCACTGTTCACCGGCCTGACCCCCGATCGCCATGGCGCAGACCAGGAGACCCAGCAGCTCGCTCTGGACGCGCGGACCCTCGCGGAGGTCCTCGGTGAGTCCGGCTACCAGACCTTCGGCGTCTCCAACAACCCCTGGGTCACCGAAAGCAACGGGCTCAGCCAGGGGTTCGAGGTCTTCAATGATGTCTGGGCGCTCCCACGACAGCGGCTCCGCAGACGGCTGGGGTTCGATCCCAACGTCCAGAGCGTCCGGCGGTGGATGCGCCGTGAGATGGATGACGCGCGGCCGTTTTTTGTGTTCATCAACCTCATCAACCCGCACCTTCCCTACGTCCCCGATGCGAATCACGGGGAGCCGTTCTTTGCGTCCGCCGACGCCTTCGATGAAGCCAGCCGCCGGCACCCGTCCGCGGTTCGGCTTATCGCACAACATTACCGGGGTGCGAAGCCCTTCCCGCCCGCGTTCTTCGATCAGCTTGGCCGGCTGTATGACGGCGAGATTCGTGGGATGGACGCCCTGGTTGAGCAGATGGTTGAGCCCCTGGTCGATGCCCGGGGTCCAGCAGAGACCCTCGTCATCGTGACCAGCGACCATGGAGAACACCTCGGAGAGCACGGCCACGTCGCTCACTTGTTCTCATTGTATGAGGAGCTGGTCCGCATTCCCATGCTGGCCCGGGGGCCTGGTTTTTCAGCCGGCACCGTCCAGAGCAACCCTGCGAGCATCCTCGACGTTCATGCCACGGTCCTCGCCGCGGCGGGCCTCCCGTCGACGGAGAGCCAGGGGCTCGACCTCCGACAGCCCCTCCCCGAAGACCGCATCTTGCGCCTCAGCCTCGCATGGCCCCGTCAGTCGCTCGATAGCCTCCCCGTCCACGTCAAAGAGAGCGAGCCCTTCCAGAAACACATCCGCTCGCAGCGGGCCGCCGTCGGTCGGGGATATAAGCTGCTGCGGGTGTACGGTGAGCCTGACCAGTACTTCAACCTCCTCGCCGATCCCGGCGAGCAGCAGATCCTGTCGACGACCTATGTTCCCGAAGACATCGCCGCGGCGCTCCAGGCGGCGGTGGGCGTGCCGGCCGGGCCCCGTGAAGCCGTCGAGTCCGCGCCCATCGACGCGGAGCGCGAAGAGCAGCTTCGGAAGCTCGGCTATCTGGAGTGAGCCGCTATCTGGTATGAGCCGACGCGGCGTTGGGAGCGACGTACCACCGGTAGCCATGAACGTTCGCCAGGACCTCTGCGGACTCCTGATCCATGCCCCGGGCGACCATCCAGCGCGCCGCCGCTGCGCGGATCTCGATCTGCGGGTTCTGTCGAGCAGACCCGATGATGTCCAGGCTCTCCTCCCGATGGGGCATCGACAGCAGGTTCGTCCAGGCCGCAGTCGGTGTGTTGGGACTGTGAATCGATACCGTGAAGCAGCGGCAGGCTTCTGATTCGGCGCCCTGGCGGCGGTGCAGCTCTCCAAGGGCGTTCCACAGCCGCCCATCTGAGCTCCGTCGGAGCCCGCTCTCCAAGCGCCTCTGGGCCTGGGTCGGATCACCTTCTGCGCGGGCGACGATCAGTCCTGGAACGGTCTCGCTGAGCGCACCCACGGCGGGTGGTGTGTATCCAAACGCGCTCATCAACGTCGGGGCGGTCGGATGACATGCGAACCCCTCCGCGGCAGCCGGGGGAAGCTGTGGGAGCGCAGGTGGACGCCAGCGGACCCCGGAGACGCCGATGAGCGACCCTGGATCCAGAGATTCGACCCGGACCGCCGGGAGGCGCACTGAGGTGGGGGGCTCCACATGATTCGTCCAGATCTTCGCCCATCTCAACCCTGCTTCGGCCGTCGCCGCTGTCGATAGATCAGGGGAAAGGCTGATCGCTGCATGCATGGGGTCCCGGGCGAGGTGAACGAACTGGAACGGCGGCAGCCACTTCGCGACCTGGAGCAGGTGCCGGGCCAGCGCGGTGTGGGCCACGCCGAACCGGGTCGTCGACTGGCCCTCCAGATGAACCAACAGCCGGGCATAGTCGGCCAGTGTCCCGTCGAGCCACTCCGGCGCGTCGGGGCGGCGCCATGGCACCGCGGGGCGACGGGCGGCGGACTCGGTGGCCTCCCACAACCCACGGAGCACCGCGACGAGGTCCCAATCTCCCCGGATCCGAACGCCGGGTGCGTGGCTGAGCGCCTCTGCGAGTGTGTCCAGGCCCACGTTGGGCGCCCCCAGAAGCAACAGGGGAGGGGAACCGTTCATGCGGCCTCCGTCTCGCTTTTGGGGGCAAACAACGCGCGGCTGGCCGCTTCGTCCAGGCCCCGCCCAGAAGCCCAGCGGGTGAGCGCAGCTCGCATGTCCGGAGCCATCATCCGCTCTGCGTTCATGGCCGCGAACACGGACTCTGGGGCGTCTGGCATCTCCAGAAGCCGCAGGACGGCCCGGCGGTCGATCGCCTGCCCCCGGATGGCCCGGACGAAGTGGGAGACGGCCCGCTTCTGATCGCGCGCCTGGAGGGCCGCCTCCCCAGCCTCGAACCACAGCTGTGGGCTGCTCTCTCCGCGGTCGATTCGGGCCTGCAGCGGGGCGGAGGGGGCGGGCCGGGCGCCGACCTGGATCTCCAGCGATCGGTGGGCCGGCGTGGGGGTCGGCGGGTACCCGAGATGATGAAGCAGCATCTCCGCGGGATGGACCGTGCAGAAGGCGACGAGCTCCGCGGGCACGAGGGTCTCGCGCCAGGTCTTCCCCGGGCGAACCTCTGCCGCGCCCCGCAGGACTCCTTCGTCCAGCGCCTCGCCGAAGAAGCGGAGGGCCTTCCCCAGGACCGGGATGGGATCGCTGAGCAGGTTCTCGTAGCGAACCTCAAGGTAGCGCGCCTGGCCGAGAGCCTGGCCGGATTTTCGAGCGGCCCGGACGAAGGTCGACCAGGTCTGCGCCAGCTGTGGGATCGGCGCGACATCGGGGGCTCGGCGCCATCCGCGATTGGCCGTGTGGGTCCGCG
>JBCBLB010000273.1:0-11762 GCA_038520555.1 Myxococcota bacterium | reverse complement strand
TGGAGCCGAGCATCGATCCCCCCGACAACGTCTTCGCTCCCCTGATGGACGACCACATCGGCGATGCGCTCGCCGACGCTGCGCCGATAGAGGATGAGGATGAGGATGAGGATGAGGCGGCTGAAGATGTGGTGGATGAGCCCGAACCCTCTCCCGTTCAGGTGAGCCCCCCCTACTGCGGAGAGACCGGCTGTGACCTCAACCTTGAATTCACCCAACCGATGGCGAGGACCGGTCACCTCCACGAAGCAAAAATCCCGACCGTCACGATGCAGCCCGAGCAGGCCGGTCAATGGTCGTGGACCTCTCCCACGACCTTGACCTTCTCTCCTGATGACGGCGCCCTCACGGCTGGCACCCGCGTTGATCTGACGGTCGAGTGGGCCGTTCCCCTCGCCGGCCCCGCGTGGGCGATGGAGCCCGGTTGGGAGACGACCGTCCAGGTCCCCTTCTTCCAGGCCGCCGGAAAAGTCGCCAGCTGGGCCGTCGTCCCCGGTGAGCCCCGATTTGTCGGCTTCCTCAACCACTTCACCATGCAGCTCGGCCAGGGACCGATGCTGCTGCTCTACGATCAGCCCGTCGATCGAGAGCAGATCGGGCAGGACCTCTCCATCAAAAACCGCTTCTCGCGTCCCATCGACTTTGAGATCATCGACCATCGACGCGGTCTCAGCACCCTCGATGAAGCTGTCGACCACGAACATGTCGTCGCCGTGCAGATCCTGGAAGGCCTCCAGGAGGGAGAGTCGATCCTCGTCGTCCCCCCCTCGACCGATGACAAGACCTACGCCCTCACCGTCCGAGAGCGGTTCACGGTCGATCAGGCCCGTTCGTTCTCCCCGGAAGGCACTCCGCTCGACCACGCCGATCCGATGCCGTTGCAGTCCACCCTGCGCCTCGACTTCAACAACCCCGTCGAGCTGGAGAAGGTCAAGGAGCGGCTGAAGATCTCGCCCGCGCCCGAACACATCGACGTTCACGGCGACCGCTATCACGCCTGGGTGTATCTGACGCTCAAGCCCGGTGTCGACTACCAGATCACGTTGGACAACCCGCTGGTCGATGAGCTGGGCAACCCGATGAGCGCGCCCTTCGATCTCAGCCTCCGCAGCCAGGATCTTCTCCCAGAGCTTCATCTGCCGGCCGCCCCCATCACCGCAGAGGCGAACCATCCTCTCCTTGAGATGCGCGGGCGAAACCTCACCGCTCTCACGGTGGACGCCTATGAGTTCGAAGATCCCCGCGAATACGCCGCCGCCATGCAGATCGGCGCGAAAGGTACCTGCGCTGAATATGGCTTGAACAGCAAGCCCCAGCGCCTCGATGCGCCGGAGCTGGACGTCGCGGCCAACCAGCGCGGCGTCGCGGAGATCGATCTGCCCCGAACCGCCGGGCTGCGATGTGTCGAGGTCTCGGCGATGGGGGAGGGCTCGGAAGGCGGCGAGCGGTTGACCCGGACCGCCCTGGTGCAGACCAGTGACATCGGCCTCACCGCCAAGATCTCGGAGGGACAGATCCACGGCTGGGTGACCGGCCTGCACAACCCGCGACCGCGGAGCCGGGCGTCGGTCTCGCTGCTGGACGCCTCGGGCAAGGTCATCACTGCGTCGCGGACCAACAGCCAGGGCATCGTCCAGCTGGATGCGGGCGATCTCGCGAAGCGCACCGGCCTGAAGGGCACCCTGTACCTCCTTGCAGAGTCCGGTGAGGACCGGCTCCTCGTCCGGTTGCAGGAGGACCGACTGTCCCAGGCGTGGCGCTATGGCGTCAACGGCGCCACCGAGCAGGGCGATCCCATGCCCGCTGCGATGTTCACCGAGCGAGGGGCGTACCGTCCCAACGAAGTCGTCCATGGCGTCTTCATGGCGGGTCCGGAGCACGCCGGAGAACGCGCCGCGGCATCCATCGTCGACGCGCGCGGCCAGACCGTCTCCCAGCAGGAGCTCGTCCTCGACGCCTTTGGGACCGCCGCGATCGAGACGAAGCTCAAGGAGCACGCCAATGTCGGGCGATACACCTTCGCCGTCACCCTCGGTGAGCAGCGCAGGACCCACAACTTCCAGGTCGAGGAGTATCGCGTCCCGACCTTTGAGGTCGACGTCGAGGCCCCGACGGCATGGGAGCGGGACGAGAGCGGCCAGACGGTCATCTCCGCCAGCTATCTCCATGGCGGGAGCCTCGACGGCCGCGCAGTCGAGTGGTCGGTGCACCGCTCCATCGAGGCCTTCTCTCCGGCGCGCTTCCCCGGCTATGTGTTCCACTTCGGCGATCGGCGCTCGCTGGTCGGCGAGATCGCCCGAGGCTCCGGTCGGCTGGACGGCCAGGGCCAGCAGATCGTCAACTTCACCCCGCAGCACCCCTCGGAAGCGGGCCCGATGCGGTACTTCGTCGAGGCTTCGGTCACCGACGTCGATCGCCAGAACTACGCTGGGCGGCGCTCGCAGGTCATCCACCCCGCCAGTTTCTATGTCGGGGTGAAGGCGCCGACGCATCGCGTCTTCGCATCTGGCGATACGGTCGAGGTTCCCATCGCGGCCGTCTCTCCCGAGGGCGATCCCGTCGCGGGCGTCCGCGTCCGGGCGCGGATGGAGCGGGTCGATCATCACGTCACAACCCGTCTGGGGGGCAGAGACACCGCCCATGTTGGGACGGTCCAGACCCTCAACCGCCCGGTCGCAGAGGCCGTCGGCGATTGTCAGATCATCACCACCAAAGCCGGCGCGACCTGTCGGTTTGCCGTCGACGAGGCGGGGGCCTACCAGGTCCGTGCCTGGGCCAAAGACGCCGAACAGCGCGAGGTCCAGGCCGGCTTCACCTTCACCGCCTCTGGCGATGAGTCGGTCGCCTGGCCCCGCTTTGACCGCGAACGAATCGAGATCCGTACGGACAAGGACGCCTATCGACCGGGTGAAACCGCGAAGCTCATCGTCCAGACCCCCTTCACCGCCGCCACCGCCCTGTTGACCCTTGAGCGCGACGGAGTGATGGAGCAGCGGGTCATCGAAATTAAAGGAGACACCCCCGAGATCGAGATCCCCATCACAGGCGAGATGGCCCCGAACGTCTTCGCCTCGGTCGCCCTGGTCCGGGGCCGCATCCACGACGCCCGAGACGCGACCGGGTTTCAGACCGGCGCGCCGGCGTTCCGACTGGGTGTAACCGAGCTGAAGGTCGAGCCCATCGAACAGCGTCTGGCGGTCGCGGTCTCTGCCGACCGTGAGGTCGCCAACCCCGGCGATGAGACCACCCTGACCGTCACGGTCGCTGACCACACCGGCCGGCCGGTCCGCGGCCAGGTCGCCCTGATGGTCGTTGATGAAGCAGTCCTCGGCCTGACCGGCTATCAGACCCCGGATCCGGTGGCCGGACTCTTCCCCGCCCAGACCCTCGGGGTGCGCACCGCAGACAGTCGGTTGGAGCTGCCCCACGCCCGCCGGGCCCGGAACGAGATCCTGTTCCCCGGCGGTGATGGCGGCGATGAGGGAGGGGATCGGCTGCCCAACTTCCTGCTTCGCAGCCTGTTTCAGAGCACCGCCTACTTCAACCCCGCGGTCCCGGTCGGTGCGGATGGACAGACCGAGGTCACCTTCACCCTGCCCGACAACACCACCGCCTATCGGGTCATGGCCGTGGCCATCGATGAAGACGGTCGCGCGGGGAGCGCCGATGATGAGCTGACCGTGCGCAAGCCGCTGATTCTCCAGGCCGCCCTCCCCCGGTTCATCTACCCCGACGATACCTTCTCTCTTGAGGCGCTGATCTACAACGGAACCGAAGACGACGAGACCGCCGAAGTCTCGCTCATCGTCGATGGCTTCCAGGTCACCGGCGAGGTGGTCCAGACCGCTGATGTCGACGCTGAGGGCACCGCCACGGTCCGCTTCCCGGTCACTGTCCACGCCCGCCGACAGGCCACCGTCCAGTTCCAGGCGACCATGGGAGAACACACCGACGCGGTCGAAATCACCCTGCCCGTCCGGGACGCCGGGGTGCGCAAGGTCCAGGTCGCCAGCCAGACCATCTCCGGCGACGGTGTGGTCGCACTCACCCTGCCCGACGATCGAATCAGCGGGACCGAGTCAGTGGAGATTGTGGCATCCACGACGGCCCTCACCGAGCTCAAGGACGCGGTGGGCTATCTGATGGGCTACCCCAACGGCTGCATCGAGCAGACCACCAGCCGCGCCTACCCGCTGGTGGTGCTCGAAGACCTGCTGCCCGAGATCGGCGTCGAGGTCGACCAGGAGCAGCTGCGAAAGTACGCTGAGGCCGGCATCCGGCGGATCCTGTCGTTCCAGACGGAAGGCGGCGGGCTGTCCTACTGGCCCGGCGGCACCGAGCCGCATGCGTTCGCCACATCGTTCGGGCTCACCGCGCTGATCGAGGCGAAGAAGCGAGGCTACGACGTCCCGGACGCATCGCTGAGCCGAATGGCAGACTTCCTGGAGGCCACGCTTCGGAAGGGCACCGTCACCGAGTCCATCCCCCACGGCAACATCGCCGATGGCGACACCCGGGCCCTGTTTGTGATGACGCTGGGTCGGCTGGATCGACCACAGCCCGCTTACATCAACCAGCTCTGGCAGGAGCGGGACAAGCTCACGCCCTTCGGTCTCGCCTTCCTGGGCATCGCTGCCAGCGAGATGGATGACCATCACCCCCTCATCGAGCCCATCCTCGCCGAGGTCCGCAACGCGTCAGAGCAGGAGGACGACGAGGCATGGTTCGAGGGGGCGCCGAAGGGCGGCTACTCGATGGACTCGCCGCTGCGCACCCACGCCAGCGCCCTGCTCGCCTATGCCCAGGCTGACGCCAGCGACGCGATGAGCGCACAGCTCCTCAACGGCCTGCTCGCCCGGCGGCGGCATGGGATGTGGGGCAACACCCAGGAGAACGTCTTCGGCATCATGGGCGTGTATACCCTCACCACCGTCAGCAACAGTGAGGCCGGTGAGGCGCCTGACGTCTCGATGCGGTTCAACGGAGCGCCGCTCGACCTCAGCACCTTCCAGGCCGAGTCTCGGCGGGTGCGGCGCCTGGAGCTGACCGCAGCGGACATCGACGACGATGAGCTGAAGGTCGAGATGGCGGCGTCGGGGCTGCCGGTCATCCTCACCATGCGAGCCGACTATGACGTGGCGCTCACCCCGGAGAACCGGAAGCCCACCGCCAACGGCGCCGCCATCACCCGCCGCTATGAGACCCTGGACGGCCGCCCGATCACCGGCGACATCCCCCTGGGCGCGCTGGTGCGGGTGCGGTTGACGGTCACCACCGAAGAAGCCCTGAACTACATCGCCATCGATGACCTGCTGCCTGCCGGGTTGGAGCCGCTCAACGCTGCGCTGAAGACGACACAGTCGGTGAAAGCGGCGCCGCTGAGCCCCGCCGCCGTCCGCGGCGCCGGCCTGCTGAGCTATCAGGAGATCCGGGACCATCGGGTGGCTTTCTACGCCGACGCGCTCCCCGCTGGCACCGTCGAGTACCAGTACGTCGCGCGGGCGACCACGCCGGGCACCTTCCTGCGCCCGCCCGCCTCGGTCGAGGCCATGTACAAGACCGAGATCCGCGGCAGCACCGAGATCGATGAGGTCACCATCCGATGAAGCGCCGCATCTTGTGGTCCCTGGCGGTCCTCCTGGGCATCACCCTATACATCGAACGCACCCTTCGACCTGTCGATCCGTCGATCCTGGATCGCCGACCGGCGAGCTGGCGGCTGGAGGATCGCCGAGGCAACCTGCTCCGTGAAGCGGTCGGTCACGGCGGCGTCCGAGTACACTGGACCGCCTTGGAGGACATCTCCCCGAAGGTCATCGACGCCACCCTGGCCATCGAGGACAGCCGCTTCCATACGCACCGCGGCGTCGCCTGGCGATCGGTCTTCCGCGCGAGCGCCCAGAACCTCCGGGCTGGGCGAGTGGTGTCGGGCGCATCGACCATCACGATGCAGCTCGCTCGACTGCTCTACAAGCACCCCCGAAACCTGGAGGGCAAGCTCGGACAGATGCGAGACGCGATCCGGCTGGAGCGGTCCACCGACAAGGACACCCTGCTGGAGCAGTATCTGAATCGGGCGCCCTACGGCGCCGGAACGATGGGCATCGAAGCGGCAAGCCAGCGGTACTTCGGGAAGCCCTCTCTGCACCTCTCCCTCGCTGAAGCAGCCTTACTGTCCGGGCTGCCCCAGGCACCAACCGCCCACAATCCATACCGAAACCGGGCTTCGGCGAAGGACCGTCAGCTTCGGGTCCTCGACCGGATGCTGACGACGGGCCGGATCGACGAGGCGGAGCATCGGATGGCGGTCGACGAACCGCTCGTGTTCATGCCTGCAGGGCACGACGCCCCGACGGCGATGCACTTCACCGAGCTGGTGCTCTCGATGGCGCCGCCACCGGGAACGGTGAAGACGACGCTGGACCGTGACCTGCAGCGACCGATCGAGCGGATGGTCCGCGAGCACGTCGCGACCCACCGGTTCGGCGGGATGACGCAGGCCGCCGCAGTGGTATTGGACAACGAGACCTGCGATGTCCTCGCCATGGTGGGGAGCGCGGACTACTGGGCGGCTCCAGACGGCAGCGTCAACGGCGCGACGGCCCTCCGCCAGCCGGGCTCTACGCTCAAACCGTTCACCTATGCGATGGCCTTCGAGGCCGACTTCCATCCGGCGAGCCCGGTGGCTGACATCGAGACCCGATACCTCGACGCCGACGGCCTGTTGATGCACCCGCGCAACTACAGCGAGCGCTTCTCGGGGCCCGTGATGATGCGCGAGGCGCTGGGCCGGAGCCTGAACGTCCCGGCGGTGCGCCCCGCCAACGCCGTGGGCATCGAATCCATCCTGGAGCGACTGAGAGCGGCAGGGCTCACCTCGCTCTCCGATGACGTGAGCCACTATGGGTTGGGGCTGACGCTCGGCAACGGCGAGGTCACCCCGCTGCAGCTGGCGCAGGCCTACGCCACCTTCGCCCGCGGCGGCCAGACCTGTGCGCCGCGGCTGACCGACCGCGCCTCTCCGGGGCCGGGTACGCGCATCTTCTCTGAAGAGGTCAGCTTCCTCATCACCGACATCCTCTCGGACGAGCCGCTGCGGGCGCGCGCGTTCGGCCCCAACAACCCGCTGATGTTCGGCTACCCGGTCGCGGTGAAGACCGGCACCTCGACGAACTTCCGAGACAGCTGGACGGTGGGCTACACCGATCGATACACCGTCGCGGTCTGGGCGGGGGACTTCTCGGGCCAGCCGATGCGTCGCATCTCGGGAGCCGTCGGCGCCGGGCCGCTGTTCCACCAGATCGTCCGTCACCTCGTCCACCGAGGCGCCGCCGCGCAGCCGCCGGTCCTGCCACAACCGCCAGACACCATCGTCGCCGTCGAGGTCTGCCCGCTATCCGGCGCAGCCCCGG
Source organism: Myxococcota bacterium (assembly GCA_038520555.1). Lineage (GTDB taxonomy): Bacteria > Myxococcota_A > UBA796 > UBA796 > UBA796 > JBCBLB01. The sequence goes on along the minus strand of JBCBLB010000273.1, from coordinate 4,350 downwards.
GCCCGCACTGCCCTCACCAACACACGGTCCTGATGGAACAAGAGGACGCTGACCTCGAACCCTGCGCATGGCACACTGCGATCGCCATCGACGTCCGCAACGGACTGCGGGCCTCTGATCGGTGCCCGGCAAAACACACCGCCCGCCGCATCTTCGAAACCCTTCCCTCCACCTATGCACAATGGCAAGAAGAGCATGGTCGGGCGGCCCCGCCCCAGCGGTATTCGCCGCTGTGTCCGATGGATGGCGTGACCGCAGACGCGGTGGTGCTGACCCACCCCCACAGCGGAGACACCTTCCTGTTGGAGCCCGGCTACGATCGCACCACCCAGTCGGTGCAGCTCAGCGCAGAGGTCGATCCGCCCGTTCCCTCGATCTCCTTCGTCATCGATGGGGCGATCGTCGCCGAGGCGGCGTGGCCCTACGAGGCGAGTTGGACGATGGTGCCGGGCACCCACACCCTGGAAGTCGTCTCCGGAGACCAGCGGAGCGCGCCGGTCACCTTCACCGTCCTCGGCCCCTCCCACTAAATCCATGTCTGCCTTGATGTGCCGCGAGAGACCCGCATCCAGGATGCGGAGCACGCGAGCCCATCGCAGCTCGTCGAGCCGAGCTGTTCCAGGATGCGTTCGCAGGACAAAGTAGAACGGATCGATGATGTAATGTGAAGCGATGACCGATACGCGAAGAGACGTTTTTGATCCGCGGTTTCCCTCCGTCGCGATGTTACGGGAGCAGGCGCGGCGGCGGATGCCCACCTTCGCGTTCCAGTATCTCGACGGAGGATGCTTCTCAGAGACCGGGCTCGCACGAAACACCGCAGCGATCCGGGCCATCGAGCTGGAGCCACGGTATCTGCTGCCAGACTATGCGGGGGCAGACCTGAACACCGAGCTGTTCGGGGTGACCTATGCGGCACCGTTCGGCATCGCCCCGGTGGGCTTACAGGGGCTGATGTGGCCGAAGGCCTGTGAGATCCTCGCCGCCGCGGCCCGCGACCGGAACGTGCCGTTTATCCTCAGCACCGTCTCGACCTGCAGCCTTGAAGAGGTCGCCAGGATCACAGAGGGAGCGGCGTGGTTTCAGCTATACCACCCCAAAGAAGACGATCTTCGTAATGATCTCCTAGATCGGGCCCGCTCCAGCGGCTACGATGTGCTGGTCTTACTTGCAGACACACCGACCTTCGCATGGCGGCCGAAGGAGATCCGCAACGGCCTGTCCATTCCTCCCCGAATGACCGCCGAGAACATCCTCCAGATCCTGCTGCACCCGACGTGGTCGTTGGGCCAGCTCACCGCCGGCATCCCAGAATTCGCGACCGTGAAGCCGTATCTGCCAGCGGGACTGTCCCTTCGCCACCTGGGCGAATTCATGAACCGGACTTTCGACGGCCGACTGACGCCGGACCGCATCGCCCGGATTCGAGATCTCTGGAGCGGCACTCTGGTCATTAAGGGCGTCGTCCACCCTGAAGATGCGGAGCGCGCGCTCAAGCTTGGCGTCGACGGCATCATCGTCTCCAACCACGGTGGTCGGCAGATCGACGTGGGCCCGGCGACGGTGACCTCACTCAGGCCGCTGGCGGACGCATACGGCGACAAACTGACGGTGATGATGGACTCGGGCATCCGATCTGGGGCAGACATCGCCGTCGCCCTGGCTTCTGGCGCGGCGTTTGCCTTCCTGGGGAGAACCCCGATGTACGCCGTGGGCGCCCTCGGCGAGACCGGCGGCGGCCATGTCCTGACCATGCTGGAGCGTCAGCTCAGCCAGGTGCTTGAGCAGCTGGGATGTACACATCCCAGGCAGCTTTCCCATCACCTTCGAGCATACAATCCCCCCCGGTGACGGGACGCTTCGTTGCGCAGGGAATCACCACCAGTACCACTGATAGATGTAAGCCTGAAACATCATTCCGTCGATAAACACCTCTGATCCGTTCTCTTCCTCAATCATGCTGACATCCTCAAGCAGGACCTTCACATGGACAGGATCGGAGTACAGATCCCAACGCCGCTTCTTCGCGGTGAGGTTCATCCGGATCTCACCGGAGTCGTAAGTGTACTGGCGGGTCACGATGGGCCCGATGGGCTCCTCTTCCTCACGACCGGGACCGGGCTCCTCCTCATAGCCGTAGTATCCATAATACCCATAGTAACCATAGTACCCACCATAGCAGCTTTCATCGTAGAGCTGCTGGCCGGTCTGGAGGGTGAGCGTAAAGTCTTCGCGCTCATCGACCAGGATCGTTTGCAGCCGCTGCCGCTCTTCCTGCAGCGCCACAAGCGGCCCCGCCACTTCGAATGTCAACAGAGCGGTTCCGTCTTCGCTGGTGGCGAACATGGTCAGATCATTACAGCCATCCGCGCTGACAAACATGACATCGGTGTCCCCGATGTCCACTTCCCCGCCGAGGACGCCGGTGCGTAGGCTCCAGAAGTTGGGCGTACATCCGCTCAGCAACACCGCAGCATAGAACAACCGCATGACTCCCTCTCTCTGAAGAGAGTGTAACGCTCCTCGCCCCCATTGATCGACCGCCGATATGAACCGGGACCCGACGTGCGAAAATGAGACATCAAATCAGGTTGAACGTCAAAAAAACCCGGTAAAGATCATCGTTGGAAGGATACAGAGCATGTTCGAAATTCCAACAGGTCAGGCGAGGAAGTCCGGAAAAAAATAATTCCTTTCAAGACTTCAGACACCCTGATCCGAACCAATGACCTGTCATTTGCGCTCCATAAGTGTAATCAACTTACAGAGCGCAAATGATCAGCACGCTGCTCGTCTGGTATCGTTGCCACCTTGGAGCTCCTGGCGGCGAGAGATTCTCCAATGGATTCGACCTCAGACAGAACTGAATTAGATATTTATGCCGACTATCAGGCAATCTTAGAAAATTTTCCGAATGGCGTTATCGCGCTGTTCGATCATGAGCTTCGGTATCAGGTCGTTAATGGCGCGGGCTTAAAGGATATTGGCCTGAGTCCTTCAGATCTGACCGGACAGCGTCTTCGGGACGTCCTGCCTCCGCAGGTCTTTGAGAGAGACGAGCCCGCCCTCCTCGCAGCACTTCGGGGAGAATCGACGGAGCGCATCACCCGGTTGGGTGACCAATGGTTCCGGGTCCTCACGGTGCCGGTGCGTAGGGGAGATGGCACGATCCTCCGCGGGATGGTGATGAGCCAGAACATCACCGCGCTCAAGCAGGCAGAGGTCCAGCTGGAGGAAGCGCTCAGCAAGCTTAAGATGGCGGTTGCCGCCGCAGATATGGGGGTCTGGGAGTACGATCTTCAAGGCGAGCGGCACCTATGGAATGACCGGATGTTCGAGATCTACGGTCTCGAGCCCGCCGGCCCTGAGGTCGACGCATCGGTCTGGGAGTCACGCCTTCACCCTGAAGAACGAGCAGGCATCCTGGCCCAGATGGCCACCCCCCCTACCCAAGAGGGCTTCTCCAGCGGCGAGTTCCGGATCATGCGTCTCGATGGCTCGGTGCGGCACCTTCTGGGCGCCGCCGCGCCGCTGCGTGGCGCAGACGGGACGGTCTCATCGTTGGTGGGGATCGTTCAGGATTTGACCTGGACCCATGAGCAGAGCGCCCGCCTCCGGGAGAGCGAGGCCCGGTACCGCAGCCTGTTCGAGAGCAGCCAGGACGCGATCCTTCTCTGCGACGACGCGGGGCAGATTCTGGACGCCAACCCCGCGGCCATCGCCCTCGCCGGCGATTCGTATGATCAGCTGCTCGGCCAGCGGCTGTGGGATCGGCTGGGCGTCGAGACGATGATGGGTCGCCCTGTGCAATGGAGCCGGTTCCTGTCGACAGGCAGCTGGTCGAGCGAAGCCCCGCTCTCCACGACCGACGCCGCGATGCGGACCGTTCAGTTCCAGGCGCAAGCGAACATCCGGCCGAACACGCACCTGTTCATCCTCCGAGACGTGACCGAGCAGCGCAAGAACGAGGAGCGAGCTTATCAGACCCGTCGGCTGGAGGCGCTCGGGCAGCTGACCGGCGGGGTGGCCCATGACTTCAACAACCTCCTCCAGATCATCAACGGCCAGACGCAGCTGGTCTGCGACCAGCTGGGCGCCCACCACCCTGTCCAGGAGATGCTCGCAGACATTTTGCGGGCCGGCGATCGCGCCCGGCGGCTGGTCAGCCAGCTGCTCAGCTTCGGCCGTCGGCAGCTGCTCCGGACCGCGACGCTCGATCTCAACCACGTCATTGCCGCGATGAACGAGATGTTGCAGTCGCTGACGGGCGAACGGATCCGGCTTGACTGGCACCCCTCCGACCATCCAGCGTTGATCGACGCGGACCTGGGCATGGTCGAGCAGGTGGTG
>JBCBLB010000872.1:0-3426 GCA_038520555.1 Myxococcota bacterium | reverse complement strand
CCACGGCTCGGAGCCTCGGTGACATCTGGTCTGCGACCGCCAGCGCCCTCAACCTGCAGCTCAGCACCGAGCCGGAGACCCAGCTCATCGAAGCGCTCCGAAGCGCGGGTTCATGCCTGTTGATCCTGGACAATTTCGAGCACCTGGTCGAACACAGCGCCCAGACGATCGGCCGGTGGCTCGACGCTGCGCCCTCCGCTCGGATCCTGGTGACCAGCCGTGTTCCGCTACATCTTCAAGGCGAGCAGCTCTATCCGCTGGACCTGCTCAGCGAAGCGGACGCTGTGGCGCTGTTCGCTGATCGCGCTCAGAAGATGAACCGGCACTTCCAGCTGACCGACGGCAACCGGACCCATGTGATCGAGCTGGTGCACCTGCTGGATCGGCTGCCGCTGGCCATCGAGCTGGCCGCGGCCCGCTCGCGGATGCTCTCGCCGAAGACGCTGCTGGCGCGCATGTCCCGGCGCTTTGATGTGTTGAAGAGCCGCGCGCGCGATCTGCCGGAACGGCAGCGAACGATGCGCGCCACCCTGGAGTGGAGCTGGGAGCTGCTCGACGACACCGAACGCACGGTCCTCGCCCAGTGCAGCGTCTTCTCCGGGGGAATCGATCTGGAGATCGCTGCGGAGATCCTGGAAACCGACGGCGCGTTGTGGATCGAAGACCTCCTCGCAGAGCTGATCGACAAGAGCCTGCTGCTCAGCGACGACGGCCGCGTCTCGATGCTGATGAGCGTTCGAGACTTCGCCGCCGAGAAGCTCCCCACGCAGGACGCGATTGCGCTGCGCCATGGAACGTTCTTCGCCGACTTCGCCGCAGATCCCGATCGATCGCTGCTGGAGCTGGTGCGCGAGCGGGGCAACCTCAAGGTCGCCTGTGAGCGGGCCATCGCTCGAAACGATCCCGACGTCGCGGGTCCCTGCGCCATCGCGACGGCCCGGCTGTACGGCGACCAGGGCCCCTACCTGGAAGGGGTCCACTTCGTCGAAACCGTTCTGGCAACGATCTCTCTACCGCTCGCGGACCAAGCGGCGCTGCAGCGGCTGCGGGGCACATTGTTGATGGACGCTGGCGATCTCACCCAGGCACAGGAGATCATCCAGATGGCGCTGCACCATGCGGAGGCGTCCGGCGATCGTGCAGAGCAGGTCCGCACCCTCAACATCGCCGGCATCTTGCAGCAGCGGTTCGGACAGGTCGCGGCCGCCGAGAAAATCTTCCAACGCTCGCTGGCGCTGTCCCACCAGCTCGGTGACATGGTGAAGGTTTGTCAGACCCACTGCATGCTCGGGGAAGCGCTGGCGTTCCTCGGCCAGCGCGACCTCGCCGTTGAGCACCTGCAGAAGGGCCTGGACATCGCCACAGCGCTGGGCCGCAAGAAGATCGAAGCCAACTGCCTGGTGCGCATCGGCAGCATCACGCTGGCGTGGTCGCAGCACCGAAGCGCACGAACGTACTTCCACCGCGCCCTGGACATCGCGGTGGAGATCGGCGATGTCCGCGTCGAAGCCACCGCGCAGGGCTACCTGGGGGTGAGCCTGCTCCAGGAACAGCGCCTCGAAGACGCGATCCAACACCTGCTGCGCGCCAAGACGCGGTTCACCCGCCTCAATGAGAAGAGCGCCATCAATCAGGCCCTCGGACACCTCGGCGTCATCTACCAACAGCAGGGCAACTTCGAGGCCGCCTTCGGCGCCATCCAGGAGGCGCTCGACATGGTCCGCGAGACCGGCGAGCGCCGCGCCGAAGCGATGTGGCTGCGAAAGATGGGCGAGCTGATGGTCGCCTGGGAACGGCTCGACGATGCGCTCGGCCACTTCGCAGACGCCCAGGCGCTCTCCCATGAGATCGACGACCCCCGCGGAGAGATCGCCGCCTGGATCCTGCTCGGCCGGACCCACCATCGAACGGGCGACGTCGACGCCTCGGATGACGCGCTGCATGCGGCCCGTCCGCTTCAACGTGCCACCAACGACCGCAAGGGGGAAGGCGCGCTGTTGGGGTTGATGGGGCAGCTATCCGGAGAGCGGGGCGCCTTCGACCGCGGCCGGGCGTCGCTCGATGCGGGGGCCGCGATCTTGCAGGCGGAGGGGGACCGCACGGGTCTGGTGATGCTGCAGCTTCGCCGCGCCGGGCTGGAAGCACGCGCGGGCGCCATCGCAGACGCGCAGGATGCCTGGACACAGGCGCAGGCGCTCATCTCTCGAAGAGAGCTCTCCGACCATGTTGAGATCAAGGCGCTCTCTGCAGAGACACTGCCGCTGCTGCGCGCGGCAGGCGCGCTGCCCGAATAGTTTCGTCACACCCGCTATTCGACGATGGTGAAGTTCCGCCACCAGACCGCCGCGCCGCCTTCGCGATCGTCGAAGACGACATAGACCTGCCCGGAGCCTTCGCCGGCGGGAGGGACGAGGAAGTGCCGGACGTCGTAATTGTTGGGCTGTCCGCTTTTGATATCAGCGCGGACACGGCGCTCGATGAACTGTCCGGCGGTGGTGTACGCATACGCGTATGGGCGATCGCCCTCAGCGTCGGTGACCAAGAAGTTCAGCCCGACGGTCCCGTCATCGTCCAGCTCCAGCTCCAGGACCTCCGTGACCTCCAGGCTGGTGACCACCTGCTCGTTGGCGTCGAGGAACCGGGGCTCGAAATCGGGGTTGGTGTTGATCGGCTGGTTGGCGTTGAGGATACGGAGGGCACGCTGGGTGAGGGTGACCCCCTCAGACGGCAAACCGACCAACAACCCCCCAGGATCCGACAGCTGCTTCCGAGTCTCATTGGACAGGCCGTTGTTTTCGGTGATCTCCTGGCTAACCTGCTGGATGAGCGGGCATTGCCCCTGCTCACAGACCAACGCATAGATAAACACCGACACCGTCTCTCCATCGAGGTCCCGAAGCACGCTGCTGATCCCGTCGGGAATGCGGGTACTCAGCTGGATCTGGCCGGGGGCGAATTCGCCGGTGCGGATCACCGGGATGAGATCGTCTTCATCGAGGGTGCCGCTCCGCACCAGCTCTTCTTCGACACACTCGGACAGCAGCGTGCTGTCGTCCCCTGAGAGCAGGGCGTTCGGTGTGCATGACCAGATCATGGCTTCGATGGGGACGTTGGCCCGCGGACTGGCCACGTGCAGCGTGAGGTCGACGGAGCTGCCCGCCGTGATCGACGGGAAGGAGGCCACCATGGCGACCACCTGGAGATCATCGATCTGAGACGGGTGGCGGGCCCCGCCTGCGCAACCGAAGCCCATCCCCCACAACAACACCAGCCATGCGATCATCACCACTCCCCCTTCACCCCAAACGCGGGGATAATCGGCAGCCCATACACCGGGATCTCTTCCGACCAGTCAAAGCTCCAGTTGATCAGCTCGACGTTTCGACGGTTGGTCGCGTTCTGCAGATCCAGGTAGCCCGTCAGCTG
>JBCBLB010000871.1:0-3429 GCA_038520555.1 Myxococcota bacterium | reverse complement strand
CGGAGTTGTGGGAGAGACCTTGGGTATCGACCGGGACTATCAGTCCAACACCGTCTCCGATCGGCGCGTGCTCTCCCTGACCTTCCTCGGTCGGCAGATCCTCCGCCATCAAGATCGCAGATGCCTTTCCAAGAAGCGACTTCACGACGCCCTCTGCCAGATTCGTGCAGCCAACCACATTGAGCGCGTTATTCAGGACGTCAAGACCAACGAAGAAACAACGTTTTTAATGAAGAACGCTGCTTGAGAGGGGAGCCCCCAGGGAACCCCACCTGTATATCGACTCCATCGGAATCTCTCCGAGCGCACAGGGGCAGGGCCTGGGGAAGCAGCTGATGCAGCACCTCCTATCCACCGCAGATTCGATGCATGTGCCGATCTTCCTCGAAAACTCGCGGGAACGAAATCTGTCCTTCTATGCAAAATACGGCTTCACCATCACGGAGAAGCTCACGCCGTTTCGAGATGGGCCGACGCTATGGTTGATGATCCGTGAACCCGGAAAATAGCGCACCATAAAAATATTGACTGACGCCGTTATCTCTTCTGGTGGATCTTGCACCTATATTTGTGGTGGGACATATTCCCCTGAGTGGTTTCATCCTTTTCTGTAGGAGTTCTCAATGCGACGTTCTTTATTCCTCCTCGTTCCGCTCGTGTTGATGGGCTGTGACGCTGACGGTGACGGCCTGACCAACTCTGAAGAGGAAGAGCTGGGCACCAATCCGGAGTCCGCAGATTCTGACGGTGATGGCGCTGATGACAACGCTGAGGTCAATGCAGGCACCGACCCGCTCGTCCAGGACACGGACAACGATCGTCTGCTCGACGGCGCCGAGCTGGATCTGGGCACGGACCCGCTCGTCCAGGACACCGACGGCGACACCTACCTTGACGGCTGGGAAGTCACGGAAGGGACTGACCCCTTGGACGAAGACAGCCGGATCTATGTGGGCTACTGGCCCTACAACCCCGACAAGGACGGCATCGACGCGCCGGACTACGATTCCGCGTCTCGTCAGCTCGGTGAGTCGGTGCCCCGGTTCCAGCTCATGGACCACAACGGCGACATGGTCGACATGTACGACTACCACAACATCGAAGGCAAGTACGTCCTCCTCGACCTGTCCGCGGTCTGGTGCCCTCCCTGCAACGCCTTCGCGGGTTGGCTGTCGGGTGATGAGCGGTACGCCTCATACGACGACGAGTGGCCGGGCCTGCGTGAGAAAATCGACAACGGTGAGGTCTACTTCCTGACGGTCCTCGGTGAGGATCGCAGCGGCAACGTGCCCGACATGGAAGACCTCGGGAACTGGCACCGCCAGTACTCTGAGAAGAACAGCCCCATCATGACGGTCGACGAAGATCGGGTCTTCACCGACTTCTTCCTCGACGTCGGCTGGCCGTCGGTCTACCTGCTCACCCCGGACCTCAAGTTCGAGACCCTCCCCGACCGTGACAACCCCTTCGCAGCGTTCTACGCCGCCGCGGAGCTGTAGGCGCCGTCCGTCTGACCGCCTCTTCTCCCGCGCCGACGATCCCGCGCGGGAGAAGATGCGGTAGATTCTGCGTATGCGACTCTACGCGGGCCAACAGCTTGGACAGTATGTCCTGGATTATTCCCTTGGTGCGGGCGGCATGGCAGCGGTGTGGGCGGCGACCCACCGCATTTTGGGTGTCCAGGTCGCGGTAAAGGTTCTGTTCAGCGGCAACCCGGTCCTTCAGGACCGCCTGCTTCGCGAAGGCCGGGCCCAGGCGGCGATGGTTCACCCCAACATTCTCCCCGTTCGCGACGTCATCGATGTCGCTGGCCATCTCGGCCTGGTCCTGCCGCTGGTTCGCGGCCCCTCCCTCGACAAGCTGCTCCAGGCGTACCGGCCCACCCTGGCCGAAGCCGTCGGCGTGTTTCGCGAGATCGTCGAGGGTGTCCGGTATGCCCATGAGCGCGGCCTCATCCATCGCGATCTCAAACCCGGCAACGTCCTGTTGGAGGAGCAGCGAAGCCAGATCGTGCCCCTGGTGGCCGACTTCGGGCTGGTCAAGGGAACCGCCGAGCCAGGGATGACCCAGACGCACGCCGTGATGGGCACGCTGCGCTATGCCGCGCCAGAGCAGCTGCTCGACGCGTCCAGCGTGGACCTTCGCGCCGATCTGTTCAGCCTGGGCGTCCTCTTCGTGGAGTTGTTGACCGGCACCCCCCCATTCCAGGGCTCATCGCTGCAGGCGCTGCTGGATGCGTACCAACAGGCGCCAGAGCTGCGCGGCGTACCCGCGCCCTTCGCGCCGCTGTGCCGCCACCTGCTGGCCCACGCCGCCGACCAGCGCCCATCCGATTGTGGCGAGGTGCTCGAACGGCTGAACGCGGTTCATCCCCAGCCGGCGGTCGCGGTGCTGGGGTTGGCGAGCGGGCTGGCCAGGGCGATGCGCGCGCGACCGGTCGCGGATGCCGTGGTCCCCGATACGAACGCCTCGCAGACCCGCGATCTCTCGGGCACCTTCTCTGAGAGCCTCTTTGAGGCGTTCGGGACCGCCGAGACCGCCCCGCCGAAGAACAACCTGCCGGCTGCGTTGGACACGTTCATCGGCCGCGAAACCGAGCTGGCGCAGCTCACAGAGCAGCTGGCCAACAGCCGCCTGATCACGGTCACTGGAGCCGGTGGGATCGGCAAGACGCGGTTTGTCCTTCAGTTCTCCCACCAGAACCGCTCTTCTTTTCCTGGCGGAGTCTTCTTCTGTGATCTCTCTGAAGCCCGGGACCTCGAAGGAATCGTCTTTGTGGTGTCCCAGGCGATGGACATCCCGTTGGGACGCGGCGACCACCTCAAGCAGCTGGGCCACGCCATCGCCGCCCACGGCCGGTGCCTGCTGGTCCTCGATAACTTCGAACAGATCGCTGCGTTCGCACCGGGCACGGTGGAGCGCTGGCTCAAAGAGGCGCCGGAAGCCCGGTTCGTGGTGACCAGCCGTGTGCTGTTAGAGGTGAGCGGCGAGCAGACCTGCCGACTTCAACCCCTTACAGAAGACGCGGCCGTCTGGATGTTCGTCCACCGCGCCCAGAACAAGAAGCGCACCTTCCGGCTCACCGATGGCAACCGCGACGCGGTTCTCCAGCTCGTCCGCCAGCTCGACTGTCTCCCTCTCGCCATCGAGCTGGCCTGCGCGCGGATCGGCATCATGACGCCTGAGGTGATGGTGAAGCGGATGAGCCGGCGCTTCCAGCTTCTGGCCAGCGGCAAACGCAACACCGCCCACCGACAGGCCACGCTGCGCGCGGCGATCGACTGGTCGTGGGCGCTGCTGGAAGACTGGGAGAAAGACGCCTTCGCCCAGTGCAGCGTCTTTGAGGGCGGCTTCACCCTGGAGGCGGCCGAGGCCATCATCGCGCTGGACGATGACGCGCCCTGGCCGATGGACGCCATCCAGTCGTTG
>JBCBLB010000027.1:0-28831 GCA_038520555.1 Myxococcota bacterium | reverse complement strand
CGTCCAGCGTGAGCGGATCCGTGCGCTGCTCAACGTGCGATTTCTTCCGTATCTCCACGGCCTGCGGCAGCCGTCGGTGCTCCATCTTCTCGCCACCTATGGCGGCGCCTACCGCGTTCGGGTCTACTTCGGGCACACCCTTGAGGACGCGGGGTGGGACTATGTGCTCAGCTACGGCGGGCGGGACTTCGTCGAAGGGGTCGCAGAGCCCGATGTGTTCGCACAGGAGGCGTACTGGGCGAACGATCTGGAGGATTTTCTGGATGGCCAGTGCGATGAGTTTACGCCGTTCTGCCGGACACAGCTCCCCGCGGAGCAGATGCGCTTGTGGGCGTCTCTGGCCACCCCGTTGCTCAACTCCGACCTTGTGATCAAGCGGGTGGAGCATCACTTCCAGAGAGCGCAGCAGGGCCTGGATCCGGGATCCTGGGTGACGATGTTGTATCCCGAGATCGGCAAAAAATAGATTCGGACGATCGATGACCGCATAACAACGCGGGCTGGTACGAAGGAGACGGTGACTTCCTCATTGGATGAGACATGACCGCTTCGGAACGCCTGGACGCCCGACTCACCGCGCTCGGCCATCCACCCACGACCACCTACCCCGATCTCCATGCCTTCGGCTACGAAGCGAATATGGAAGACTATCGCGGCGATTGGGCGTTGTTTACGCCGCTGACCCGCCGAGGCTGGTGCATCCACTTCGACGCCGAAGGGCAGTTCTTTGAACCCAACGAGCACGCGCAGCTGATCCGAGCGTTTTTGACCCTCGCCGGGGTGCAGGCGTTGCCGACTGTGCGGGACACCTGGATCAAGAACGTGGGTTGGATCATGGAGATCGAGGACGGCCCGCGTCGGGTGAGTCTCCATGTTCCAGAGACCGGGTTGGACTTTCCCAGCGATTATTGTGAGCTTTGGCTCGTCAAAGCGCTCGTCGAGGAGTGGTTGTCCGGCTCGCATGTCCTGATCGACCCCAACACCGACGATCAGACCGCGTTTTGCTGTATGATGCCGCGCCCGATCTTCGAAGCGCTCTGTGCGGAGGGCTTCATCGATCCCGATCCTGAGGAGCCCTCACCGGTGAACCCGGATCGAATGGCGCTTCATGTGAGCTGGGTGGCAGAAGAGTACGTTGAACGTATCGTGCGCTTGAGCGCGGAAGACGCGGACGCGATGCTGGCGGATGCGCCACGGGATTGGCTGAACATATAGTTGACTTTAGACGTTGGTTTTTTCCTGTTTTTGTGCCGATGCTGATTTTATATACCATCTGGTATACAGTGGTGGGGTGGGATGAACCATCTGCTGAGGTGCTTGATGCAAACGTTTGCGCTTCTCATCAACGGAGCAGTCCGGCGTGTCTCTGTTCCACCCGACACGCCGCTCCTCTGGGTGCTCCGCGATTCCCTTCGGATGACCGGCACTCGCTTCGGCTGCGGCGCCGGTGTATGCGGCGCGTGCACCCTTCATCTGGACGGTGCTCCGGTTCGTAGCTGTGTTCTTCCGGTCTCTGCTGTTGGGGACGCGGCAGTGACGACCATCGAGGGGCTGGGTCCGCATCCGCTCCAGTCCGCCTGGATCGCGGAGCAGGTTCCTCAGTGTGGCTATTGTCAGAGCGGGCAGCTGATGCAGGCGGCGGGACTGTTGGCGAAGAATCCACGACCGACGGATGCAGACATCGACGCATGGATGACCAACCTCTGCCGCTGCGCGACCTATGACCGGATTCGCCGTGGGATCCATCGTGCCGCTGCGCAGATGTTTGAGGAGTCGCGGCGATGAGCGTCATCAACCTCTCTCGTCGGGGCGTGGTGCAGGGGTTGGGTGGGCTGGTGCTCGGCTTCTGTCTGCCTGGTTGTGCAGCGGTGTTGCCGCGGATTGAGCCGATCACCCGGTTCGGCGCGGACAGCCCGAACGACGGCGCGTCGATCAGCGCCTGGCTTCGGATCGGCGCAGACGACACGGTCACGATCCGGGTGGGTGCGGCAGAGATGGGGCAGGGGGTGTTCACGGCCTTGCCGATGATCCTTGCAGACGCCCTCGACGCACGGTGGTCGGATGTCCGGGTGGAAGCAGCGCCGCCGGCTGCGGTGTATCGTCACTCCAACGTGGATTTTCCTGGGCGTTCTCAGTCGACGGGGAACAGCGTCAGCGTCCGTGGATACTGGGAGACGCTCCGCGATGCTGGGGCGATCGGACGCCAGATGCTGATCGAAGCCGCCGCGGCCCGCTGGGGGGTCTCGCCGTCGTCCTGTGAGACGACGGCGGGCACGGTTCGCTGCGGCGATCGGTCTCTGCGATATGGGGCGCTCGCCGAAGACGCGGCCGCGTTGTCGCCTCCGCGCAAGCCGTCTTTGGGTGAGGCGCGCGTCCCAAGGCTCATCGGGCGCTCGCTCCCGAGGGTGGATATTCCCGCCAAAGTCGATGGGAGCGCCACCTATGGTGTGGACATCGCGCCGGAGGGGGTGCTGACCGCGGTCTCCCGTGCATGCCCGTCCTTCGGCGGGCGGCTGCTCGGGTTGGACGCTGCGGACGCCTTGAAGGGGGCAGGCGTCGTGGAGGTTGTCGCCATCGATGATGTGGTCTATGCCGTGGCAGAGACGTTCTGGCAGGCGAAGACCGCCCTCGACGCGGCCTCGATCGAGTGGTCTCCAGGACCGTGGGCGGATCTCGATGATGCTGGGATCGCTGCGGTGCTCGATGGCGCGCTCAATGAGTTGAAGCCGATGGTGCCGGCGCCTGAAGCGGCGGCCGTGATCGAGGCGGACTATGCGGTGCCTTATCTGGCCCACGCGCAGCTGGAGCCCATGAATTGCACTGTGCACCATCAGTCGGATCGGTGTGACATCTGGGTGGGCACCCAGAACCCGCAAGGTGTCATGAAGGTTGCGCGTGAACACACCGGCTTCCGTGAGGAAGAGATCTTCGTTCATCCGCTGCTGCTCGGCGGTGGGTTTGGCCGTCGTGGAGAGATGGACATCATCGAGCAGGCCGTCAAGCTCGCCATGCGGTTCGAGCGGCCGGTGAAGCTGATGTGGACTCGGGAAGAAGACATGGCCCACGACCACTACCGGCCCGCAGCGCGGTGCCGAATGATGGCTTCGATCGACGCGGAGGGTCGTCCGTTGCGATGGTCCGTCCGTTCGGCCGGGCAGAGCGTGCTGGCTCGGTTCCTCCCGAAGATGTTGATCCCCGCTCCGCTTCTGGAGGGGATGGAGGGCGAGCCCTACGCCCTCGGGCAGCGGGATCTGGACGCGGCGATGGTCGATCTTCCGGTGCCGATCGGGTTCTGGCGCTCGGTAGATGGAAGCTTCAACGGGTTCTTCCGGGAGAGCTTCATCGATGAGGTCGCCCATGCCGCTGGGGTGGATCCGATCGACTACCGCCGTGGGCTGCTCCAGGATGCGCCGCGCGCCCTGGCGGTCCTCGATCATCTGGTCGACAAGGCGGGGTCGCTCCCTCCCGGCCATCACCGAGGGGTGGCGATCTTCACTGGTTTCGGGACCATCTGCGCCCAGCTCGATGAGGACTGCGTGTCAACGGGCAGGCTGACGGTCCATCGGGTGGTCGCGGCGGTGGATTGTGGACGAATCGTGCACCCGGACACGGTCCGCGCGCAGATCGCTGGTGCGATCGGGATGGGGTTGAGCGCATTCCTCGGAGAGGCGATCCACATCTCGGGCGGCCAGGTGGTTGAGCGGAACTTCTACAACTATCCCCTGATGTTCTTCCCGCAGATGCCGACGGTTGAGGTTTATATTGTCGAGTCGGATGAGCCCCCTGGCGGGGTGGGTGAACCGGGGCTGCCTCCGCTCGCGGCAGCGGTTGGCAACGCCATTTTCGCGGCCACTGGTGTTCGCGTTCGCGCGCTCCCGCTCGGCGAGCAGCTCTCCAGGCAGGCTTCCCGAGCGGAATCACTGCATCGCAGGCCGTGAGACGATAGAGCCGGGTGATGGTTGACCTCTCTGCGCTGTTGTCTCAGGCTGCGTCCCACTACCAGTCCGGCGAGTACCGGGCTTCGGCGGGGCTTCTGCTCCGGATCCTCAACCGGCACCCCGATCATGCGGATGCGCTGTACCTTCTGGCGCTGTGTTTGTGGCGGCTGGGTCATCTGGAGGATGCGGTCCAGGCCTCGGCGCGCGCAGTCGCCGCCGATCCAGAGCATGCGGTCGCATGGCTTCATCGCGGCCGGATCCTGCATGCCGCTGGAGAGATGGGTCTGGCTGCGGAGGCGCTCCAGGCCGCGGTGCGTCTCCGGCCCGGCTTCACAGAGGCGGAGAAGACGCTCGCTGGCGTGCGCCTCGCCCAGGGGGATGTCGCCGCAGCAGAGGTGCTCTTGCGCGGTCGGGACGATCCGCAGTCAAAGACGATGCGCGGCATCGCGCTCCGCGGCCTCGGTCGGACAGATGAAGCGGTGGAGATCCTCTCCACGGTCACGGGGCTGCCGCCGGACCTCTCCGCGTGGTTGGCGGGGCTGCTCGTCGCGGAGGGGCGCTACGATGACGCGCTCCCACACGCGGTCCGCGCTGTCCGCGCCGATTCGGACGCACACCACCACTGGATCCAGCTGGTCGATGTCCTGTTTGTTCACCCCTCGCCTCCGCAGGGGCTTCGCGCGTTGCTGACCGCTGCGCTCCAACGGACGGGGTTGGACCACCAGCGTCTGGATCGTGCGATCCGTGCGAACCTCGACCCGGAGGGGGTGCTGGAGGACCCGCTGCTTGGGCTGTGGCTGACGAAGACCATCGTCCAGGATGTCGGCTGGGAGCAGCGACTGACCGCGCTCCGCCGCGCGATCCTGTTGGGAGAGGTCTCTGCGTCGATCGGGGTGATGGCAGCGTTCGGCTGGCAGGGGTTTCATACCGGCTATGCGTGGTGGGAGAGCGAAGAAGAGGGCGCGGCCCTGGATGCGCTGGGAAATGATGCGCTGGATGTGGCGAAGCGTGCGATGTTTCGGCCGATGACGGGGGAGCGCCCGATGGGCGCGGAGCGGCTGT
Source organism: Myxococcota bacterium (assembly GCA_038520555.1). Classification (GTDB taxonomy): domain Bacteria; phylum Myxococcota_A; class UBA796; order UBA796; family UBA796; genus JBCBLB01. The sequence continues at coordinate 23,831 of JBCBLB010000027.1, read as the reverse complement.
CGGCGCTGTGGGATCGGCAGGTGGCCGGGGCGGCGGCGGAGCGTGCACGCGCGGAGATTATCGAAACCATCGCCATGAGCGATGATGCCGTGTCTCAGGTGGTGCGGGCGCAGTACGAGGCCAACCCTTACCCGCGGCTGGTGTCACTGCATCGGACGCCGCCGATGCCCTTCGACGCCGCGCTCCGAGCGCGGCTGCCGAACGCCTCGGTAGAGCTGCCGCCGCTTCGGGGGGGGCGCCGTCGGGTCCTGGTGGCGGGGTGTGGGACGGGTCAGCACGCCTTAACGGTGGCCACCCGGTATGCGGATGTCTCGACGCTTGCGGTGGATCTGAGCCGGGCAAGCCTGTCGCGGGCGTCGCTGTGGGCGGAGCGGTGGGGGGTGACGGATCTGACCTTTAAGCAGGCGGACATCCTGGCGCTTGATGTCTTGGATGAGACGTTTGATGTGGTCGAGTCGGTTGGGGTGTTGCACCATATGGCCCGTCCGCAGGACGGCCTGGCGGCGCTGGTTCGTCGTACCCGGCCTGGCGGCGTGTTGCGTCTGGGGTTGTACAGCGAGCGCGCCCGCGGACCAGAGATCGCCGCACGCGCTCTGGCCGCCGAGCAGGGATGGTCGACCGACGCCGCGGGGTTGCGGGCGGCTCGGCGTGCGCTGATGGGTCTCCCACCGGATCATCCTGCATATGATGTGGTTCGTTCACCGGACTTCTTCAGCGTGAGCGGGGTCCGCGATCTGGTGCTCCATGAGCAGGAGCATCGCTACACGCTCCCGGCGCTGTATGCGCTGCTCACATCATCGGGGCTTCGGTTTCTGGGGTTTCAGCTCACCGATCCGCGGGGGGCGGCGACATACCGGCGGCTGTTCCCAGACGACGCGCAGATGCAGGACCTTTCGCGCTGGTCGCTGGTCGAGGCCGAGATCCCACGGCTGTTTGTTGGGATGTACCTGTTGTGGTGTCAGCGGGTCAGCAGCTGAATCACCATCTCGATGAGCGGCCTGAACACGCCGATCCAGACGCCAACGGTGAGGATGGTGAGGCCGATGAGCTGCGCCGCCCAGATGTTCCACCACTTCGCTTGTTTGAGACGCGAACTGGGGATGGTCATCAGTCGATCGCAGATGAGTCCGTCCTCATCGGAAGTGAAGTGAGCGAGCAGGGTTTCGTTGGCAGCGCCCTGGGCGGCGTTTCGCAGGCGAACGTCGAGGCGGGCGTCGAGGATGGCGTCCCCGACCGCCAGTAAGGGGACACCGTCGTGGTCGGTGCGCACAGTGACAGTGGCCCATCCGTCGCCGGTCGCGCGGACGGCGTCAAGAGATCGGGCTTCAGGGAGCGTGTGTTGTGGCCCGAGGGAGGGCGTGAGGGGCAGGACGATGCCGAAGCCCCGCCCACCGACGCCGACCATGGCACCGGTCCAGATGAGCCCGACGGCCCCCTGTCCGATGGACAGCAGTCCGACGGCGCCCTGCCCGAGGACGATGAGCCCGGCGGCGCCCTGTCCGATGGCGATCACGCCGAAGGCGATTTGCCCGAGGGCGAGCAGGCCGGTGGCGTGCTGTCCGATGGCGATGACACCGTAGGCTTCCTGGTTGACATCGATGATCTTCATGGTGCTTTGTTGTATACCACCAATACAGGGGAACAGCGGTGCAGGTATGCCATCGATGTGGGGCTCGGTCGCTTCCGGGCAGCGGCGGCTGTGGGATCTGCGGGGCATCGGGGCCGCCCCTTCGGGCACCGGATCCGCTGGCGACCCGATATATGGTGGGGGTCCGGTGCCGGTTCCAGTGCCGATCCTGTGGCCAGATGTCTCCCATCGATCACCTCCACTCGGATCGGTCGATCATCTGCTTGTGCTGTGGTCAGGTCCAGGGATTCAACGTCGAGCTCTGGAAGGAAGGTGTGGCCGCGGCTCAGGCGGTCGGGGACCTCGCCGGCCCGGAGCCGGAGGGGCGGACGAAGCACCCCCGGCTCTCGATCGCGGCGGTCAATCCGCTCCAGGGCATTGGCCGCGACCGCCCCAGCCGGGAGTTTCATCGAAACGACGCGCAGACGGTGGACGGGGTGGTGACGCGCAACAGCCTGTTCGTCGACGCGTTCCCCGGCCATCCGCTATGCACCCGTTGCAAGCAGCCGGTGCAGGTGACGGCGATCAACGGCGCGGCGGAGACGCGATGCAGCTGTGGCGAGGTGGCCCGCTATACGGCGCCGCGGTCGGTGATCCCTGGCCTCCAGGGGGTGATCGATGAGGTCCACCGTGAGGGGCGGCCCGACGTGGTGACGTCTGGCGGGCATGCTGAGGGGCTGAGCTGCAGCAGCTGCGGCGGGCCGCTGTCGATCACAGAAGGGTCACAGCTGACGAAGTGTGGCTTCTGTGGACTGGTGTCGCGAATTCCTGATCGGGTTCGGGCGAGCCGGTTGGCGAACCCTTCGCCTGAGGTGTGGTGGATGGTGTTCAGCGGGCCTTCCCAGGAGCGGCAGGTGCTGTTGCAAGGCGGGGAGGGGGTCTCGCCCCAGGCGATCGAAGATCCGCAGGTGGACAAGACGCCGCCGCCATCGGTCCGCATGCGCCGGATCGCCGGCGTGTTCGGAATTCCGTTGGCGCTTCTCGTTGTGGTCGGGGTCGTTGCCTCTGCTATAGAATTTATCCTCCGCTGACGCCTCGGAATCGTCCTGAACGGTCCGGGGTCATGGAGCGGCCCCTCCTCAAGGACCCCAAAGGACCTCTGCCATGCTGACGCTGCTGTTGATGATGACCGCTCAGGCGGCCTCTCCGATCGCCATCGCCTTGACCGACGCCGACCCGGAGCCTGGAGAGTCCCTGGTGATGGAGGTTCGCTGGAAGAACATCTACACCCAGCCCGTCCAGATCCCCGCGAACTGGACCGATGAGGTGAAGATGTGGGCCTGGCGGGAGCCGCCCGGCCAGCGGCCCTCCGCGAACCGGCAGGCACAGGCCGTCCAGCCACAGTTCCTCTCTGCCCGTGAGGTCGAGTGGCTCACCCTGGAGCCCGGCCAGATGGTCACCCATCAGCTGCCCCTCGACATTGACGCCTGCAAAGGCGGCTGCATCGGCGGCAGCTACTACGGTCAGATCAACCTCAACTGGGGCAAGTCCATCCAGGTCGATGATCTGGCGAAGACCCAGCTGCTGCCCAGCGGCCAGATCCCGTTCAACTTTGACGTGCGGATGCCCACGGACGTTGTGGAGGCGGCGACCGGGCTCGCGGCAGAGCTGGTGTCGGTGAACCCGCCCGCTGACGGCAGCCTGACCGGGACCGTGCGGCTGACCAACATCAGCGGTGGAGCGATCTGGGCGGCAAACGCCGATCACTGGGCTGTCGGTTGCACGTTGATGGACAAGAAGGGCGTGCCCGCAGGCATGATCGCGGCGCAGGGCGCCGACGCGCCCGCGACCGAGGACGCCCACCAGCTGCTGGCCGCTGGCGACAGCATCGAGGTGCCGGTGACCTGTGAGGGCATCGTCTCCGACGGGCTGCCCAAGAAGGCGACGTTGAACGTGGCCCTGGAGCCGACGGTGTCGTTCTTCCCCATCAAGGCCCATGAAGATCGGAGCGTCGTGACCGGCAACATTGCATCCAGCGAGTCGTACCGGGTGCCCAAGAAGTAACGCAGCCCCCCTGCCAACGGTTGGGGCGCGCGTGACCGGCCGGGGAGAAGTCAGAGCGGCTGGGCCGGTGGGCTGGTATCCTGTGACAGATGCAAGAACAGCCCGCGACCATTTCCATCGAAGGGGGAACGGTCTACGACGGAACCGGCGCGCCGGGACGTCAGACCGATGTCCTCATCCGTGACGGCCTCATCGCGCGCATGGGCGCCGGGTCCGTGCCTCCAGGCGCCCACCGCATCGACGCGCGCGGGCGCTGGGTGACGCCGGGCTTCGTCGACCTGCACACCCACTATGATGCTGAGGTCGAGATCGCGCCAGCGCTCAGCGAGTCGGTGCGGCATGGGGTGACCACCGTGATGCTGGGCAGCTGTGGGTTGGGGATGACCGTGGGTCGCCCGGTTGACCTCGCCGACATGTTCTGTCGGGTCGAGGGGATCCCCCGGAGCGTGGTGCTGCCCTTGTTTGAGCGGGTCAAGGACTGGGACAGCCCTGCGGGCTATCTGGCGCACCTGGACCGCTTGCCGCTGGGGCCAAACGTGACCAGCATGTTGGGCCACTCCGGTATCCGGGCCCATGTGATGGGCATCGCCCGCAGCCTGGACGCGTCGGTGCGGCCGACCGCCGCTGAACTGGATGGGATGACCGGCCTGTTGGAAGAGGCGCTGGACTGCGGCTACGTTGGGCTGTCGATCAACACGCTGCCATGGGACAAGATGGACGGCGAAGCGCATCGGTCGCTGCCGACGCCTTCGGTGTTCGCCCGGTGGCCTGAGTACCGGCGGCTGGTTCGATCGGTGCGGCGTCGGGGGCGGGTGTTCCAGGGCGTGCCCAACCTGAAGACCAAGTACAACATCGCCCTGTTCATGCTTGAGGCCCTGCCCCTGCTCCGAAAACCGGTCAAGACCATGATCTTGACGATGATGGACGCCAAGTCGGCGCGGGTAGAGTGGCGGTTGGCGGATCTGGCGACCCGGCTGGTCAACCTGCTGGGCGCTGACCTGCGGTTTCAAGCCCTGCCCAACCCCTTCGACTTGTGGACCGATGGCTTAGAGGTGCCGGTCCTCGAAGAGATCCAAGCGGGAACGGAGGCTCTGAGCATCGAAGATCCGCAGCGGCGGAGCGCGCTTCTGCGCGAACCGGCGTATCGGCGTCGGTTTAAGCGGCAGTGGCGGGACAAGCTGTTTGGCCGGGCGTACCACCGTGATCTGGACGAGGCCCGGATCATTGACGCGCCCGACCCGGCGGTCGTGGGCAAAAGCTTCGGTCAGGTCGCCCGCGAGCGGGGCGACACAGATCCGGTGGACACCTTCCTGGACCTGCAGGCGGACCATGGCCACGCGCTGCGCTGGTACACGGTGGTGGGCAACGATCGGATCCGCTGGTTGCGCTACATCATGGATCATCCCGGTGTGCTCATCGGCTTCTCTGACGCAGGCGCCCACTTGCGGAACATGGCCTACTACAACTACCCGCTGCGGATGCTGAAGCGGGTCCAGGACGCCGCGAAGGCCGGCACGCCGTTTATGTCTGTGGAGAAGGCGGTGTGGCGGCTGACCGGTGAAATCGCGGACTGGCTGAGCCTGGACGCGGGGCGGCTGGCGGTCGGGAAGCGAGCGGACGTCGTGGTGCTCAACCCCGATGGCCTCGACGACGCCGTCGAGACGATCGAAGAGGCGCCGATGCCGGGGTTTTCGAACTTCCAGCGGCTGGTGCGGCGCAACGACGCGGCCGTGGACGCCGTCGTGATCCGTGGCCGGGTGGCGTGGCAGGACGGGTCGTTCAACCCCCAGCTTGGGACCACACGGGGCTTCGGCGGGGTGTTGCGGGCCGCTCACTCTTCGTCGGATTCCCCAAGCATCGTCGCCCCGAACGCGTCTGCCAGCACGTTGTCGTAGTAGTCTGCGAAGCTTGAGAGGTAGCTGATCAGCTCGTCGAACTCATCGACCGACAGGCCAGCGGTAGAGCGGTCGGCCGTGATGACGACCTGTTCGGCTTCATCGATCGCAAAGGCGCAGCTGGTGAGGCTATCGAAGTTTCGCTCCAACAGGTGACGATAAAAGGCTTCGCGGTTGTCGGCGGGGACATCGAGGATGGGGGCGTAGATGTGCAGGAAGGCGAGCTCATCGTCCTCATCCGCCTGTACGTTGATGACGACATGGGCGGAGCCGTGCTTGAGCGCCCAGGTCCGGCCGGTGTCTTCGTCGTCTTCGAGGGGAAGCAGCAGCGTTTCGGGGTCGAGCTCTGCTTCTCCCATCCATTTCTCAATCATGGCGATCACGCGGTTCAGCTCTGTGGACATCGTGCGCTCCTGTGCGTGGGGAGTGCCATCTTATCCCGAAGACGCCCGTGGACTCGGAGACGCCACGGGCGCTGAGGGGCGGACCCGTTCGTCGGACACTGGGCTCATGGAGCGGTTAAGGGGGGGAGATGTTGCCAGAAAAAGCAGAGGTGATCGCGGCGTTTCGTCAGGCGCTGTCTGAGGAGCTGCGCGCGGTGGAGCGGGTCGCCGAGATGGCCCGAGACGAGACCACATCCGAAGAGACCCGCCAGGAGGGCAAGTACGACACCCGGGCGATCGAGTCGTCGTACCTCGCCCGCGGCCAGGCCGCTCGGATCGTCTCTCTGCGACGGTTTCACGATTGGTTTCAGCGTCTCCGCGAGGACGTGGAGAACGATTCGGTCGGGGTCGGCGCGCTCGTCGCCGTCGAGGGGCACCGCGATCTGTGCGTCTTCATCGCGCCGGTCGGCGGCCCGCACGTCACCGTCGGCGGCCGATCGATCCAGGTCGTCTCCCTGACCTCTCCGATGGGGCAGGCGATGGCGGGCCTGGAGGAAGGGGACGGTTTCGAGGTCGACACCCCTGGCGCCATTCGCGAGTATGAGATCGTCGGGATCCGCTGAGTCCTCCATTCAGAGAGCGGACAGAATCTGACCGTGAATGTGCCCTCTGACGTACGTACCTCCAGTGACGTCGACAAGAGGACTCCGATGAATGCGTGGTGGTCACGACAATTGGTCGAGCTGATGGAAGCCCCGGGCTTAGAGCGAGAGCTTCGGCGGGGGCGCGCATACGCTGAGGAAGGTCGAATCGCATCGTTGCAGGTGGCATCTGGACGGGCGAGCGCGCTGATTCAAGGCACCCGCCCGCGGCCCTACCGGGCGACGATCTCAGTGATGCCGTTGTCAGACCTGCGCTGGCAGGAGATCGTGGTCCAAACGGTCGACGCACCTGCGCTGTGGTCTGCGCTGATCGGCGGCGGCTTGCCCCGGGTGGCGCGGGATTGGCGGCTGGTGCCACGGGAGCCGATTGAGCTGGAGATCTCCTGTTCGTGCCCGGTGCGGGACCTGTTCTGCAAGCATACGGCGGCGGTGGTCTTCGAGCTGGCGTCGCGGTCGGCGACGGATCCGTTCCTTCTGACGGCGTGGCGGGGGCGGAGCCGTCCACAGCTGGAGCGGATGCGCGCGATGGTTCAGGGTCCGTGTGGGGAGGTCGCCTGACGGCGGCTCCACAGGGCGACGGCGAGCAGGTAGCTGCCGAGGATGGCGAGGCCGAGGGTCTCGCGCCACAGCTCGACGGCGTCGGTCTTCATGGTGAGATCGCCGAACATCTCTTCGATGGTGACGAAGGGGATGCCGTGTCGCGCGATCCAGGCGGCCCAGGCGAGGTAGCCAAGCGAGAGGGCGGCGGCCATCTCGGTGAGGCCGGGCGGCTTGAGCGGCGCGGTGAGGGCGACGAGCGCGGTGAGGCCGTAGGCGATGACCCAGCGGAGCGGGTCCGGATCGTTGAGCTGAACCAGGGCGCCCCAGGCGAACAGGACGGCGGCGCTTCCATGAAGCGCCCACCGCAAGAGCCCCCATCGGCGCTCAGGCGTCGTCGGGTTGTGTGGTGGTGGTGTGGTCATCTGCCTCGAAGGGGTCGACACGGTTCAGGTCAGAGAAGTCGATGTCCATGTGTTCGGCGATGCGGTCGAGCTTGGCTTCGAGTCGGGACGCGATGGCGTAGACGTCGTCCTCATCGGGGTCTGCCAGCAGCGACGCCATGAAGCCGGCGAGGTAACCGGCGACGCCCATGCCGAAGACGATGAGGACCGAGGCGACGACCCGCCCCATCGTGGTGGAGGGGTAGATGTCGCCGTAGCCGACGGTGGAGACGGTGACCAGCGACCACCACAGGGCGGTGGCGAAGTTGCGGTCGACCGCTTCGGGGTTGGTGGTCTGCAGGGCGAGGGCGCCGGCGAAGATGGTGGCGCCGACGATGCTGACGACCCGAAGGATCTTCTCGCCAGCGCCGCGGTATCGGCGGGCCCGAATCACGACCCGCAGCACCCGGATCAGCCGCGCGAGCCGGAAGATGCGCAGCCCCTGGAACAGGTTGCCGAACGGCAGCGAGGAGACGAGATCGATGCCTTTCTCGATGCTCTTGAGGTAGCTGGCCCGATCGGTTGTCGTAATCAGCCCAAGCAGCCACTCGGTGAGGAAGGGGACGCAGAAGCCGATGTTGGAGCGGGCGAGGAGGCCCTCGAACGGGCTGTTCTCGCTGAGGCTGGTCTCGATGATGATCGTGGTGAACATCGGGATGAGCAGGATGTCATTGACGAAGCTGTTGAGCCGATATATCCGCTCCAGCCAGGTCGGTTCCTCTCGTGGCGGGTCCGCTGAGGGGGCGGGGGATTCGGTCGTGTCGGTGTCCGCCATCATCTCGCTCCGGTGAGGGACGACCAGTGCAAACGCAGCGGGGCTGCGTTTGCCCATGGTGTGGGCTAATTTGGTGCGGTATGCCTACCACAAGACTGCCTGATGTCCAGGACATCGGGCTTATCAACCCATCGTTCTTCTCGATTGACGAAGCCGCGGGCGATCCGGCGCGGCTTCTGTCGTTGGGGCAGGTCCTGCTCGCGCGGCCGCTGCCAGACGTGGCGTCGCTGCGGGCGTGGCTCCGGGACTGGGACGACGTCAGTCGTCTGGTCTGGGGGCATTGGGGTCGGGTGACGCTGGCGATGAACCGGGACACGCGGGATGAGGCGTTGGCCGCACAGCACGCCTCCCTTCAGCCCGCGCTGGTCCAGCCCTGGTTTGAGCTGGCCGATCAGCTCAACGCCCGGTACCTGGATCATCCACTTCGGGATCAGGTGGGCGACGATCTCGCCATCCTCGATGCCCGAAAGCAGTCTCAGCGGGACATCTACCACGCGCCCAACGGCCCACTGTTCACGCGACTCTCTGAGCTGGCAGCGAATTATCAGCGTCGGATGGGTGAAACGTGTGTGGTTCTGGACGGCGAAGCGGTCCCGCTGAGCATGGCCCGTCGGAAGGTCAACGATCCGGACCGTCGCGTTCGTGAATCGGCCTGGCGTGCGATCGGGGCGGCGCAAGCGTCCCTGGCCGCCGATGTGTCCGGGATCCTGGATGAGATGGTGGTGCTTCGGGATCAGGTGGCGACCAACGCCGGCTACCCGGACTTCGTGGCGTATCACTTCGCAGCCTCGGGGCGCACCGACTACTCCCCAGACGACATCGAGCGGTTCTCTGCGGAGATCGCAGCAGTGGTCGTCCCCCGGCTTCAGCGGCTGTCTGAACGTCGGCGCCTGCGGTTGGGGGTCGACACGCTGCGGCCCTGGGATATGCCCGCCCCGATCATCCCATCGCCGAGCGCTGAGGAAGCGGCCCTGTTCTCATCAGAGGCGGAGCTGTTCGAACTCACCGCGCAGATCATGGGGGACATCGATCCGCGCCTACAGGCGGACTTCAGGGTGCTCCAACGGCACGGTCTGATCGACCTGATGACCCGCCCGGGCAAGGCGCCGGGGGGGTACTGTATGACCGTCGATGACATCGGGATGCCGTTCATCTTCGCCAACCTGACGGGGGACTGGCGGGATCTGCAGGTGCTGTTTCATGAAGGCGGTCACGCGCTGCATGCGCTGGCCTGCCGCACGCAGCCGTTTGGGGAGTATCGGAACCCGGCGGCCGAGTTCTGTGAAGTGGCCAGCATGGGCTTAGAGCTGCTGGCGCAAGAGCGGTCGTCGTCGCTGCCGGCGTCGGTGTCCCGGGCCCTGGAGCTTCAACAACTGAGCGGCGTGTTCGGTTTGTTTCTTCAAGTCGCGTTGGTCGATGGATTGCAGCTGTGGATGTACCGCAACCCCGACCAGGGGGGGGCGGTCCGGCAACAGCGCTGGGCGGAGCGCCACGCCCGGTTGTTCGGGACGAGCACAGACTGGTCGGGCTTCGAGGAGACGCGCGCCGTGACCTGGGCGACCATTCCGCACTTCTTCACCCACCCGCTCTATTTTATTGAGTATGGCATCGCCCAGCTGGGGGCCCTTCAGCTGTGGCAGCGGGCGCGGAGGGACATGTCGGGCACGGTGGACCGGTATCGGTCGGCCCTGGCCCTGGGCGGGAGCCGCTCGCTGTCGGAGCTGTTCACCGCCGCGGGGCTGACCTTCTCGATGGAGGGCGCCCTGCTGGCGGAGTTGTTGGATGAGGTTCTCGATGTCATCGAGCAGTCCCTGGCGGCGCCCTGACGGTCAGCCGTCCCGCCGCATCGCATCTGCAGAAAACCCGGCGAGCAGGTCATCGTTCAGCTGATGCAACAGCGACGCAGCATCCGTCGGCTGGTCGGAGGACAGGGCACTGAAGAGGTGGGCTTCATCTTCGGAGAGTTCAATGGGCTGGCGCCGCAGCGGATCGTGGATCTGACGCGGCCCAACCCGCCGGAGATCGGCACGACGAGGAGGCAATCGCGTGCGCGGCATCCTATCGCATTTTGTCGGTCTCAGCCCTGCGGCGGATCAAGATGCTCCAGCATATCGGTGACATCGGTGAACTTCAGCCGAACGGCGCCGCGCGCCTGTCCGCGGCGGATCTCCTCGGCGTCGAGACGCTTCCAGTCGGCATAGCGGACGACACGAACGCCGCGATGGGCGATCTGGTCGATCAGATCCCGATCTGCGGAGGGGGGCTGCGGGAGGTCGGGGAGATCGTCGAGCAAAAGCGCCACGACACCGCGGGCGTCGGGGCGGTTGGAGCCGATGAGCCCAGAGGGCCCGCGCTTCGCCCAGCCGACGACGTACTCGCCGGCACGACGGGGGCCGTCGGGTCCGTCGAGGACCCGGCCGTCTTCGTTGGGGATGAGCCCCCAATCCGGTCGGAAGGGCACGCCGGGGATGGGGATCCCCCGATAGCCGATGGCGGTGAGGACGAGCTGCGCGGGCTGCGTCCAGGTCTCCGCGGTAACAACGGGCCTGGGCCGCTTCTGTGAAGGTTCCAGGCGGTTTCTCACCATCTGTACTCCCTCTGGCGCAGCGGCGTCCATCTGGAACGCAGTGGGGGAGGCGCAGAACTCCAGGCGCATGATCCGGCCGGCGTCTGGAGGCGGGCCGGCGACGGACTGAAGCCACTCGACGATGGCAGCGGCGGTGGGCGGCGCGTCTTCTGAGCCCAACCAGGCGTCACTGACCGGATCGAGGGCGGCCTGCTCGGGAGAGATGACCAGGGTGGCGCCGGAGAGGTCGTGGAGTTCTTTGATCTCTTTGAGGGAGAAGGCGGCCTGTGCGGGGCCCCGGCGACCGACGATGACGATCTCTTCGACAGCGCTTTCCCGCAGGGCGTCGAGGGCATAGCCCGCGATGTCGGTGGGCTTCAGGGTCTCCGGTGGCCGGGCGAGGATCCGGGCGACGTCCATGGCGACGTTGCCGACGCCGACGATGACGACCTGCCGGACATCCCGGAGGTCGAAGTGGCGGTCGCTGTAGTCGGGGTGGCCGTTGTACCAGAAGACGAACTCAGTGGCAGAGCGGACCCGGGGGGACGACTCACCGGGGATCCCCAGGGTGCGAAAGCTCTCGTTGCCGACCGCATAGATGATGGCGTGGTAGTGCGCCTTGAGCTCTTCGACGGTGAGGTCTTCACCCAGGGTGACGTTGCCGAGGAACCGAAAGTGTTCGTGCCTTGCGGTCTTCTCGAAGGCCCGGGTGATGCGCTTGATGTTCTGGTGGTCGGGCGCGACGCCGCCGCGGACGAGCCCGAAGGGGGTCGGCAGGCGATCGATCAGATCGACGCGCAGCGCACGGCCTGGTGTGTTGGCGCGGAGCAGGGCATCGGCGGCGTAGAAGCCGGAGGGGCCTGCTCCGACGATGGCGATGGCGGCGGGCGTCGACATAGAGGCTCCGAGGTGTGGGCGTTCTCCCAGGATTTTAACCCATTGTCGGATTTTAACCCATCAGTCGTCTCAAGTGCTCGAGCAGGCTTTTGGGAGAGCAGGGCTTGGGGAGGAAGTCCCCCGAGCGGACCTCAGGGGGATCGGTGGCGGCCACCACGACGGGCATGTTGGGCTTCATCGTCCGGAGTCTCTCCGCGAGGTCTGTATGTTCACCGATCAGCAGCTCTTCATCGATAAGCACGATGTCGCTCCCGTCGGGGTCGCCGGTGAACTTCCGGAGGACGTCGTCCCCGCCGCTGGCTTCTGTGACGGTATACCCGGCATGGTTGAGGACACGGGCCATGGCCCCCCGAACATCGGCGGTGGGATCGGCGAGCAGGATCCGATGGGAGACCACGGCACCGCGGGCCCGCGCGCGGGGCGTATGCCCGGCGGGGTTGAAGATGGGCAGGGACGGTTCGGGAGGGAGGGCCTGAATCTGTTGGGGGAAATACAGCGTGAGGGTGGTGCCCAGATCGGGCGCGCTGTCGAGCTTGAAGATGCCGCCGTGCTGTCGGGCGATGCTGGCGATGCGCGTGAGCCCGAGCCCCCGGCTTCGTCGGGTCGAGAAGTACGCCTCAGGAGCCTGCTGAAGTTCGGCGACGGGCATCCCCCGGCCATTGTCGCAGATGGTGAGCTGGATAAAGTCGCCGGGGTTGGCCGGCCATCCCATGGTCTGTGATTCATCGAGCGATGCGGGGCGGGCTTCGACCAGGATCTCTGCGTTCGGGCCGCAGGCTGCGGCGGCATTGGACAGCGCCTCCTTCAACAACAGGCGCAGATCCGCTTCGACGACCAACAGGTCGGGGGTCTTTGGGGCGAGCTGCATCGTGATCTGGACGTTGGGGTAGTCGTGCTGGTGCTGGGCGAGCTGACGAGGCAGCCAGCGGTGCAGGTTGACGGCCATCCGGCGGGCTTCGAGAGGGTTGTTCATACGGCGCAGGTCCCCGACCATATCCACCGCCCGGTGGGTGACGGCGCGGATCTGGGTCAGCTCATCGGTGAGCGCCCGACCGCTGGCGATCTCTCGCTCCGCGAGGTCGACATAGTTGATGATGACGCCGAAGAGGTTGTTGAGGTCATGGCGCAGCCGGCTGAACAGCCGCCCCTGCTGGACCATGGACCGGGTGAAGCCGGCGGGATCGCCAGGGATGATGTTGATGGGCGCGCAGACGCCCGCGGCGGAGACCACATGGCCGCTGGGGGTGCGCACCGGGCGAACCCGGACCCGCCAGGGCTGGCCGTCCCAGTCAAACGCGACGGTGTAGGTCCGCCCGGCGAGCGCATGCCGGGTGGCGATGATGGGGAACTCATCGGGAAGATCATCGAAAAGATCGGCCAACGGAGCGCCGGGATTGGGGCCGCTCTGAAGTCGCAGCTCTTTATCAACAATCCAGGAGAACATTCACACGCCTCGAAACGCTGTGGAGCTCAGTCGGTCATCTCCGCGCGTTCTTTATTGATGACCGTATTATTCGCCAGATACGGTGTCCTAGCCGGTTCTCCATCCGCTGACATGATTTTCCCCGAATCACCGATGGCGGAGCCCGGATGGGGATGCCCTGACGGAGCAGGTTAGCGGGTGGCCATGAGCATCAACCTGTGGGCGATAAGCGATCTACACCTGGGCCATCGAAAGAATCGAGACGCGTTGTTGTCGATCACGCCGCGGCCGTCTGATTGGCTGATCGTGGCGGGTGACGTGGGCGAGACCGAAGTGCACCTCCGGATGTGCTACGAGATCCTGGCGCCGCGGTTCGCACAGCTGATCTGGGTTCCAGGCAACCATGAGCTGTATACGACCCCGCGCGATCCATGTCAGCAGGTGGGGCAGGCCCGCTATCGGTACCTGGTCGAGGTGAGCCGGGAGTATGGGGTGTTGACGCCCGAGGACCCCTGGCCGCTGTGGCCGGGCGACGGGCCGCCGACCCGGATCGCCCCGCTGTTCATCGGCTATGACTACTCGTTTGGCCCGCCGGGGCGGACCCCGGAGCAGGTCGTGGAGTGGGCGGCGCTCGGCGGGATCCGTTCGGCAGATGAGCGGTATCTCTCCACGGAACCGTATCAATCCGCGGCCGAGTGGTGCGCCGCGCGTCTGGCAGAGACCCGGGCGCGCCTGGATACCGTGGCTTCAGGGGAGCGGCTGGTGTTGATCAACCATTATCCGCTGCGCCGCGATCTGATCCGCCTGTTCCGCATCCCCCGGTTTGTGCCCTGGTGTGGCACACGGGAGACGACGGACTGGCACCGCACCTATCCTGTGGACGTTGTGGTCAACGGGCATCTTCATATGCGGGCGACGGACTGGCGGGATGGCGTCCGGTTCGAAGAGGTGGCGCTGGGCTACCCACGGCACTGGGACCCGACCCGGACCATCGATGCGTATCTTCGTCAGATTCTTCCACGCGTTCCAGCGACGGCACATGCTGAGGATGGCCCGATCTGGCACCGCTGAGCGGCGCTCAGGATCGCCACTGCAGGCGCCAGAGGTGGTTGTCCATCAACCACCACAGCAAAAACGGTGCGCCGTCATCACCGAGCCTGGGGTCAAGGCACAGCGCCGCTGCGGCGAGCGCACGGATGGTGTCTTCATCTCCTGGCGGGCGCCGGACGACGGCGCGGATGGTGTCTGGGCCAAGGAACACGGGGCGCGCCCCCAGATCGCGGTGCCAGCCTCGCCACAGCCCCGCGAAGATCGGCGCACCGGTGAGGATGGCGAGCGCTTCATGGGGGGCGGCGTTGATCCAGACGATGCGGCAGAGGGTCTCTCCCTGAAGGCATCGCTCGAGCGCATCCTGGACAGTCTCGGCGCGCTCGGTGTTGCCGGCTTCATCGGTCCACAGTGGCGCGTCGGGCTCTTCGGGGCTTCGGGCCGCGTCAGCGGGCATCCGCCGAAGGCGCTCGAACCACCCGGGTCCCAGCCGGCGTTTCCACAGGTCAATGCTGTGCTCGACGGAGTGGGCCGCGTCTTCGTATCGGGTCTGGTCAGCCCACTGTCGGAGGGCGGCGGTCTGCGCCGGGGGGGACACCGCGACGTGCGCGACGTCCCAGAACGCTTCGGCGACGAGCACGGTGGTCCCCGGCCCGCCCGGCAGCGGCCGCCGCCAGGCAGACAGCGGCTGCACCCGCGGCGTCACAGCGGCCTGGGCAGGGAGAGGGCCCGCACGTCCCAGCAGCATCTCCAGCGGTATCATCTCCTCCACGGGCGCAGGATACCTCATCTGCGCTACGATCAGGGGATGAGATCGGCGCGATCGAGCGTTGTTCGGTTCGGGGGGAGGACACAACCCATGACGGAGGCGAAGATCATCGACCGGTTCCGCGTGATCCGAGAGGTCGGGCGGGGGGCTGCCGCCACGGTCTATGAGGTCTATGATGAGCGCCTCAATGTTCGTCGCGCCCTCAAGCGGCTCAACCCGGCGATGTTCCAACACGCCGCCATGCGTGCCCGCTTCCTCGCTGAGGCGCGGGCGATGGCGCGGCTGACCCACCCCGGTGTGGTCCAGGTCTTCGATGTGTTCATCGCCGACGGTGACGCAGCCATCGTCATGGAGTTCGTCGAAGGCGGCAGCCTCGGGGATCGGTTGGATGACAGCGGGCCGCTCCCCGCCGTGGAAGCCGTTCGCGCGCTCATCGAGGTCCTCGACGCCCTGGAGGACGCACATGTCCGGGGAGTGATTCATCGGGACGTCAAGCCACACAACCTCCTCGTCGACGCGGACGGGCGGGTGCGGCTCACCGACTTCGGCATCGCCCGGATTCGCGATGACGAGCAGGCAATGACCCGCACTGGCGTCACGATGGGCACCTGGGCGTTCATGCCTCCCGAGCAGCGCACCGATGCCAAAAATGTCGATCCACGGACCGACATTTATGCGGCCGGCGCGACGCTGTTCGCCCTGTTGACCGGCTCGCTGCCCAAGGATCTGTTCGCCGTCGATCTGGATCCAGAGCTGCTGTCGGGGGTGCCGGCGCCGCTCGCGGTGGTGATTCGGAGGGCGACGCTCTATCACCGCGACGAACGGTACCCCTCTGCGCAGGCGATGGCCTCGGCGCTCCAGAACGCGATGGTGGAGATGGGGCTCGCCGACGCGCCGGTCCCGACCTTGTCACGCGGGCCGTCGTTGGGGGCGTTGAGTCCCCTCGCCGACGTTCATGCGACGCCACGGCCGCCAACGCACATCCCTGACCGGAGCCGGCTGGGGGCGCTGCTTGGGGTGCTGGGCCTCGTGGGGCTGGCGACAGCGGCGTGGTTTGTGATGTCGACGCCGTCGGCGCTGAAGCAGGTGTGGCCCGCCGCAGGCGTGGCCCAGGAGGACCTCCAACCCGCGGCGGAGTAGAGGCGTCAGCCCTCAACGAGGAAGGCGAAGAACGCTGCCGTCAGCCAGGGCGTCGTGACGAAGGATACCGCGACCGAGGTAACGATCATCGCGGCCATCGTCGGGGTGATCAGACGAGTTTGCTGGAACCGGACGGGGCCGCCTGTGGCCTCGTGCCGCGATGTCCAGGTACGCTCCGAAATCGTCGGGGTGTAGGTCATTGTGGGGGTCATGAGGGGCTCCATGGTATGGGACACCCACCTCGGAGCAATGTACGTACCAGACCTGGTAATAAAGTTAATTGCTTTATTTGAAGCAGTTAAATGATGAAAATTGAGGACGCCTCATGGTGAGGGGGTCGTCTTTGAGGGACGTGCGCAGCGTGAGCGACGGACGAAGTTCACGATCCAGGTTCGGCCCATCTGTGCTCTGAAACCACCGCGAGGCATGGTGAGGGCCGCCGATCGACCATTCTGCATCATGTTCGGATTCTACACGGACAAACAACGCATTCTGGGTTCGAGACAAACAGGCGCGTTTTGGCCAGTCATCGTGCCATGCGTTGTACATCGGGCGCCTTCGATATCCGAAGCATGAACGTGTCCGACATGCAACCCCCTATGATTTATCTGATCGATAAAAGTACTTTTTAATCCTTGTCTTTTTTAAGGCGGACAATTTCTGGCATGCGCATTGGTTTGGGAGTCCATATATGGATGGCGTGTCTCGCACATGCAACCCTCATCGGTTGCCGAGCTTCGCAGCGAAGCTCGAAACTGCTCTTTCAAGATTCATCACAACAATCCGGGGTAATGCGGTGTCCCCACGTTCGCCTGGGGGGCTCTACTCCCCCTACGGCGTCGAGGATCTGCACCGACCCCGCTGACGTGGTCATCCTCGACGCCGTAGGGGGAGTAGAGCCCCCCAGGCGAACGTGGGGACACCACGCGGCTTGTTGTCCCAGGACCGATACGGAGACACCTCAACCCGGCGCAGTTGCGCCGGGTTGTTTCGTTATTCCTCGTGCTCTGCCCAGCGGGTGTTGAAGCCCGTCTTG
Source organism: Myxococcota bacterium (assembly GCA_038520555.1). Taxonomy (GTDB): domain Bacteria; phylum Myxococcota_A; class UBA796; order UBA796; family UBA796; genus JBCBLB01. The sequence goes on along the minus strand of JBCBLB010000027.1, from coordinate 6,627 downwards.
ATTCGCGGATGAACCCGTTGGGCGACGCTCAGGGCATAGTAGCTTTCTGTTTGTCGGCAGGGCGCCTCTAACGGTGCCGCCTGAACTGCATGCGCGAGGGCGTCGTCACCGTCTTCGCTCAGCGACGCGGCGATCTTCGGGTGCAATCGGGCGCTCATTTCGATGTCCTGGTGTTCAGAGAACGAGCCGACGAAGGACGGGTTGCGGACTTCGGGGTGCAGATGGAACAGTGCCTGCTGGTCGATGGTGTTGTAGACCGTGCGGCTGACCTTGAATCGGAGCAGGACGTCGCCGTTGTCTGCGCGGGTGATGTCGGCGTGTTGTATGGGGAGGACATCGCGGTCGGGGGTCTGGAGTTGGAGCAGACGGGCGATGATGGCCACGCCTACTCCTCTGGATTGAGGATGGTGTAGAGCATCGCCAGCACGTCTGGATCCTGTTCGTCCTTGAGGAGGTAGGTGTAGCGTTGCAGCTCATCGAGGTTGACCAATTGGTCGAGGGCACGCAGACCGGCATAGCGGACCGCGGGGATCGTGTCGCTGAGCAGGTCGCGGACCGGGATGATCGCTGCGACCTTTCCGATCGCGCCGAGGGTGTCGGCGGCAGCGATGCGTACGCCGGGGTCCTCATCCAGCAGCAGGCGACGGATCGGCATGCCCCAGTCCTCTCGTCCCAGCCGCCGCGCGGCGACGGCGATGCCGACGTTCAGGTCGCGCCCCTTGTTGGGTTGGGCCGCGCGCAGGGCCGTCCGCATCTCGGACTCGCCGCATGCGGCGAAGGCCTCTGTGATGCGCATCTGATCGGTGTCGCGGACCTGACCGAGCAGCTGGGCGAGCGCCTGTGCGTCCCGTGGCAGCTCATCGGGGGCATCAATCGGCTGGGCAGGGGTCCACGCGGTGGTGTCCTGGTCGGGGTCCTGCCACCAGGGGGCGGGGTCGGATTTTGGCTGCTCGCCGTTGATGCGTCTGGCGGCGAGGGCGGCGGCGTCGCGGACCTGAGCGTCCGGATCATCGTCGACGAGGCGCTGGAGAGCGATGACCAGTCCCGGCCCTGCGATGTTCCCGAGGACTTCTGCGGCGGCGGCGCGCAGCCGCGGATCGTCGTGGGTGAGCAGTCGGCGCATCGCGCTCGCTGCGCCGCGGTCTGGCACCTGTCCGAGGTAGCCGACCGCTTCGAGTGCGAGTGAGGGGTCGGTGTCCCGGGCCAGCTCACGCAAGAGGCCCAGGCCGGCTTCACCGGCCGTCACCGCGGCCCGGAGCAGCCGTGCGCGCACCGTCGGTGAGTCATCTCGGAGGAACTCGCGCAGCGCAGAGTGCGCCCAGTGGGTGTTGATCGCTTCGAGGACGGCCACGCCGGCGAGCCGGGCGTCGGCGTCCCCGCCACGGGCCGCGCTGCGCGCGCGTGCGATCATCCGCTTATATTCGTTATAGTCCCGGGGAGGCTGCGCCTCTCCGGCGGCGACCTGGTCGTACAACAAGTTGAGGGGATCCATCGGGTAACCTCCGCGATAGGCCAGCGAGACGGCAATCAGGCGTGGTTTTGGATATCATGGCCGCCAGCGGAGGATAGAAGATGAATTTTGAATCCCTCGAGGACGTGCAGGACCCAGCCAAGATCAAGGCTTCGCTGTCCCGGCTCAAGCGCATCAGCTCGCCGGCGCGCTTCATGTTTAAGTCCCGTAGCAAGATCCTCGATGGGCAGCCGTTGCTCCTGCTCGCCTCTCCGGGCCGTCGGGTCAGCCGTGCCCTCGCCGAAGAGCTGAAGGAAGGCAGCGCCACCGTCTGGGGCGAAGTGATCCGCGTCGGTCAGCTGTTGCTGTTCACGCGCCAGAAAGGGGGGCGACCGCCCAAGAAAGAGATGACCCGGCTCATCTCCCAGCTCGGCCGTGAGGCGGGCGTTGCCCTGCCGCAGCGAAACATCGCCGTCGTCACACCGCTTGAGTTCAGGGCCGTCTCCGCGATGGAGCGGTCGCTGCGACAGGTTCGGCGGGTCCGCAAGCCCGCGCCCTTCATCATCAACCCCAGGTGGGCCGCCCTCGGGGGGAACCCCGCCTTCATCATGGGCGGTCAGGGACGTGACCGAAGCTTCGCGCTCCTCCGGGGCGGCGGTGCCGTCGAGGGGACCGTGATGAAGGACGGCAAGAAGCTCGTCCTCGTCGTCGAGAAAGGCAGCGCATCGGCCAGCGTCGTCCAGCGCGCCCTCGTCGACGCGGCCCGGATCTTCCGCATCTCCGCGCCCCGACCCGAGGTCCGCATCGGCGAAGGCGCCAGCGACGTCGTCATGGACGAACAGCAGGCTGCGGAAGACGTCCAGACCAGCCGCGCCGGTCGCAAAGGCAAGAAGAAGGACGACACCGCGCCGACCATCCAGACGGACGCTCCCAAAACGGAAACACCCAAGAAGGAAACACGCAAGACGGAAGTGCCTCGGAAGTCTCCTGAGGAGATTCAGCGAGAGCGCGAAGAGCGTGCCCGCAAGAAGGCCGAAGCAGACAAGCGGCGCGCCGAAGAGGCGGAGCGCCAGCGCCAGGAAGAAGCGCGCGCTCGCCAGGAAGCTGAAGCCGCCCGTAGGGCCGCCGAAGATGAGGCCACCCGGCTGGAGAATGAGCGTCGCAAGGCCACCCTGCCCGCCCTCAAGAAGCAGCTCGCCCGCGCCGAGAGCGATCTTGAGGACGCCAGGGAAGACCTGGATGAGGCCAGAGAAGCCTTTGAGATTGAGCAGAAGGCCGTCAAGGAGATGCGGGGCGCCGAAGACCTCGACGACCTCCGCGATCAGCTGTCCGACCTCCAGGAGGAGTTCGACAAGCCCGACAAGGACATCCGCAAGCTCCAGTCCGCCCTCCAACGGGTCGACGACCTTGAGGACGCCCTCGAAGAGGTCACCGAGTTCTTCGAGGAGCGCGCCGACGAGCTGAAGGAAGAGCTCGACGAGATGCAGGAGGAGTTCGACAAGGCCCGGGCCAGTCTCGACGAGCTGCAGCGCGAGATCGAAGAGATCGAGGCCCTCTGAGAGGGGCTTCGACGCCGGAGCTCCGACTGCATCGTTCTGAACCGTTCCGGTTCGTCTCGATTCCGTATGAGGGTCGATTTTTCGCGTTGTGTCTTCCGACGTCGGCTTCCGAAGAGCAGCGGCGCGCTTTTATCGCAGGTGCCGGGGATGGGGGATCCCCACCGAAAAAAACGCATCGGTTCTTAGAAGGTCTTGACGAGGCCGAGGGCGGTCTCGATCTCTGCGACGAGCCGTCTTTCTTCGAGTGCGCCGCCGGCGTCGGTCTCGAGGAGCAGCCCCCAGCCGTCGTCATGGAACCACCAGGACGCGCCGGCGCTGGCGAGGGCGCCGGGAAACAGCGACGCCTCCTGCTCGTGCCAGAAGCCCGTCAGGGAGGGGCCGCCACCGGCGGTGATGACCCACTGGTCGACCATCCAGGCTCGTTTGAACAGGACGTCGACCGGGACCGCGAAGCCTGGCGCCCGTGCCGTCCCCCACAGGCCATGGCCGGCCAGCTCGATGACCCACCGCTCGCTGAGGGGCGCCTCCAGGATGAACCCCGAGCCCAGCCACGCCGTCGCCTCATCCGAGATGGCGGTCAGGTTGACCGCCTTGATCCCAAACGCCCGGTGCCCGGCCGCGCCTCCATGGTCTTCGGCGTGCGCGTCACCGCGGCCTGCGTGTTCTTCAGCGAAGGCAAGCGAGCATATCACCATAAACCATGACATTGAACGCTCCACGGAGAGGAGTACAGTATAGTTGGGTATGTCGAGGGCGAGAAAAGGACACATCTTCACGCTGCTTTTCCTCACAGCCTGCGACCGGACACCGGCCCCGAGCATCGATGATGGCCTCGCGTATGGCCAGGCGCTCGTCGCGGTTTCGGCGCGTCCTGAAGACGCTGCATCGATCTGTGCGCCGTTGCTGGACGCTGCCTTGCGCGGGGATTGTCTGACCGCCGCCGCTGAAGCCCTCGCTCGTGACGACGCCCCGATCGCGCAGGCGCTGTGTGAGCAGATCGACGTTGGGCTTCAGGCCGACGAGTGCTGGTTTATGGTGGCCGAGCGGGCCTCGCTGCCGACGTTGTGCGACCGGGCGGGCCGCTTTCAAGAGGACTGTCGACTCCACCTCCTCCAGCAACGGGTCTACACCGCAAACCTGCCCCAGGACGCGCCATCGCTGCTGAAGACGTTGGGCTTTTTGCCCGACGATGAGAAGGCGTGGACGCTGATGTATCGGCAGATCCTGAGCAGGGAACGTCCGCTGGATGTGTCGTTGTGCGCAGCGGAGCCGGCTGGACGGCAGCGCTGGTGCCGCCGATCGGGGGAGGGGCTGCTCCATGACCGGCTGAACTATGCCCGGGACGCGGGACAGCTGAAGCGATGGTGTGTGGACGGCGGGGACCTCCCCATGTCGGTGCGATATGTCGCGCACCCCGAGCTGGACGCGGCCTTCAACCGACGGACCGATCTGTGCCCCTCGCGCTGATCCTGGCGATGCTCTTTGGGTGTACACCGGACACACCGCCCGAAGCGCTGAGTTGGCAGGAGCGGTGGGAGCTGCTGGCCCTGACCAACGACGATCGGATCCTGGATGTGCAGTGGATGGCGGGCAACACCGGGGTGTTACGCGGGCAGGGGCGACTGCACCTCGACCTGTGGACCGATGCGCAGCCGCCGATCCGCTTCGCCCGGCACTCTCCGCCCGATGCGGTCGATATCCCCCCGGAGCGAGACGCCATCACCCTCAGCCAGGACGCCTTGCTGCGCGTGGGCGAGGGGTGGGTGGGGCGGGTCGATGAGCCCAACGAAATCGCCGGGCAGTTTCGGCTGACGCCGACGGCCCGTGGGCAGCGGCGGGTTGAGACATGGGCCGTCGGCCACCGGCAGTGGAGCGTCGAGGCCCTGTCGACCGAGGTGCAGGTGACCGGGGGGGTGCGCTCGGGGCCACGCGGGGGCCTGTTCTCGGGCCGCGGCGTGCTCCTCCACACCGGCGGCGACGCCCGGGTGGGAATCAGCCGGTCGGTGATGGTGACCTTTCATCCAAAGCTCTCGATGGGTATCATTCAGGAGGGCGAGGGGCAGCTGGCCTGGGCGGTGTCCGGCGACACCGCCCTTCCGTTGGACGAGGTCCGGGCCACGTTCGCGACAGATGGTGCGGTCGAGGTCCAGGGCCCGTCGCTGTCGATCTCGCTGTCACCGGACGGGGTCAAGGGGGTAACGGATCCGCTCGGACACCTGCTGGCCGTAGAAGCGATGCTGGCCGGCCGACCGATGCGAACCGTGTTTCGGGCGACCGGGCGGGCAACGGTGGGGGCGGATTCGTTCCCGATCGAGGCGGTCGTGCTACGGGTCGCCAGTGGGGGTGAGGTCGATCTTCCCTGATGTGACGGCGCCGCGGCCCCGGTCGGTGAGGACCAGCCCGCGCCCCAGGCCGGTATCTTCGGCCAGCCCCAGGCGAATCAGCTCTTCTTTTACACGAGGAAACCATTGCCGGGCGTTGGCGTCGACGGACTTGAGGTGGCCGACGTGGGTCGGCGTCGGATCGCGCTGGAGCATCACTGCGAGGGTCCGACGGGCACCATCGGAGATCCGCCCCAGGTCCCGGATGTGTTGGAAGACCTGCACAAGGTTTCGGGCGTCGTCGATGCCACGGTGCGCGGTTCCAGAGAAGGGGATGTTCAGGTATTCCAGGGTCCGGGCCAACCCGTAGCGAAGGCGAAGCCCGGTCTTTGCCCGAGCCCACTCGGTGAATTCAAGCTTGGCGTCGACCGGGTGCCACAGCGGGTGGGGGATCTGGTGAAGTCTGCATTCCCGGGCCAGCTGACGGTGATCCCATCGGCTCCATGAGACGAACGTGAGCCCGTCGGTATGGCCGCCCATCCAGGACACGAACGCCGCATAGGCAGAGGGGAACGTGGTCGCCGGATCGACGTCTTGCTGGGTGATGCTGGTCAGCCGCGTGCAGAACGCCGATAGGATCGGGTGACGAACCGGACGCACGAAGGTCTGGAACTCATCGAGTGGGGTCAGATCCGCGTCCAGCGCGACGGCACCGATCTCAATGATCTCACACTCTTCAGATTGGCGCAGGCGAAGATCCCGATCCGCTTCAAGGGACCAGCAGGTCGCTTCCAGATCGACGACGACATAGTGGATGGGATGGGCGGCGCTCATAGGGGGGCTGTCTTATCGGGCTTCAACACACGGCTCAAGCAACTGTGTTGTACAGCCGATGTTCTCCTTGACAGTCGGTTCGGTTGCGCATAAACGAACAGTAAGTCTAACCAACAGGAAAGACGCACTTCAATGTCTTCGCCACTCCAATCACAGCTCCCGCTGACCCTGAGGGCCCTCGGCTCCCAGGGCAGAAAAGCTTTGGAAGAACGAAGCAAAAAGCTGCGGAATAACCGCAGTATCGGGGGCGTCTGACTGGGCTGAAACCATCAATCCAGCGACGGTACAAGGGGCCCCCGATCACCAGGATCGGGGGCCCCTTTCCTTTTGGGGTGCCTCGCCCCTCATCCTCTCCAGTTCGCAATTCTCGCGACCTGAAGAACGGAAACGTACGCAATGAAACGACGAAGGAAGACCAACACATCGATGTCCCTCCCAGCTGGCCCCACCCGGACCGGAAGTG